>NZ_JBWJVM010000011.1:0-183125 GCF_056428985.1 Streptomyces sp. CA189 | reverse complement strand
CGGGGGCCCCCCGGGCGGGGGGGCCCCCCGGGGGGGGGGGGGGCCGCCGCTCTGCGTGCGTACGGCGGGCGGACGGCCGTGGCCGCCCGCCCGCCGGCGGATCAGGCGCTGTCGCGCGGGCTGTTCTGGTAGGCGGCGAGCTGCCACTCGCCGTCCTCCTTGGCGGCCACCCACGTGGCGCGCACGGCGCGCTCGTCGGCGACCTCGGTCTCACCCGGGGCCAGGACGCCGCCCTGGGTGACCACGACGGCCACGTCGGAGCGGATGAACTTCAGGGCCAGCGGAGTGCCGGTGACCTGGGTGCCCTTGAAGGGCCCCTGGAAGGCCGCGGCCATGAAGGCCTCGATCTCCTCGCGGCCGTCACGGTAGGAGCCGGGCAGGATCATCGTGCCCTGAGCCGTGAACACCTGGGCGAAGGCCTTGGCGTCGTGCTGTGCCCAGGCCGCGACGATGCGGCCCGGGAGCGCCGCGACGGCGGCCTTGTCGGCGTCGGAGACGGAGATCTCCGTGGAGGCGGGTGAGGCGGTCATGCTGGTCCCCAGTTCTTTCGGATCGGGTGCGGCCATCGGATCAGATGTAGAGGGAGTTCGGCTCGAGGCCGCACAGGACCCGGCCGTAGAGCTCGGCGTTGGTGTTCGGGTGCATCAGGGCGTGCAGGTTGACGGCCTGCACGTCCCGGGAGATGCGCTGGATCGCGGCGCTGGTGTAGATCGAGGAGCCGCCGCTGGCCGTGGCGAAGATGTCCACGGCCTCCTTGGCGAGGGCGCAGACCGCGCCCAGGTCGGCACGGGCGCGGACCCGCTCCTCCAGCGTCCACTGGTCGCCCGACGCGTTCTTGGCGTCGACGAGGTCGGCCAGCCGGAAGGCGTGGAACTCGGCCTGGTCGATCTTGAGGGTGGCCTGGGCGACCTGCAGGTGCGTCAGCGGGGCCTCGGCCTGGGAGCCGTAGTTCGTGTACGTGATCTTGCGCTCGGGCAGCCGGGCCAGGAAGGCCTCCTTGGCGGCGCGGGCCATGCCGAGCACCGCGCCCACGGAGGAGGCGGAGGCGACCGGGAGCAGCGGGGCGCGGTAGATCGGGGCGTCGGCGTTGGCCTGGGAGGCACCGCCCTGGCCCTGCACGATCACGCCGAGGGGCAGCACGCGGTCCGCGGGCACGAAGAGGTTGTCCGCGACGGTGCTCACGCTGCCGGTGCCCTTGAGGCCGGAGGTGTGCCAGTCGTCGATGACCTGGAGATCCGAGAGCGGGACCAGCGCCATGACGGGCATGGGCTCGCTGTCGGGGGCGATCTGGACGGCGACGATGACCTGCCAGTGGGCGTGCAGGGCGCCGCTGATGAAGCCCCACTTGCCGTTGACCACGATGCCGCCGTCGACCGGAGCGGCCATCGCGCTCGGGCTCAGCGTGCCGCAGACGCGGACGTCGGGGGTGGAGAAGACCTCGTCCTGGACGTGGTCCGGGAACAGGCCGGCCATCCAGGTGGGGATCGAGTACACCGAGGCGATCCAGCCGGTGGAGCCGTCGGCGCGGCCCAGCTCGGCCGAGACCTCGACCAGGGTCCGGGTGTCACTCTCGAAACCGCCGAAACGGGCCGGCGCCCGCATACGGAAGATTCCGGCGTCGGCCAGACGCTCAATCGAATCGTCGTGAATACGCCGGTTATCCTCCGACCAGTCCGAGTTCTTTCGCAGAACCGGGACCAGTTCGGACGCCCGACGAACAAGCTGTTCCCGCGTGGGAACGTCGGTCGTCGTCAGCACCATATCCTCCTGGAAAAGATGTCCTATCCCCGGAGGCCGGGAAATGGCCGTCCGTGATATTTACGGACGACCCTGGCAGTGTGCGGAGCCCGGACGCATCTTCAGAAGTGCGGGATCACCCCCCTGCGGCCGGGCCTCGGGCGTCCCCGAGCCCACCGTCTCCGACGCCGCATCCCAGGAGAAGGCCGGAGCGCCGCGCGGCTGCAACCATGAGGTGCACACCTTGTCTTGAACGCGCCTCGTGCGAGAGGAAGAGGGAAGAACACTGATGACCGAGCGTCAGGATGTCCCTGCCGGCCCCGCCGACGAGCGGCGAAAGACCCGCCCGCTGACGGGTGATGAATACATCGAAAGCCTGCGGGACGGCCGGGAGATATACATCTACGGCGACCGCGTAAAGGACGTCACCCAGCACCCCGCATTTCGCAATCCGATCCGTATGACGGCGCGTCTCTACGACGCATTGCACGATCCGGCCAAACGAGGTGTCCTGACCCGGCCGACCGACACGGGCAGCGACGGATACACGCACAGCTTCTTCACCACTCCGCGAAGCGTGGACGACCTGGTCGCCGACCAGAAGGCCATCGCCGAATGGGCCCGCATGAGCTACGGCTGGATGGGGCGCAGCCCCGACTACAAGGCCTCGTTCCTCGGGACGCTCGGGGCCAACGCGGACTACTACGAGCCGTACTCGGACAACGCGCGGCGCTGGTACCGGGAGTCCCAGGAGAAGGTGCTGTTCTGGAACCACGCCATCGTCCACCCGCCGGTCGACCGCAACCTCCCGCCGGACCAGGTCGAGGACGTGTTCATCCACGTCGAGAAGGAGACCGACGCCGGTCTCGTGGTCAGCGGCGCCAAGGTGGTCGCCACCGGCTCCGCCCTCTCGCACTACAACTTCATCGCGCACTTCGGCCTGCCGGTCAAGAAGCGGGAGTTCGCGCTGGTCGCCACCATCCCGATGGACGCGCCGGGCATGAAGCTGATCTGCCGCCCCTCCTACACCGCCACCGCGGCGGTCATGGGCAGCCCCTTCGACTACCCGCTGTCCTCCCGGCTGGACGAGAACGACACGATCCTGGTCCTGGACAAGGTCCTCATCCCCTGGGAGAACGTCTTCGTCTACGGCCACCTCGGCAAGGTCCAGATGTTCCCCGCCCGCTCGGGATTCGTGGAGCGCTTCACCTTCCACGGGTGCACCCGGCTGGCGGTGAAGCTGGAGTTCATCGCCGGTCTGCTCGTCAAGGCGCTGGAAATCACCGGGACCAAGGACTTCCGCGGGGTCCAGAGCCGCATCGGCGAGGTACTCGCCTGGCGCAACCTCTTCCTCGGGCTCTCGGACGCCGCCGCGCGCAACCCCGTCGAGTGGAAGAACGGCGCGCTGCTGCCCAATCCGCAGTACGGCATGGCGTACCGCTGGTTCATGCAGATCGGCTACCCGCGGGTCAAGGAGATCATCCAGCAGGACGTCGCGAGCGGTCTGGTCTACGTCAACTCCAGTGCGGAGGACTTCAAGAACCCGGACGTGCGCCCGTACCTCGACAAGTACCTGCGCGGTTCCGACGGCGTGCAGGCGGTCGACCGCGTCAAGGTGATGAAGCTCCTGTGGGACGCGGTGGGCACCGAGTTCGGCGGCCGCCACGAGCTCTACGAGCGCAACTACGCCGGCAACCACGAGAACACCCGCGTCGAGCTGCTGTTCTCCCAGATGACCTCGGGACAGGTCGACGGCTACAAGGCCTTCGCGGAAGCCTGCCTGTCCGAGTACGACCTGGACGGCTGGACCGTGCCGGACCTCTCCAACTTCGACGACCTGCGGGCCTCGGCCCGCAGCTCCCTGAACGACGCCGTCTGAGGCCGGACGCGACGGTGCCCGCGGTCCCCTTCCGGGGGCCGCGGGCACCGTCGCGTCCGGGACGGGATCAGGACCCGGTCAGGACAGGGCGAGCGGGGCGTCGGGGGTGACGATGGTGCGCTTGAGCACCTCGCGGAAGCCGGCCGCGAAGTCCGCCATGGTGCTCTCGTGGTAGAGGTTCGTGTTGTAGCCGACGTGGCCGAGCATCTGGCCGGAGACCGGGTCGATGTCGAGCTGGAACATCACGCCGTCCGGGATGTCCGTGCTCACCGGCTGCGACAGCAGACGGCGCCGGATCTCCGAGATCCGCAGGTCGCCGGCCTCCTCGCCCTCCAGCGCCGGGAACTGGAAGACCTGGAAGGCGATGACGCCGAGGTCGTCCGCGCCGAAGGAGGCCGCGAGCTCCGGAGCCTCGGCGACGACCTGGCCGAACGGCAGCGCGTTCCCGTACGCCTTCAGGCAGGTGGCGCGGGTCCGCTGCACGACCTCGCGGAACGTGGCCGCGCCGGCGATGCCGGTCCGCAGCGGGACGAAGTTGAAGAACGCGCCGACCGTGTTCTGGAACTTGGCGGGACCGCGGCCCGAGGCCATGGTGGGGACGACGACGTCGGTGGCGCCGAGGCGCTCGTTGAGGAAGACCTTGTAGGCGGCGAGCAGGACCATGAAGGCCGAGCTGCGGGTCTCCTTGGCGACGGCGAGCGCCGCCGAGGTCAGCTCGGCGTCCACCTGGAAGCGGTGGACGGAGGTGGTCTTCTCCACGCCGGCGGACTTCAGGTGGTCGGTCGGGACACCGGTGATCTTCGCCCCGGCCAGCTGCTCGCGCCAGTAGCCGCGCGCCTTCACGTCGGCCTCGGGAGCGAAGCGCTCGCGCTCCCACCGGGCGAAGTCCTGGAACTGGGTGGCCTCGGGGAGGGCCACGGCGCCGTAGCCGCGGCGCTCGGCGTAGAACGCGCCGAGGTCCCGGATGATCAGCTGGATGGAGACCTCGTCGGCCGCCGTGTGGTGTGCGATCAGGACGAGGACCGCGTCCTCCTCGTCGAACCGGCCCAGGACCGCGCGCAGCAGCGGCAGCTCTCCGACGCCGTAGTGGCCGCCCTCCAGCTCGATGAGCAGCTCCTCGGCGCGGCGGTCGCGGGCCGCCACGTCCTCCTCGGGGATCTCGCGCACGGTCAGGGAGACGGCCGAGGCCGGAACGATCTCCTGGCGCTGGCCGCCGGGGGTGCGCACGATCGTCGTCCGCAGCGCCTCGTGGCGCTCCACCACGTCGTCGAGAGCGCCCTGCAGGGCATCGGGATCGATCTTCCCGGCCAGCCGCCAGCCGCCGACGATGTTGTAGAGCGGGCCGAAGGGGCCGCTCTCGTCGCCCTGGTCGAACATGCACAGGAACTCTTGGTTGAAGGAGAGGGGAATGCTCATCGGGTCGTCCCAAGTCTTGTGGAGGTATGCGGCGGGCCCCGGCGGGCCGTCGGGGGGACGGCCCGCCGGGGCGGAGGCGTGATCGGAGCGGAGGCGCGATCGATGCGGCGCCGGGCTCAGCGCAGTTCGGTCCCGGTGGAGTCCGCGGCGGCCAGGAACTCGCCGCGCGAGAGGGCGGCGGCGATCAGCTCGATGTCGTCGGACATGTAGCGGTCCTCGGTCAGCGTGGGGACCAGCGAGCGGATCTGGTCGTACGTGGCCTTGCCGGTCGGGCTGAGCTTCGCGTAGCGGCCGGACAGGTCGACGGCCTGGGCGGCGGCGAGGAACTCGACCGCGAGGATGCGGGTGTTGTTCGACAGGACCCGGCGGGCGTTGCGGGTGGCGATCAGGCCCATGCTGACGACGTCCTGGTTGTCACCGTTGGACGGGACGCTCTGGGTGCTCGCGGGGCCGATGGTCCGGTTCTCCGCGACCAGGGCGGTGGCGGGGTACTGGGCGCCGGCGAAGCCGCTGTTGAGGCCCGGGTCGTTGGCGACGAGGAACTCCGGCAGACCGTCGCTGAGGTGGCGGTTGAGCAGGCGGTTGGTGCGGCGCTCCGAGAACACGCCCAGCTGGGTGAGGGCCAGCATGACGAAGTCCATGGCGAAGGCGATCGGCTGGCCGTGGAAGTTCGCGCCGTGGAAGACCTCCTTGCCGTCGAAGAAGAGCGGGTTGTCGTTCGAGGAGTTCAGCTCGGTCGTGAGCGTGCTCACCGCGTGGTACAGGGTGTCGCGGACGGCGCCGACGACCTGCGGGATGGCCCGCAGCGTGTACGCCTTCTGCAGGTAGACCTCGGTGCGCGAGACGCCGTCGCCCGAACGCTGCTCCTGCGCCTGGCGGCGCAGCTCCGCGTGCTCGACCATCAGGCCGCTGCCGGCGAGGAGGGCGCGCATGTTGGCGGCGGTGTCGATCTGGCCCTGGTGCGGGCGGGCGATGTCGTGGCCCTCGGCCTGGAACGGGCTGGTGGAGCCCTGCAGCGCCTCCAGGACCAGAGCGGTGCCGATCTCGGCCTGACGCACCTGGTCCAGGGCGCGGGACACGACGAGGGAGCCCAGACCCGTCATGGCGGAGGTGCCGTTGATCAGCGCGAGGCCCTCCTTGAAGCGGAGCTGGAGCGGCTCGATGCCCTTCTCGGCCAGGACCTCGGCGGTCGGCCGGCGCTTGCCGTCCTGGAGGACGTAGCCCTCGCCGATGAGGGTGCCCGCGATGTGCGAGAGCGGGGCGAGGTCACCGCTGGCGCCGAGGGAGCCGATCTCCGGGATGGCCGGGGTGATGTTCTCGTTGAGGTAGAGGGCCAGGCGCTCCAGCAGCTCGGGACGCACGGCCGAGTAGCCCTTGGAGAGGGCGTTCAGGCGGGCCGCCATGATCGCGCGGGCCTCGTCCTCGGCGAAGAGCGGGCCGACGCCGGAGCTGTGGCTGCGGACCAGGTTGGTCTGGAGCTCGACCTCCTTCGACTTGTCGACCTGCATGTAGATCATCTCGCCGTAGCCGGTGGTGACGCCGTAGATCGGGGCACCCTCCTCGACGATCTTCTCGAACTGGACGCGGCTCTTGGCGGCCTTGGCCAGGGTCTCTGGTCGCACGGTGACCGGCGCCAGGTCTTCCGCCACCCGGCGGACGGCGGCGATGTCCAGCGTCTCGCCGTCGAAGCTGATGCCTGATGCGTCGGATTCGACCGAGAAGTCCGTCTCAAGCAATGTCACGACATTCACCCCAAGTGATATGGAAATACGCAAGTTGAGTGGAAGGAGGCCTGATGGCCGTGCCCGGTGCCGGCACGGGGGCCGGCACCGTGCTCAGCGCGCGGCCGCGGCGCTCCCGGCCAGGGCCCGCCGGTCGACCTTGCCGCCGTTGTTGCGGGGCAGGCTGTCCAGCGTCACGAACGACAGCGCGGGCAGCGTCTTGCCGAACCACCGCACCAGGGCGGCCCGCCATTCCGCGGAGGTGCCCACCGGCTCGCCGTCGGGGGTGCGGTGGGGCACCACGTACGCCTCCAGCCGCGTCACGAGGCCGTCGGGTCCGGTGCACGCGATCACGGCGCAGGAGGACACCGATTCGTGGGCGGACAGTGCCGCCTCGATGCCGATGAGCTCCAGCCGGGTGCCGGAGATCTTGACGCGCGAGTCGCCCCGGCCGGAGAACTCCAGCGAGCCGTCCCAGCGCCGGCGTCCCCTGTCCCCGGTCCGGTGGATGCCGCTGGTGGCGATCGCGTCGAGGGCGCCGTCGGCCAGGGGGCGGAACGCCTCACAGCCGGGGCGCTCGCCGATGTACCCGGGCGTCACCTGGGGGCCCAGCACGACGATGTCACCCGTGACACCGGCGGGGCAGGGACGGTCGGCGGAGTCCAGGACCAGCACGTGGCGGCCGGGGATGGACCGGCCGATCTGCACGGTGCCGCGCACCGGCGCGGAGACCTCGGTCCAGGTGGCCAGGATCGTTTCGGTGGAGCCGTAGAGATTGACCAGCCGGGTGGCGGGCAGCGCGGCCCGCAGCGCGCCAGCCAGCTCTCCGGGGAGAGCCTCGCCCGCCAGGAGCAGATGCCCGAGGGAGCCGAGGCGCCCCGGGGCCGAGCCGATGGCGGCGAGCAGTTCCCGGGCGAAGCTGGGGACCGTCTGGAAGTGCGTGATGTGCTGCGCGTCGAGCCAGCCCGCGAGCTTCTCGGGGTGCGCGCGGATCCGCTCGGGCACGGGGTACAGGGTGGCCCCGACGGCCAGGGCGGCGAAGACCTCCACCAGGCCGGCGTCGTACCCGGGAGCGGACCACTGGGCCACGCGCGAGCCCGGCCCGATGCCGAACTCGCCGGTGAACCAGTCGATGAACTGGGCGAAGGTGCGGTGGGTCTGCGGGATGCCCTTGGGGGTTCCGGTGGTACCGGACGTGTAGGCCACGTAGGCCCACAGGTGGGCCGAGCCCTCTCCGTCCGGTCTCCCCGGTGCCGACGGCAGCGTGCTGCCGCCCGCACCGGGGACCGCCCGGTCGGGGGTTGCCGGGTAGGTGGGGACGTCACTCGGGGCGTCCAGGTTCAGGACGTGACCGTCGAGAACGCCGAGGTACCAGTCGACGAGGCCGCGGTCGCCGGGATCGCCGGCCAGGATCAGACAGTGCGGCCGCAGGGCGTCCAGGACGCCCTTGCCGCGGTCCCCGGAGTCGCCGGTGCCCAGGACGACGGCGTGGGCGCCCGCGCCGAACGCGCCGAGCAGGGCGGCGGCCTGGCGGGATCCGGCGGGGAGCATCAGCGCCACCGCCGAGCCCTCGTCGACGCCGATGCCGCGCAGGGTGTCCGTGATGCGCGAGGCCTCGGCGAGGAGTTCACCGTAGGTGACGTCGCCGGTGGCCTCGGACAGCGCGATCGCGTCCGGTGCGCTCTGCGCCACCGCACGGAAGCGCTCGTGGACCGAAGGACCGCTCCACACCCCGGCCGCCACCGCGTCGGCGTCGGTGACCGCGCGGAGGATCTCCTCGGGCGTCTCCAGGGGCAGTTCGCGCGCCGGAGTCCCGGGATCGGCCAGGGCCGCCTCCAGGACCGTGCGCAGCTGGCCGAGGAAGCCGGCCGCGGCGTCCGGGTCGTACGGAGTGGTGAGGTGGTTCAGGTGTCCCGTGACGGAGGGAGTGGTCTGGTGCACCGTCAGGGTGACGTCGGCTTCGGGCGAGTCGCCGCGGAACCAGCCCTCGTCCGAGCGGAGCCTGCGCACGCGGGCTCCGGCGAGCCGGAGCACCGGACCGAACGGGTCGGCCGACGCGAACACCGCGTCGTACGGAACCTCCTCGGCGGCGGCCGCGGCGGAACCCGCGGTCCGCTCCAGCGGGAGGCGCTGGTCGGCGGCGGCCGACCGGCGCAGCGCGGCCGTGCGCAGCAGGAGTTCGCGGAAGGTGGGCTGTCCCGAGAAGTCGGCGCGGATCCGCCCGCCGCCGGTGACGGCGACTGTCAGGTCCTCGCCGCCGTGCCGGCCGAGCAGCCAGTGGTACGCGGTCAGGAGGACGTCGTAGGGAGTGACCCCCTCCTTGGCGCTCACCTCGCCGAGCGACGCGGAGAACTCGGTTCCCCAGTCGAACTCGGCGCTGCCGAAGTCTCCGGTCCGGCCGGCGGTCTCGGACGCGTAGGCGGCCGAGAGGCCGTCCACCAGACCGGCCAGTGAACGGCCGGCCGCGAACGCCCGGTTGACCGCGATCAGGATCAGGTGGGCACCGTCGGCGAACCGGCCCACGGTCAGCCTGGCGGCGGGGCCGCGGCTCGCGGGGAAGGAGAGCGCGAGCGGGTCGCCCCACAGGCGCTCCGCCGCCTCCCACGGACCGTCGTCCGCCACCGTGCCCAGGTCGGTGAACCAGTGGGCGTCACCGCCCGGCCGCGCGGCGCCGCCCGGGATGTCCTGCCCGGCGGTGGCGTCCCGCCAGGCACTGCGCAGTGCCTGTGTGTCGAGGCCGCCGGTGACGGCGTACGCCCTGACGACATGAGCCGTCTCGGTCATGCCCACTCCCTTCGTTCTGATGTGACCGCTCGGGTCAGTGGCTGACGAGCTCGTCGGCCGACCGGGAGGGGGCCGCGGGCTGGGCGGCGGGAGCCGCCTGAGAGGTGCGGGCGGCGCCGGTCGACGAGCCCGTGAGGTTTTCGACCGCCGAGCGCGCGACGTTCCACAGCACCCGGGCGATGAACGCGGGGCGCATCATCGCGTCGGGCTTGTCGACGAGGCCCGCGCCGCGCATGTAGGCGGCGGTGACCTTGCCGTCGCGGGTCGCGGCCGTCTGGACCAGCTTGAGGAAGGTCTGCGCGGCCTTGACCTGCGGGGTGCGCTCGCCCTTGACCCCGGGGAACGTGAGGTCGACGGTGTTGGTCATCTCCCACGGCGGGTCGATGACGTCGCGGGCCAGATCGCGGAAGTAGTCGGCCGGGATCGGGGCCGCGCCGCTGTGCAGGTGGTCGCGGATGGTCAGGGCGCCGAGCGCGGCGGCCGTCATGCCCTGGGCGTAGACCGGGTTGAAGGTCGTGACCGCGTCACCGGTGACCAGCAGGCCCTGCGGGAAGCGGGGCATGTCCTCGTAGCGGCGGCGCAGCGTGGTCGGGAAGCGGAACGCGATCGGCTCGTCGAGCGGTTCGGCGTGCTGCAGGGCGTCGTAGATGTCCGGCACCGCGAGGGACTTCACCCAGGCGTAGAGGCCGTCCTGGTCGGTGGGCGGGTGGTCGCCGAGCAGACCGTACGTGGTGAGTTCCACGCGGCCGCCGTCGGTCTTGGTGAAGATGGCACCGCGGGGCAGCTCGGGGGAGGCCACCGGGTTGATGGACAGGTCGCCGTGGTACGGGTCTTCGAGCAGCTTGTAGTGCTGGGTGACGTAACCCAGGCCGATCTTCTTGCGCTCCTCGACGACGCGCGGGTAGCCGAGCTCCTCCAGCCACACCGGGGTGCGCGAGCCGCGGCCCGTGGCGTCGACGACGAGATCGGCGTCGACGGTCTCCTCCGTGCCGCCGGCCGCCAGGCTCTGGACGCGGACGCCGGTGACCTTGCTGTGGTCCGCGGTGGTGACCAGGCCGAGGATGTCGTGCTCCTCGAAGAAGGCCACGTTCGACAGGGCGGCGGTGCGCTCGCGGATGTGCTTCTCCAGCATGGGGCGGCTCGCGGCGACACAGGTCAGTCCGGCCACCTGCTGCTTGAGCGGCTTGCCGTTGAAGTACCAGCGCACGTGGCCGGCGAGGTCGCCGGTCGGCACGCCGTCGGCGAAGAGCTCCTCGGTGATGCCCGGGTAGAGCTCCTCCATGACCAGCTGGCCGCGGGCCAGGAGCCCGTTGATGTGCCGGCTCTGGGGGCAGTTCTTGCGCGGGCCCTCCACCCCGACCAGCACGTCGCGGTCAACGATGAGTACTTCGTCGTAGGCATCTGCGAGCACTCTGGCCGCGAACAGGCCGGCGATGCTTCCGCCGAGTACCACCGCGCGAGTACCGGTCTTGTCACCCGACACGGGGACCTCCTCGAATTTCCCGTTATGGGATGGGAATCAGGGGTTGGGATGGGAATCACATGAAACGGATTCGGTGTTGCCGATCGTCGCGCCCGGCCGAGCCGACGCGCATCTCCTGGTGTGCTGCCCCCACGGGGCGGTCGTGCGGCATCCCTGAAGACGGGGTCAGTGCGCACCGGGGCCGACGGCGAAGTGCGTGCGCGAGAGCTCGCGCGCGGCCGCGGTGAAGAGGAACAGGGCGATGCCCGCATGGCTCTGCTGCATGGACATGTCGCGCCAGACCCGCTCCATGCGCTGGCCCTGGCGCACCGCGCTGGAGCCGGCGGTGGGGAACAGGTACCCCTCGACGGCGCGCCAGCTCATCCGCACCGCCTCCCGGCAGATGGTCGCGATGCGCAGTTCGAGCTCCGGAGTGACGTGCTCGGCCCCCCGGGCGGCGGCCTCGTCCCACTGCCGGACCGCGCCGAGCAGACCCGCCTCGGCGGAGTGGACGAGCCCCGCGGCCTGGCCGTACCAGTACTGGAAGTCCGGGTCCTCGGTGCGCGGCACGATGGGCGGGAACATGGTGTGGCGTTCGAGCATCAGCTCCTCGTACGCGTCGAGGGCGTTCTTGGCCATGCCCACGGCGAGCGCCGCGTCCTCGAGGATCATGAAGCTCAGCGGTCCGCCGCCGTACGTCGGGTTGCCGTGCAGGACCCGGCCCGGAGTGCCGCCGCTGACGTCCACCTGGCTCATGTGGGTGTCCAGCGTCAGGTGGGCGGGGACACGGCCGTTCTCGATCCGGATGCTGTGCGAGCCGCTGCCGCGCAGGCCCAGCGTCCCGCTCCAGTCGTCGAGCCGGGTGAACTCGCTGCGAGGGGCCACGAACAGCATCGGGCGCGGCTCCCCGGCACCGTCGTCCACCAGGGTGTGGCCGATGAAGTGCGTGGCGTACGGCGAACCCGAGCAGTACTTCCAGGTGCCGTTCAGCACCCACTGCCCGTCCTCGCCGAGCTCGGCGGTGCCGCTCGGCGCGACCGTCGCCGGGGCGATGAAGTCGCCGCCGGCGAAGACCTCCGCCTGGGCCCGCTCGTCGAACAGCGTCGCCACCGCGTGGGAGTGCGCCGCGCCCAGGCAGAACATCCATCCCGTCGACGGACACCCGCGGGTCAGGGCGACCACCACGCGCATGAACGTGTCGACGCCGAACTCGTAGCCGCCGTAACGCCGTGGCACCAGGATCCGGTAGAAGCCGGCCCGCCGGAACGCCTCGTGGGTGTCCTCGGCGTAGAAGCCGCGCTGCTCCGTCTCGGCCTGGCGGCCGATCAGGTCCCGGGCCAGCGCCTCGGCCCTGGCCACGACCTCGTCCGCGGTCAGTCCGGGCTCGGGAGGCAGGACGATGGTCCGTTCGGGAGCACTCGCGGTGACTGTCATTGCTGCGCGGATTCCTTTGCTTCGGATGATGCCGCTGCGCGGGGCCACACCACCCGCGCCGCCGGCGCGCTGCGGCCGCGGCCCAACGGCCGACGGTGGCAGAGTCGCACCGCCCCGGGGCGGGCGCATCTCCTGGTTTGCGGCACCGGGCCGGTCCCGCCGGCCCGCGGCGACGGGGTTCGGCGAACAGCACACGGGAAGATGCCGGCCCGCGGCGGCGGATGCGATCGTCGGACCGCCTGGTCCGGTCCGCCGGCCGTACGGATCCTGCCAACCGACGCTCCTGGAGTTTCGTTGAGAACCGCGCACCGCACTTGCCCCATCTGTGACGCCGTCTGCGGCCTCAAGATCGAACTCGACGACGCCGGGAAGGTGCTCGGCGTCCGCGGCGACGCGGACGACCCGCTGTCCAAGGGCTACATCTGCCCCAAGGGCGCGAGCCTGGGCCGCATCGACGAGGACCCCGACCGGCTGCGCGTACCGATGATCCGCACCGGCGACCAGTGGCGCGAGGCGAGCTGGGACGAGGCCTTCGAAGCCGTCGAGCGGGGCCTCATGGGCGTCATCGACCGGCACGGCCGCCAGTCCGTCGCCGCCTACTTCGGCAACCCGACCTTCCACACCATGGGCGGGATCTTCTACCGCGGACCGCTCTCGCAGTCGCTGGGCACCACCAACCTGTACAGCGCCGGGACCATCGACCAGCTGCCCAAGCACGTGGCCGTCGGCCTCATGTTCGGCAGCGGCACGGCCATCTCGGTACCGGACCTGGACCGCACCGAGTACCTGCTCATCCTCGGCGCCAACCCGGCCGAGTCCCACGGCTCGCTCTGCGCCGCCCCCGACTTCCCCGGCCGCCTCAAGGCCCTGCGCGCCCGCGGCGGCAAGATCGTCGTGGTCGACCCGCGCCGCACCCGCACCGCGGACCTCGCCGACGAGCACCTGTTCGTGCGCCCCGGCACCGACTCCCTCCTGCTCTTCGCGATCGTGCACACCCTGCTCGCCGAGGACCTCGTCACCCTGCGCGTCGAGGCCGAGGGCCTGGAGGAACTGCGGGAACACGCCCGGCCGTTCACCCCCCAGGCCGTCGCACCCGTGTGCGGGGTGCCCGCCGGGGAGATCGTCCGCCTCGCCCGCGAACTGGCCGCCGCGCCCGCCGCCGCCGTCTACACCCGCATGGGCACCAGCACCGCGGACTTCGGCACCCTCACCCAGTGGCTCGTCGACGTCGTCAACACCCTCACCGGCAACCTCGACCGGCCCGGCGGGGTCATGTTCCCCAAGCCCGCCACCCTCGAAATGCCCTGGGGCCCCCGCCCCTTCACCTCGGGCCGCTGGCACAGCCGCGTGAAGAACTACCCCGAGGCCATGGGCGAGCTGCCCGTCGCCACGCTCGCCGACGAGATCGAGACCCCGGGGGAGGGCCAGGTACGGGCCCTGATCTCCATCGCGGGGAACCTCGCCCTGTCCGCGCCGAACGGCCCCCGGCTCGCGAACGCCCTCGGCGACCTGGAGTTCATGGTCTGCGTCGACCCCTACCTGAACGAGACCACCAAGTACGCCGATGTCATCCTGCCGCCCCCGCGCATGATGCAGATGCCGCACTACGACCTGCTGCTCCTGACCGTCACGGTCCGCAACTACACCCGCTTCTCGCCGCCCGTGCTGCCCCTGGAACCCGGACAGCTCTCCGAGGCCGAGATCATGGCCCGCCTCAGCCTCATCGCCGCCGGCGCCGGCGCACAGGCGGACCCCGCCCAGCTCGACGAGGCCGTCATCGGCCAGCTGCTCGGCATCGGCGCGCAGATACCCGGCTCGCCCTTCCACGGCATGGAGCCGGCCGAGGCCCGCGCGCTCCTCGACGGCGACAGCGGACCCGAGCTGATGCTCGACGCGATGCTGCGGCTCGGCCCCTACGGGCTCTCCCTGCCGGAGCTGCGCCGCAACCCCAACGGCATCGACCTCGGCCCGCTGGAGCCCCGCCTGTCCGAGGTCATCGACACCGAATCCGGCGCGGTACGCCTCGCCCCCGTCGAGCTCCGCCCCGAGATCGAACGCCTCGGCGTCCGGCTGGCCGCGCCCACCGCGCCGATGCTGCTCATCGGGCGCCGCCAGCTGCGCTCCAACAACAGCTGGCTGCACAACGTCCCGTCGCTGGTCGGCGGCAGCAACCGCTGCACCCTCCACGTCCACCCCGACGACGTGGCCCGGCTCGGCCTCGACACCCACGCCCGCGTCACCTCGGCGACCGGCGAGCTCGTGGTCCCGATCGAGCCCAACGAGGCGATCATGCCGGGCGTCGTCAGCCTGCCCCACGGCTGGGGACACGCCGGCTCCGCCCAGCGCACCGCCGCCGCCCACCCGGGCTTCAACGCCAACGCCCTGACCGACGACTCGACGATCGACGCCCTCTCCGGCAACGCCGTCTTCAACGGCGCCCCGGTCGTCGTCGTCCCGGCGCCCGCGCCCGAAGGCGGGGAGCCCCCCGTCCACGAGCCCGTCCTGCTGCCGGTCTTCGCCGCCTAGGCCGTCTCTTTCGGATCTTGCCTGGCCCGCGCCGCCCGGCACCGCACCTCGCCGCGCTGCCGGGGCACCCGGGTACGTCCAGTACGCGGGAGCCCCGGCAGCGTGGCGAGGCACGGCACCGGACGACGCGGGCCTGACCGGCAAGATCCGAAAGACACGCCTGAGCCGTCCCGGCCCTGCGAGAAGCAGCGCCGACCGCACCACAGCCCGCCCCCCCAATGGAGGACCCATGAACCCCGGCGCCCCGGACGAAGTCGTCGTCATCGAGGCCTGGCTCTCCGAGTTCCCGTTCCCCGACTTCCTGGAGCCGATCCGGGAACGCGCCCGGGAGTTCGAGAAGGCCCACCCCGGGTACCGGATCGACATGCGCGGCTACTCCTACGAGAAGCTCCCCGAGGCCGTCGCCGAGGCAGCGGCCCGGGGCGCCGCCCCGGCCATCGCCACCTACTACGCGGGCGCCTCGCAGCTGGCCCGGGACGCCCGCGCCCAGGACGGGTCGCCGCTGTTCGTCTCCGTCGAGAAGGCGGTCGCCGGCCGCACCGAGATCCTGGGCGAGCAGGTGGTCCTCGACGACTTCCTGCCGGGCGTGCGCGAGTACTACAACGTCGACGGCGACTTCGCGACCGTGCCGCTGACCCTCTCGACGATGCTGCTGTACGCCAACACCACCGTCCTGCGGCAGGCCGGCATCGAGTCCCTTCCCCGGACCTGGCAGGAGACCACGGCCGCGTGCGAGGCCGTGGCCCGGCTGGAGGACGGACCCGGCCACGGCATCGCCTGGCCGGTCGACGGCAAGTTCATGCAGCACGCCCTCGCCCAGCAGGGCGCCCTCCTCGCCGACGCGGGCAACGGACGCTACGGCCGGGCCACGGAGCTCGACCTGGACTCCGCGGCCCTCGCGGCCTACGTGGACTGGTGGCGGAGCCTGCACCGCAGCGGCCACTACCTGCACACCGGCGTACCGGAGGACTGGGCGGGCACCTTCAAGGCCCTGGTGAACCAGGAGGTGGCGCTGCGCTTCAGCTCCTCCTTCGACGCCAACTACATGGTGCGGGCCGCCGCGGAGGCCGGCTTCGACCTGGAGGTGGGCGTGCTCCCCCGCAACGGCGACATGCCCTGCGCGGGAAACTGGATCGGCGGCGACTCCCTCTGGCTCACCGACGGCCTCGACGAGGCGGTCCGGGACGGCGCGCTCGCCTTCATGCAGTACTTGAACAGCCCGCGGGCCGCGGCCGCATGGCACAAGGCGAGCGGCTCGGCCCCGGCGACGTACGGCGTGATCGCCCTGCTGGAGGAGGAGGGCTGGTTCGACCTGCACCCCCACCACCGCGTGACCGGCGAACAGCTCGAACTGCGCAGCGGGCCGCCGGAGGCGCACGGGGCGGTCCTGGGCGGCTTCCACGCCATCCAGATCGTGATGATGGAGGCCATGGCGGACGTCCTGGACGGAGCGGACCCGCGCGAGCGGTTCGCACGCGCCCAGAGGCGGGCCCAGAAGCTGCTGGACGACTACAACGCCTACGCGCAGGGCACCGGCCCGCTGACACCGGACTGCCTGACCGTCCGCATCTGACGCGGCCGGGGGCACCGCCCGGGCGGAGCCCCCACCCGCGAAGAGCACGGCGGGAGAAGACAGCCCGGCCCGTGCTCGTACAGGCTGATGGCGGCTCAGCACCGACCAGGGCACGGCCCGCCCCGAGGGGCAGCCCGCCCCTCCATGGAGGAATGACGTGACCGAGACGGACACCGCGGGCTTGGGACCCGCCACCATCACCGCCGACGACCCGCGCTATCCGAGCATGGTCCTCGGTACCAACCACAGGTACCCGGGCCGGCCCGACTACGTCCGCGTGGTGACCACGACCGAGCACGTGGTGGACGCGGTGACCGAGGCGGTGGCCGCGGGCAAGCGGATCTCCGTACGCAGCGGCGGACACGGCTTCGAGGACCTCACCGCCGCCGGCGTCGAGGTCCTCCTCGACATGTCCGAGATGACGGACGTCCGCTACGACGCCGACCGGCGGGCCTTCGCCATCGAGGCGGGCGCCACCCTGGGCCACGTCTACCGGGTGCTGTTCAAGGGCTGGGGCGTGACCATACCGGCCGGTGAATGCCCCGAAGTCGGCGTCGGAGGCCACATCGTCGGCGGCGGCTACGGGCCGCTCTCGCGCAGTCTCGGCGCGGTGGTCGACTACCTGTACGCGGTGGAGGTCGTGGTCGTCGGCGAGGACGGAACCGCCCGCGCGGTGGTGGCCACCCGCGAGTCCGACGACCCGCACCGCGACCTGTGGTGGGCGCACACCGGCGGCGGCGGCGGCACCTTCGGCGTGGTGACGCGCTACTGGATGCGGGCCCCGGGCGCGGACTCGCAGGACCCGGCCGAACTGCTGCCCAAGGCCCCCGGCCAGTGGCGCAGCGGCATGGTCGTCTGGTCCTGGGAGACGATGACCGAGGAGGCCTTCACCACCCTCCAGCGCAACTTCGGCTCCTGGTTCGAGCGCAACAGCGGCGCCGACTCGCCGTTCGCGCCCCTGGCGGGCTTCTTCCACGGCACGCACCGCTCCGGTTTCGGCCTGACGGTCGGCGCGCACGTCGACGACGCGGTGCCGGACGCCGAGAAGCTGATGGACGCCTTCTTCGACGAGGTCACGGCCGGCGTGGACGCCGCTCCGCTGTTCCGGAACCAGCAGCTCAGGCCCTGGCTGTACGCCTCCGCGTACCCGGGCTGGGGCGACCCCGGCGACCCCTTCACCCGCCGGATCAAGATCAAGGCCGCATACCTGCGCAAGGGCTACTCGGACCGTCAGGTGGCGGCCCTGTACCACCACCTGACCCAGACCGAGGACAACCCCGCCCAGCTCATCCTCATCGGCTACGGCGGCCGCGTGAACACCGTCGCCCCCGACGCCACGGCCGCCGCGCAGCGCGACTCGGTGCTGAAGGCGGCGTTCATGTCGGTGTGGCCCGGCGAGGACGCGGACGACACCAACATCAGGCTGCTGCGGGAGATGTACCGCGACGTCTACGCCGAGACCGGCGGGGTCCCCGTCCCGAACGAGGCCAACGACGGCTCGTACGTCAACTACGCGGACAAGGACCTGGCCGACCCCGAGTGGAACACCTCGGGCGTGCCCTGGCACGCGCTGTACTACAAGGACAACTACCCGCGCCTCCAGCGCATCAAGGCCCAGTACGACCCGCGGGACGTCTTCCGTCACGCCCTGTCCGTCCGGCTGCCCTGACCCGAGCTCCGGAACACGCCGGTGCCCGGCCCCCGCATCAGGGGGGCCGGGCACCGGCGTTCGCGTGCGGGGCCGTCAGGCGTCGGAGACCGAGGCCAGCACCCGCTCGCCGATCAGGTCGACCTGGCGCGGCTGGTCCGAGCCCTCGAGAATGCCGATCACCCGCTGCACACCGAGGCCGCCGAGGCCGCGCAGGACCCCGGCCAGCTCGTCCGCCGACGCCGCGTCGGACACCGAGAACGGCATGATGCAGGTCTTCTCGATGGCGTCGTAGTCCCGGCCCTCCGTCTCGCAGTGCCGGCGCAGCACGTCGAGCTTCCCGGGCAGGTCGGGGCCCGGGTACAGGTTGCAGGCGTCCGCGTGGCGGGCGACGAGGCGCAGGGTCTTCTTCTCGCCGCCGCCACCGATCATGATCTTCGGGCGGGTGAGGTTCTGGGGCACGTTCAGCGGCCGGTCGAGGCGGTAGTGCTCGCCGGTGAAGGGCTTCTCGTCGCCGCGCTCTCCGTCCCACATGCTCAGACAGATGCGCACCGTCTCCTCGAGCCGCTCGAAGCGCTCCGCCAGGGGCGGGAAGTCGATGCCGAGGCCGCGCGCCTCGTCCTCGTACCAGCCGGCGCCGATGCCGAGGTCGGCACGCCCGCCGGAGAGGACGTTGAGGGTGGTCACCGACTTGGCCAGCAGACCGGGGGAGCGGAAGTGGACCCCGGCCACCAGCGGCATGACGCGGATGGAGCGGGTCTGGGCGGCGATGGTCGCGAGCGTCGTGAAGCACTCCAGCATGGGCTGCTCGGGGCCGCCCATGTGGGGTCCCTGCCAGACGTGGTCGGCGACGCCGATGACGTCGAATCCCGCGTCGTCGGCGGAGCGCGATATCGACGCGAGGGTCTCTGCCATGCGGGGCGCTCCGCCTTCCCAGGCGAAGTCCGCGACGGCCAGGCCGATCTTCATGGCAGGTCTCCCAACAGGTGCTTGATGACAGGGACGGAGGAGGTGGTGACGGCCGGTCAGGCGGGGACGGAGCTGGTCAGGCCGCCGTCGATGACGAACTCCTGGCCGGTGATGTACGCGGAACGGGGCGACAGCAGGAAGAGCACCGCCTCGGCGATGTCCTGCGGGGCGCCCAGCTTGCCGAGGGCGACCTGGCCGCGGAAGAACTCGCGGATCTGCTCGACCGGGGCGACGGCGTCGAACATCTCGGTGCGGATGTGGCCCGGGGTGACGGCGTTGACACGGATGCCGTGCTCGGCCAGGTCCGGGGCGAGGGTGCGCGGAAGGTTGAGGACGGCGGCCTTGCTCGCCGCGTAGACCGAGCCCGCGCCCATGCCGCGGTGCACGAGCCAGGAGGCGTTCAGCACGATCGAGGAGCCCTCCGCCAGCAGCGGCAGAGCCTTCTGGACGGTGAAGAACGAACCCTTGAAGTTGGTGCCGACCACCTGGTCGAAGTCGGCCTCCGTGACGTCCGCGGTACGGGAGTTGAGGCCGATCCCGGCGTTCGCGAAGACGCCGTCCAGGCTGCCGAAGCGCACGCGGACCTGCTCGATGACCGCGTCGAGGTCGGTGGGACGCGCCACGTCGGCGGTCACGGCCAGCACCCGGTCGCCGCCGTCCAGCTCCTTGGCCGCCGTCTCGAGGCGGTCGGCGCTGCGGCCGACGATCACGACGTTCGCGCCCTCGTCGAGCAGGCGGCGGGCGGTGGCGAAACCGATGCCGCTGCCGCCACCGGTGATGAGGTAGGTCTTGTTCTCGAAGTCAGTCATGCGGTCAGGGTCGTGGCTGCGCTCGGCCCGGCGCATCTCCCGGATTGCGAAGTGGTCCGCCCTTCCGGCGAGGGCGGCCCGTCAGCTCGTCCACCGGCGTCCACTTCCGAAGTGCAGCAATCTGGAAGATGCGGCTCCGGGTCCCCGCGAGGAAGAGTGGCCGGGTGGACTTCACGACGGCCATGACCCGGCCGGCCGTGGCAGTGCGCGGACGAAGCCTGACAGGACGATGGAAGGAGAGCCACCATGGCTCAGTACGCGGTATTCATTTACGAGGCTGAGATCCCCGGCGGCTGGGAGAACGCCCCCGCGGAGCTGCTCGCGGCCCACGAGGCCTTCCCGGGCAAGGTCGAGGAGCTCGGCGGCAAGATCCTCAACGGTCTCGCCCTCCAGCCGGCCGGTACGGCCAAGGCCCTGCGCGGCGGCGTCGTCACCGACGGCCCGTTCGGCGACAGCAAGGAGTCGCTCGGCGGCACCTTCGTCCTGGAGGCCAAGGACATCGACCACGCGCTGGAGATCGCCAAGGTCGTTCCGGTCAACGACGGTGGCGTCGAGGTCCGTCCGCTGTTCGAGATCCCCGAGGCCTGATCGGGCCCACAGCCTTACCGTCCCCGCGCCATGGGGGAACGCCGCCGCGTCAGGGACGCGCCGTTCGCCGGGGACCGTGCAGGGGGAAACGACGGGGGACCCGGGGCCACGGCCTGCCCGACGACGGACGCGTCGCGGGGCGGGGTGGGGCGGGCGCGTGCGGCGCCCGACGAGGGCAGCGGGTACGACGGGGAGCGGGACGGGCCTGGAAAGGTCCCGTCCCGCTCCCGTCGTATGTCCGGACGGGCGCGTCCGGCAACACCGCAATCCGAGAGATGCAGCCGCCGAGCGGCCACCACGAAGCTGATCACGTCTCTTCGCTGACAGGCCGGCACGTCCCGTTCGCGTCCCGCCCGGTTCGTGAGCCGGGCGGCACCCGGGAACGCCGCGGAGACCTCGCTTGCGGCCTCCGGGCAGCTCACGGGCGCCACGGAGCCGCACCGGCATCCGGTGCCCCTCCCTTCTGAAAGGACGCGCACATGACCCACCCGACGACTTCCCCGGCCGTCACCGACCTCCTGGACGTCTTCGTGAAGGCGCCGGCCGACCGGCTGGAGGCGGAATTCGTCCGCCTGGCCGCAGCGGTGTGGGGCGGGGACGGACCGGCGGACGCCGCGACGGACGCGCTGCCCGCCCTCCTGGCCCTGCTGGACTCGGTGGACGACCAGCGCAAGGGTTACATCGCCGTCCTGCTCGGCCTGCTCGCCGAGTCCGAGTACCCCGTCACGGACGGCCCGCTGCTCACCGGCGTCCGCGCGGGCCTGGACCGCTACCTGGAGCTCCTGGGCTCCAGCGGCCAGGACACGCCCCTGACCTTCGCGCTGATCTACCTCCTGTCGCACTTCCCGGACGACCGCGAGCGCGTCCTGGCCGCGGCCGCAGTCGAGGAACTGGCGCTGGGGGAGAACGACCTCACCCGCCTGGAGCGGACGCTGCGCCGCCTGGACCTGGACAACCCCGACCTCGGCCGGTGCTGGCCCTCCCCGGCCGCCTGGCAGCTCAACGAGGACGAGCGCGGCTTCGACGCCGAGTGGATCCGCGACCTCTCCGTCGAACAGGCCACCACCAACTGGGACAACGACACCCGCACGGTGCTCGCGTACTCCGGCATGAAGGCGTACTTCGCCGTGCGCAACGGCGAGGCGCTGGAGACGGCCTACCCGATGCCCTCGGCCGAGTCGCAGGCCGCGGAGGTTCCCGGCCTCGACGGCGCGGCCTTCGCCCGGCACGCCGACGCGCTGCGCTGCCCCTCCTGCGCCGGACGCCTCGGCTTCGACGGCGGCGTCCGCTGCACCGAATGCGCCACCGCCTTCCCGCTCTCCCAGGGCCTGCTCGACCTGTCCGGCGGAGCGACCGGCTCCCAGGCGACCGACGAGGACGACACCGCCGACCTGCTGCAGAAGCTCGCCGCCATGCCGAGCATGGGCGTCTACTACGAGTCCGTCCTGCGTCCGGCGTTCCTCCGCGTCGCCGGTGTGAACTGGGACGACGCCCTGACCCCGGCCGACGAGGACGCGTACCTGGCCTCCCGCACCAGCCCGGTCGACGGCCCGGTGCTCGACCTCTGCGCGGGGGCCGGCCGGTGGACGGCCGTCCTGGAGCGGACCGTCGGCACCGATCGGCTGATCGCCCAGGACCTGGGCCTGCCGATGCTCACCGCTCTGCGCCGCGCCCTGCCCGAGGTCCCCGGCGTCATAGCCAGCGCCCTCACCCTCCCCTTCGGCGACGCCACCCTCGGTGCGGTCAACTGCTGGAACGCCCTGCAGGCCTTCCCCGAGCAGGCGGACATCGCCATCGCCGAGATCGGCCGTGTCCTCAAGCCCGGCGGCACCTTCACCCTCATGACCTTCCGCTGGGCCGACGACCCGATCGACCGCCACTTCCAGGGCTCCCACTTCTTCCCGAGCCGGCCCGCGGGCATGCTCCTGTTCGAACTGGACGAGGTGAAGAAGTGGCTCGCCGACGCCGGTCTGACGGTGCGTGAGGAGTCCGGCAGCGGCTCCACCATCTTCATCACCGCCGAACGCGCCGCGTAACGGCCCGCCGGCGACAGGCCCGGACCCCGCCCGACGACCCGTCGGCGGCGTCCGGGCCCGCGCGTTTTCCGGACCCGCCCCGCGGTGCCGGTCCCGCACGCCAGGAGATGCCCGCGCGGACACCCCCGTACGACGCTGGTCGGACGCCCGGGCCTCCGTGAAGGGTCCGGACGCCCGGGCGCCCGCACCGATCAGCGCGTTGGAGGAACACCACCCATGACCACGGTCCACGAACGCCCCGCGGACACCGCACCGAACCAGGACGCGTCCTACGAGGCCGCCACCCAGGTGTTCAACCTGTTCGCGCCCGTGGCCCCCGCGGCCGCCGTGGTGGCGCGCTCCGTCGAGGACGTACGCGCCGCCATCGCCCGGGCCGCCGCACAGGGCCTGGGCGTACGGGTGCTCGCGACCGGGCACGCCGCCGCCACCGCCCGGCCCATGGACGACGCGCTCCTGATCCGTACGGAACTGGACGGGGGCGTCGAGATCGACGCGGAGCGCCGGGTGGCACGGGTGCCCGCCGGCACCCGGTGGGGCGCCGTCGTGGAGGCGGCCGCCCCCCACGGGCTCGCCGCCGCACACGGATCCTCGCCCACCGTGGGCGTCGTCGGCTATCTGCTCAACGGCGGCCTGAGCATGTACGCGCGGTACTCGGGCCTCTCGGCCAACACCCTGCGGGCCGTCGAACTGGTCACCGCCGACGGCGAGCTGCGGCGCGTGGACGCGGCCACGGACCCGGAGCTCTTCTGGGCGCTGCGCGGAGGAGGCGGCGGTCTCGGCGTCGTCACCGCCGTCGAGGTGGAGCTGTTCCCCGCCGCCGGTGTGGTCACCGGCGCCTCGTTCTGGTCCGCCGAGCACGCCGCCCGGCTGCTGCCGCTGTGGCGCCGGTGGG
The DNA here is from genome assembly GCF_056428985.1 of Streptomyces sp. CA189. Taxonomy (NCBI): domain Bacteria; kingdom Bacillati; phylum Actinomycetota; class Actinomycetes; order Kitasatosporales; family Streptomycetaceae; genus Streptomyces; species Streptomyces sp. CA189. The sequence continues at coordinate 159,651 of NZ_JBWJVM010000011.1, read as the reverse complement.
CCGCCGACGCGCCGCGGGAAGCCACGACGTCGATCCGCGTGATGAACCTGCCCCGGCTCCCGGAGATCCCGGCCGTCCTGACGGCCGGGCCCGTGCTCTGCCTCGACGGGGTGTTCCTGGCACCGCGGGAGGAGGACCTGGACGCCGCCCGGCGGCAGGCGGACGAACTTCTGGTTCAGCTGCGCGCGGCGGCCGAGCCGCTGATGGACACCTGGCAGGAGGCCGGGCCGACGGCAGTGCCGGAGACCCACATGGACCCGCCCGACCCGGTTCCCGTCCTCGGCGACCACATGCTCCTGGACGAACTGGGCGACGAGGGCATCGAGGCGTTCCTGCGGGTGACCGTCGACCGGCCCGGCTCGGCCCTGACCGTCGCCGAACTGCGCCAGCTGGGCGGCGCCCTGGGGGAGCAGAACCCGAACGCCGGCGCCCTCGGGCACCTGGACGCCCGCTACGCCTACTCCGGCGCGGGCGTGCCCGGCGGTGGCGCCACCGAGCAGGAGATCCTCGAACACTGCGCCCTGGTGCGCCGCACGCTCGGCCCCTGGGACACCGGCCGCACCGCGCCCACGTTCGTGGCGAGCCTGGAGCAGCCCCAGGGCCACCTCGACCCCGAGTCCGTCCGCTCCCTCGACCTGGTCCGCGCGCGCGTCGACCCGTCCGGACTGTTCCGCGGCGACATCGCCCCGGGCTGCTCCGCCGGGAAGCCGGCCTGACCCCTCGGCGGCGGTACGCGGCCGCGAGCGCGTCGGGACCTGCCGGCCGGTCGACCGTGAGCCAGGACGGCGCGTTCCCGACGAAGCGGTCCTCGGCCTCCTGGTACCTGGCCCGGTAGGCCTCCTCGCCCTCCTTCTCGATGAGCCGCTGCTCCTCGGAGGGGGTGAAGAAGATCCAGGGCTCGGGGTCGGTCAGCCCCGGGGGCGGCTCGATCTCGGCGCCGGGGTGGGTGTAGCCGACGAGGAGGGCGTCGTCGAGCACGGCACCGAAGCGGTCGTACACGGCCGACAGACGCTCGGCCTGGCCGGTGAAGTCGACGAGCACCACGGGTCCGTCGACCTCGGCGGTAGCCAGCTCGTCGTAGGTGATGACGGTGTCGTAGTGGCCGAGCCCGCGGACGAAGCCGAGATTGCGGGAGGCGGTCACGCCGAGGGTGGTGACGTCCTGCCGGGGGGCCAGCAGGGCGGCCAGGCCCAGTGCGGTCTTGCTGGAGGCGCTCGTGATCAGCACGGTGCGCGGGGTGGTCTCGCGGCCCAGGAACTCGGCGAGGTTGAACGAGGCCGGGTAGAGCGGGCGCAGGAGGAGGCGGTGGTCGTCCAGCTCGTCCTGCTCGTCCTGCTCGTCCGGCTCGCCGGCGAGGAGGTACTCGCGGTACCAGGGGTGCAGGTACTCCCGTTCGGGAGCGGTGTCCGCGAATCCCCGGACCGTCGGCTCCGCGGTGAGGGTGACGTGGGTGGAGAGCGGCAGGAAGCCGAAGTAGCGGGTGCCGACGGCGATGTCGGGCCGGCGCGACTCCTCCACCCGCGCGTAGCCCCAGGTCGGGACGCGGCCGTGGCCCTCCGGGCCGGCGAAGGCGTCGAAGAAGGGCAGCTCGGACTCGCCGAGGCGGGCATAGGTGGCGGTGATGGCGGTCAACGCGAACTTCTCGGCCGCCAGGCGCACCTCGCCCTCCCGCAACGGGACCTTCGGAGCATGCCGGATCCCGGTCGCCGTGAGGTCGTCCCGCCGGACCAGTAGATCCCAGCTGTCCAGATCAGGCACGTACGTCTCCCCTTCATCGTCCGGTGCGGCGGACCTGGTTCGGCTCGCCGCGGCCATGGTCATCGGGCGGCCGCGGGCCGCGCATCTCCCGGGTTGCGGTCGTGGGCGCGGGCGCGCCCGGGATCCGCCCGGTCAGAGCACCCGCACCTCGGGCACGTACACGATCCACTTGCCGCCGGCCTCGCGGAACCCCTGCTCCTTCGCCATGATCTCCTCGGCGTGGTTCCAGGCGAAGAGCAGTGCGTAGTCCGGGTAGGAGGCGCTGAAGGTCTCCGGAGGCGTGACCGGGATGTGCATCCCGGGGCTCAGCAGGTGCTGCTTGCCCGGCGTCGTGTCGCACACGTAGGGGACCAGCTCGGGTCCGATGCCGCAGAAGTTGGTGACGGTCGCGCTCTTGGCCGTCGCGCCGTAGCCGGCGACCGTCTTGCCGCTCTCCCGCAGGGACCTCAGCAGGCCGGTGAGGTCGTCGCGGATGCGGAGCACCGAGGACGCGAAGCCCTTCAGCACCTCGGACTCCGCCAGGCCCAGGGCGTTCTCCTCGGCCAGCAGCCGGGCCACCGAGGCGGACGGCGTCCGGGCACCGGCACGCGCGATCGTGTAGCGCAGGCCCCCGCCGTACGTGGGGAGGCGCTGGGCGTCCACCAGCTCGAACCCGAACCGCTCGGCCATCGCCCCCACGGAGCGGACGGAGAACAGGTAGAAGCGCTCGTTGCAGATCTGGTCGAAGGAGGTCTTCTCGATCATGTCCCGCAGGTACGGGTCGTCGAAGACGAAGACGCCGTCGGGCCCCAGGAGGGCGGCGACACCGCGCAGGAGCGAGCCCGTGTACGGGATCTGGCTGATGGTGTCCGACGAGTAGATGACGTCGGCCGGCCCTTCGGCCTCGCGCAGGGCGGCGGCGGTCGACTCCTCGAAGAAGTCGGTGCGCACGCGCGCGCCCTTCTCCCGGGCGACGTCCGCCACCCCTCCGGAGGGCTCGAACCCCAGGTGACGGACACCGGACTCGGCGATGGTCCGCAGCAGGGTCCCGTCGTTGCAGCCGATCTCGACGAAGAACGGGTCCGCGGCCCTGGCGAGCTCGGTCTCGACGAAGCCCAGCGCGGTGCGGGTGAAGTGCTCCCGCATCGCCGCCGACCCGGCCGAGCGGTAGGGGTAGTCGTGGTGGAACACCCGCTCGCGCGGTATTTCCCCGGTCAGCTGGACCACGGTGCAGCTCGTGCAGCGGCCGACGGCGAGCCGGTGGAAGAACTCCCCGTCGGTGTCACCGGGGCGCAAGAACGCGTCGGGCAGGGGCTGGGGTCCCAGGTCCAGGAACTCCTCGACCGCGCCCTCGCAGATCCGGCACGCGGTCACTGGTCGCTCAGCCCCTCCGCGCGGACCACGGAGATGGACGGCAGCGGGAAGACCAGCTCTCCGCCCTCCGCCAGGAACTCCTGCTCCCGCTCGACGAACCCGTTGCGGTGCGCCCACGGCAGGACCAGCAGCTGGTCGGGGCGCAGGGCCTTGGCGTCCTCCTCGGAGACGATGGGGATGCCGGTTCCGGGCGTGAAGTTGCCGTGCTTCTCCGGGCTGACCTCACCGATGAGCGTCAGGTCCTCTGCGGTGATCCCGCAGTACTGGAGGACCACGTTGCCCTTGGTCGAAGCCCCGTACCCCAGGATGCGCTTGCCGGACGCCTTCGACGCGGCGATGAACGCGCGCAGGTCGTCGCGGTGTCCGGCGACGCGGCGCGCGAACTCCTCGTACGTGGCCATGGAGTCCAGTTCGAGTTCGGCCTCGCGCCGGCGGACCGCCTCGATCGACGCGGTGTCCACCGTGTGGAGGGCCGGGTTCTTGACCAGGGTCACGCAGAGGCTGCCGCCGTTGACGTCGGTGATCTCGGCCGTCGTCAGGGTGAGGCCGACGCGCTCGGCCATCCACTCGATCTGGCGCAGCGAGTAGTACTCGAGGTGCTCCTGGCACACGGCGTCGTAGGCCAGCGCCTTGATCATGGAGGCCAGGTCGCTCATCTCGAGCATCCACACGCCGTCGTCCGTGAGGATGTCGCGCACGTCCGCCATGAAGCCCGTCGGGTCCGGCAGGTCGTAGAACATCGCGATCGAGGTGACGATCTTGGCCTTGCGGTCGCCGTACAGCTCGGTGAAGGCCGCCTTCGAGAAGAAGTCCGGGATCAGCGCGATGTGGTCGGGGTAGTACTCGCGCCACTTCTCGCCCGTGGGGTCGATGCCCACCAGGGTGGGACCGTCGGACGGGTACGCCTGCAGCAGGGTGGAGTCGTTGCTGCCGATGTCGAGCACCAGGTCGCCGGCGCCGAGGTCGACCATGCCCGTGAGCCGCGACACCTTGCCGGTCAGGTGGTTGATCATGAAGGGCCGGATGCCCGAGCGGTACCCGTAGTGGTTGCCGTACATGAGCGAGAGGTCGGCGGTGTGCCGGAGCTGCACCAGTCCGCAGCCGTCCGGGGAGCACTTGACGAGCTCCAGCGGAGCCGTCGGCACCGGCTCGTCACGGGCGGGGAAGATGCCGGTCAGCGCCTGGGTTCCCAGATCGAGCACGGGCAGCAGGGTGCGGTTGCCGCAGATCCGGCACTCGGTGCACTCGGTGATGTTCATGATGCCTTCCACTAAGTTTTCAGCGAGGACGCGACGTGCGGTATTCGGCGGTCAGGTTCTCCAGTCCCCGCACGACGTCGTTGGGGCTCGGCATTGCTCGCACTTCGGCACGCAGCTGGGCGGCGTTCGCGGCGTACGACGGGTCGTCCAGGACCAGCTTCAGGCTGTCGCGCAGCGCGTCGGCGGTGAAGGTGCTGGAGTTTCCGGCGTAGACACCGGCGCCGCGGCTCTCCAGCCCGGTCGCGATGGCGACCGGGGCCCACCACTTCTCGACCTTGAAGTCGTTGGGCACGATGACCTGCGGCACGCCGTTCTCGAGCGCGGTCGCGAAACTGCCGACGCCGCCTTCGTGGACGATGGCCGAGCAGGTGGGCAGCAGCGAGGTGAAGGGGACGAAATCGACCGTGCGGACGTTGTCCGGGATCGCCGACACCGATTCGAGCTGCCTGGCGTTGAGGGTCGCGATGACCTCGACGTCGAGGTCGGCCACCGCGTCGAGGAGATCGCGGGTGGAGGAGGACACGCCGTCGATGGTGGCGTCCCGGTGCGAGATCCCCTGCGTGATGCAGACCCGCCTGCGGTCGGGCTGCTCGTACACCCAGCGCGGCGTGGACGCGGGACCGTTGAACGGCACGGCGCGCATGGGGAGGTAGTGCACGCCTTCCGGCTGCCAGATCCACGAGGGCACCGGGGAGATGCTCCACTGCCCGAGCACCGACGACTCGTCGAACTCGCAGCCGTACCGGTTCAGGATGGGCTCGAGCCAGTCCCGCATCGGGTCGGTGCCCGCGTCGAGCCGGGGCCGGCAGGCGGCCCGCAGCTGACCCACCCGGTCCACGCTGAGCATCATCCGCGCGTGCGCGGCACCGACGGCCCGGGCCGCCACCGCACCGGGGAACGCGGTCGGGTCCGTGATCACCAGGTCGGGGCGCCACTGGCGGGCGAAGCCCACCAGGTCGTCGAAGGTGGAGTCCGGGAAGAACACCTCGCGCACGCCGGTGGTGAGGTCCTCCAGCTCGGTGTACGGGTCGCCCCAGCCGAAGTCGCTCTGCACCGACCGGCCCGTGCGCTGCCCCCGCGGGTCGCACAGTCCCTCCGGCTCGGCGATGGGCTGGGCCTGTGCCATCTTCTTCTCGAGTTCGAGCGGTTCACCGATCGCTATGCCGGGCAGTCCGGTGCTCGCGATGGCATCGGCCATGTCCGGCGGTCCGGCGATCACCACCTCGTGACCCGCCGTACGCAGCGCCCACGCCAGCGGCACCTGGACATACAGGTGCGCCCTGAACGGGTTGGTGACGAAGAGAACGCGCATGGGAAACCTTCCGCCTAAATGATGAGACCGCTGTGCCGCGTCAGGCGCCCCAGCGGCGGCGGCCGGCCTGAGGGTCCCTGCGCACACGCCCGGGAACGGGGCGGGGCCGCGGACGGTCGCCGCGTCGGCGCGATGCGGCCGACCGGAATTCGATGCCGTCGGGAGCCCGTTGTGAGCGGGCCGACGGTCGCCACCCAGTATGGCGTCAGGCTTTAGCCCCTGCGTCTTCTGGATTGCGTGCTTGGACGGCGCCGGCGCACGCGCGCGGAGCGGTCCCGTGCGCCGTCATCCCCGGGCGAGGATGTCGCGCAGAACGGTGATGACCTTGTCCTGGAGGTCTTCCGGAAGCGACGGGTACATCGGCAGCGAGAAGATCTCGTCGGCCGCGGACTCCGTGACCGGGAAGTCGCCGGTGGAGTAGCCCAGGTGCGCGAACCCGTTCATGGTGTGCACCGGCCACTGGTAGCTGACGTTGAATTCGAAGTCGAACTCCCTCAGCGCCTTCAGGATCTCGTCCCGGCGGGGGTGACGCACGACGTACACGTAGTAGACGTGGTCGTTGCCCGGTGCCACCTGCGGCAGGACCAGCTCGGTGTCCCCGAGCCCCTCGGCGTACCGCTGGGCGATCGCGCGGCGGGCCGCTATGTAGTCGTCCAGCCGGCGCAGCTTGCGGCGCAGGATCTCGGCGTGCACCGTGTCCAGCCGCGCGTTGTGGCCGGGCGTGCGCTCCACGTAGTAGCGGTCCTCCATGCCGTAGTAGCGCAGCCGGCGCAGGTCCTCGTCGGCCAGCGCGTCGGAGGTGATCACCGCACCGGCGTCGCCGTACGCCCCGAGCACCTTGGTCGGGTAGAAGGAGAAGGCGCCCGCGTCGCCGACCGTGCCGGCCATCCGGCCGTTCCGGCGCGCGCCGTGTGCCTGGGCGCAGTCCTCGAGGATCTTCAGGCCGTGGCGGTCGGCCAGTTCCTGGAGCGGGTCGAGGTCCACGCACTGGCCGTAGAGGTGCACCGGGACCAGGGCCTTCGTCCGCTCCGTGATGGCGGCGGCCACCTGGTCGGTGTCCATGAGGTAGGTGTCGGGACGCACGTCCACGAAGACGGGAGTGGCGCCCACGCCGTCGATGGCCAGCACGGTCGGCGCCGCCGTGTTGGACACGGTGACGACCTCGTCACCGGGGCGGACGCCCAGGGCCTGCAGGCCGAGCTTCACCGCGTTGGTGCCGTTGTCGACACCCACGCAGTGCGCCGCGCCGTGGTAGCCGGCGAACTCCTCCTCGAAGCGGTGCACGCTCTCGCCGAAGACGAGCTTGCCCGACCGGAACACGGTGTCGACGGCGTCGAGGATGTCCTCGCGCTCGGCCTCGTACTCCTTGAGGTAGTCCCATACGTGAATGGCCATCAGATCCCTCTCATCCGCTGCGTGATCAGCTGTTTCTCAAATGCTGCGTGTGGTGTCGCCGCCGCGGCGGCGTGCCCCGGGGGGCCTCGTTCCGGGCTACAGGCCGTTCAGGCAGAAGAGCAGGGTCCGGACCTCGATCGCGAGGTAGTGGCTGTGCCGCTGCAGTGCCAGGAGCTGGTCGACCGTGACCCATGCGAAGTCCTGCGGTACCTGGAGCGGGAAGTCCTCTCCGGCCTCCACCACGAGGTAGCGGGTCTCGGCGTGGTAGAAGCGCCCGCCCTCCTCGGACTGCACGACGTCGTAGAGGACGCCCTCGTCCGCCGACAGCACGTAGTCGAGGAATTCCGGGCGGCGGTCGGCCGGGGTGCCGGGGTACTGGTCCACGTCGAAGCGCACGGTGGGGCCGAGCTCCACGGTGTCGCGGTTGCCCGGCAGGACTTCGGCGCGCACCAGCGCGTGCAGCTTGCCGCCGATGCGCCGGACGACGAGCCCGGCCAGGCCGAGGCCGTGCGGCGCGAGCAGCGGCTGCTTCCAGCTGTGCACCTCACGGGTACGGGCGTGCGTGCGGACACCGACGATGCTGAAGGTCCCGGCGTCCTCCGGGAAGACGCTCTCGGCGTCCCGGCGCCACCCCTTCAGGGAGTTCAGCGGAACCAGCCGGGCGTCCAGCTCGTACGCGCACTTGCGGCCGGTGAGCCAGCTGCCGACCTCCGTCATCGTGTGCAGGCCCTCGGGGTCAGCACCGCTCGCGGGGTCGGGGACGGACAGACAGCCGAGGACCGTCCGGGCGTCCATGTTGATGACGCTGCGCCGCTGGAGCAGCTGGTGGATCTGCCCGAGGGTCAGCCAGCAGTAGTCCTCGTGCAGCGGCACCTCGTCGGTGACGTGCACGACGATGTTGCGGTTGCGCTTGAGGTGGAACCAGGCACCCTGCTCCGCCTGGAGGACGTCGACGAGGACCCGGCCGCGGCCCGCCTCGGTGAAGTACTCGACGTAGGGCGTGCGCTTCCCGCGGTGCACCCGGGTGTAGTTGCTGGAGGTCGCCTGAACGGTGGGCGACAGCTGCACCAGACCGGCGTTGCCGGGTTCCATCTTGGCCTGGAGCAGGAAGTGCAGGACGCCGTCGAACTCCTTGGCGATGATGCCGAGGATGGCGATGTCCCGCTGCACGAGGATGGGCTGCCACCACTCCCCGGTGTGCCCCTGGTTCGTCCGGACGTGCAGTCCTTCGACCGTGAAGAACCGGCCGCTGTGGTGTTCGAGGTTCCCGGTGTCGGGCGCGAAGTGCCATCCCCCCGCCTCGACCAGCTCGTCCAGCGCGATGACGGCGTTCTCGAAGGGCTGCCTTCTCTTGCCCTCGAGCCAGGTTTCGATGTCCGGGCTCACGCGTGACGTGGTCGTCCGCGCCGACGCGGCGAGGCTCGTGGCGAGGCCGGCGGGCGTACTCACGTCGAGCTGATGGAGAAGGGCAGGCACCGGAGACGCTCCTGGGGTCGCATGTCTGCGCCCATCGTCCTGCGGACCCCGGACACGCCGCATCCTCTGGATTGCGGTGTGCGCCGGGGCGGTGGAGGGGGCCGCGGCGGTGAAAGGAGTACGGCGCCGAAAGGGGCCACAGCATCACAGGAGATGCGTCGCCCGCGCGCCGGTTGGCACGCTGGATCCGGAATGGTTCGTGCGGGATCGACCGCAGTGGCGGTCCTCGCTGGTACACGGAGGTAGCGGTCATGGCACGGGTAGTGGTCACCGGGGGATGCGGGTTCCTGGGCAGTCATCTCGTCGACGAGCTGGTCCGGCAGGGCAATGAGGTCACCGTGTTCGACGGCGGCACGCCGCCTCCCGGCCAGACGCCGCATCCGTCGGTCCGTTACGTGACCGGTGACATCCGGGACGCGAAGCAGCTGGCCGAAGTGGTGACGGACGGTGTGGACACCGTCTACCACATGGCGGCCGTGGTCGGAGTCGACCGCTATCTCGACCGTCCTCTCGACGTCATCGACATCAACCTGATCGGCACCCGCAACGTGCTGGACCTCGCCTCCCGGGCGGGCGCGAAGGTCGTCGTCGCGAGCACCAGCGAGGTCTACGGGAAGAACCCCGCCGTCCCGTGGCGGGAGGACGACGACCGGGTGGTCGGCAGCACCTCCGTGGACCGGTGGTGCTACTCCTCCAGCAAGGCGCTGGGCGAGCACCTCGCCTTCGCGTTCGCCCGCGAGCGCGGCCTCAAGACGGCCATCGTGCGCTACTTCAACGTGTACGGCCCGCGGCAGCGGCCCGCGTTCGTCGTCAGCCGGAGCATCCACCGCGCCCTGAACGGCGAGCCGCTCGTGGTGTACGACGGAGGTGGCCAGACGCGCTGCTTCACCTACATCGAGGACGCGGTCAGCGCGACGATCACCGTCGGCACGAACGAGGCCGCGGTCGGCGAGTGCTTCAACGTCGGCAGTTCGGTCGAGACCACGGTGGCCGAGCTGAGCGACCTGGTGGCGGAGCTGACCGGGGGCGGGGCCATCGTGCCGGTCGAAACGCGGGACCGGCTCGGCGACCGGTACCAGGACCTGCGCCGGCGGGTGCCGGAAACGAGCAAGATCAAAAGAGTGCTCGGATGGCAGACCTCGACGGACCTGCGCGAGGGGCTGTCCAGGACGATCGAGTGGGCGCGGCGCAACCCGTCGTGGCTCGCCCTGCCCGACAGCGGTGTGGCCCCCTTCGGGGACCCGGCCGAGCGGCTCCAGCCGGCCGCCGCGCGCTGATCCCGCGGGCGGTGCGGGCAGGGCGCCCGCGCCGCCCGGAACGCCGCCACCGCCTCACCCCCGAGCTCCGGGGTGGGCGGTGGCGGCGTTCTCGCGAGCGGCCCGTTCAGCTGGCCTCCAGGTAGCGCGTGCTCTCGGACCCGACGGGGGCGAGCTGCCGGGGCGTCCGCGCGGCCACCGGAGTGTCGCCGCGGCCGATGCCGCGGTAGGCGTAACCAGCCGCGCGCAGCTCGGCGATCTTCTCCTTCGGGTAATAGGCGCGGCCGTCGAACAGCAGGCAGGACTCGGCGACCGGGAGGGCGGCGAAGTCGATGTCGAGGAAGTCGCCGTGCAGGGCGAGCACCGCGACGCAGTCGGCACCGCGCACCGTGTCGTCGAGGGAGGTCTCCAGTTCCGTGCCGAACAGCGCGGCCGCGGCCTCCTGGTCGACCAGCGGGTCGTAGAGGCGCACGCGGGCGCCGCGGGCGGCCAGGTTCTCGACCACGCCCTGGGTCGGCGTGGCCCGCAGGTCACCGGTGTTGTTCTTGAACGCCAGGCCCAGCACGGCCACCGTGGACGTCGCCGGGTCCTTGCCGAGTCCGGCCAGCTCCTCGAAGATCAGCTCCGCGGCGTACTCCGGCATCCCGGCGTTGACCTGCCGGCCGGCCGCGGCGGTCTGGACGCGCACCCCGTGTTCGTCGGCGGTACGCCACACCATCCACGGGTCCTTCGTCAGGCACGATCCCCCGACGCCGACGCTGGGCAGCAGGATGTTGACGTTGCCGGTGCCCTTGGGGATGGTGTTCGCCGCCGAGATCACGTCGAGCACGTCCGCGCCGTACAGCGCGCACAGCTTGGCCAGCTCGTTGGCCATCGCGATGTTGAGGTCGATCCACCAGTTGTCGGCCAGCTTGACGATCTCGGCGGCCTCCAGGGTGTCCATCGGAAGGATGTCCACCCCCAGGGTGCGGCGCCACAGCTCGCCGACCGACGCCGCGCAGTCGGGCGTCAGACCACTGGTCACGATCGGGAAGGTGCGCAGCTCCGCGAGCGCGGTGCCCTCCGCGAGCCGCTCGGGGGTGAAGGCGAGGCCGAAGTCCTCGCCCGCCACCAGCCCGTGCGTCTCCAGCAGGGGACCGAGCACGTTGCGCGTGGTGCCGGGCGGCACGGTGGACTTCAGGACGACCAACTGGCCGGGACGCAGGTGCTTGCTCAACTCCAGTGCGGCTGCGCGCAGGTGCTCGTCGGCCAGCGAGCCGTCGTCGCGCACCGGCGTGCCGACGGTGATCAGCACGACGTCGGCATCGGCGACCGCCGCCGTGTCGGTGGTCACCCGCAGACGCCCGGAGTCCAGGCCGGAGAAGAGCATCCCGGCCAGGCCGCGCTCGTTGAACCGGCACTCCCGCCTGCTCAGCTCCTCGACCAGCCGGGGGTCGGTGTCCACTCCGATGACGTCGAATCCGCGCTCGGCGAGGGTCGCCGCGATGCAGGAACCCACGTACCCGAAACCGATGACGGCCACCGTGGGGGCCTCGTGGTCGGCGAGAAAGCGCATCTTGCGTCTCCATTCGAAGAGATTTGGTCCCACGCTGATGGTCCGCACCGTGCCGCGTACCGGGCATCTCCTGGTATGCCGTCGCCGGAAAGTCAGCAAGGCAGGAGTGGGTGCCCGTAGTCGGTGTCCCTACCGTGGGCGGCGACGGTCGGCGAACGAGGAACGGTGGAACGGCGATGGTCCAGCCCGCAGAGCCGGTGCCCGGCACGATCCGGACGGTCTCGTCCCGAGAGGTCTACCGCAACCGGTGGCTCTCGCTGCGCGAGGACGTCGTGGAGCGCCCGGACGGCACCCGCGGCATCTACTCGGTGGTCGACCGGACCGACTACGCCGTGGTGATCGCCGCCGAGCGCGGCGGGTTCCACCTGGTCGACCAGTACCGGTACCCGACCGGTGGGAGGAACTGGGAGTTCCCGCAGGGCTGTTTCCCGCAGGGACGCACCGGTACCGCGGAGGAGCTCGGCCGCGCCGAACTGGCCGAGGAGACCGGCCTGAGCGCGGAGTCGTGGACCGCGCTGGGCAAACCATACGGCTGGCACGGCGCCAGTGGACAGGCGTTCACCGTTTTCCTGGCCACCGGTCTGCGCGCGGACGCACCCCGGCGGGAGCACGAGGAGCAGGACATGCGCCACCGCTGGGTGTCACGCGCGGAGTTCGAGCAGATGATCCGGGAGGGCGCCATCCGGGACGATTCCACGATGGCCGCCTACCTGCTGCTGCTGTTGCACGAGCGGACGGCCCCGTAGCCGGTCCCGGTAGCGGATGACAGCACTCCAGAAGATGCGGGACGGCGCCCGGTCGCACGAGAATGATCGCAGCCATGCGACCCGATGAGAGCCTTCCGATGCCTGCACCCCTGAACCCGCCCGACGTGAGAACACCCGTCGACCGGCGGGTGCGCATCACCGCCTCCTCCGCATCGGCCCGGGCGGCCGGATCGACCCCGCCGCTCCCTTCCCTTCATCGCCGCCCCCGGCGACCCATACCCACGGGGCCGACCGCGCCCTGCCGAAATCGCTGCCGCACGACATGAGGAGACCTTTCATGGTGGAGAAGACCGACGTGGTCACCGAGCTGCGCGCCACGCTCAAGGGGCAGGTGCTCGTGCCCGGTGACGCCGGCTACGACAAGGCGCGCACCGTGTACCTGGGCGGGATGGACCAGCAGCCGGCCGCGATCGTGCAGCCGGCCGACGCCGACGACGTGGCCAAGGTCATCGGGCTGGTCCGCGACGGCGACGTGCCCTTCGCGGTCAAGAGCGGCGGGCACAGCGTGCACTGCCTCGTCGACGGCGGCATCGTGCTCGACGTGTCGTCCCTGCGCGACCTGCAGATCGACGTCGAGGCGCGCACCGCCTGGGCCGAATCGGGCCTGACCGCCGGCGAGTACACGAACGCCGCCGCCGAGCACGGTCTCGTGACCGGCTTCGGGGACACCGGCAGCGTCGGCCTCGGCGGCATCACCACCGGCGGCGGCATCGGCTACCTGGTCCGCAAGCACGGCATGACCATCGACGACCTGCTGGCCGCCGAGGTGGTCACCGCCGACGGCGAGCTGCACCGCGTCGACGCCGAGAACGAGCCCGACCTGTTCTGGGCGATCCGCGGCGGCGGCGGCAACTTCGGCGTCGTGACCCGGATGAAGTTCCGGCTGCACGAGCTGACCACCGTCCTCGGCGGCCTGCTGGTCCTCCCGGGCACCCCCGAGGTCATCACCGGCTTCGTCGAACTCGCCGAGCAGGCCCCGGACGAGCTCACCAGCATCGTCAACATCATGCCGGCGCACATCCTGCCGTTCGTGCCCGAGGAGCTCCACGGCACGCAGGTCGTCATGGCCACGATGGTCTACGCGGGCGAGGGCGAGCAGGCCGAGCAGGCCATCGCGCCGTTCCGCGCCCTGGCCACCCCCATCGCCGACTTCATCGCGGCGACGCCCTACCCGGCGATCTTCCCGCCGGAGGACGACATGCACCCGGTCGCCGCCGCCCGCAACCTGTTCGTGGACAACGTCACCGCCGAAGACGCCGCCCTGATCCTGGACCGGATCGCGACGTCGACGGCCATGGTCCCGGCGGTCCAGATACGCGTCCTCGGCGGCGCCATGGCGCGCGTGGCGCAGGACGAGACGGCCTTCGCCCACCGCGACCGCAAGGTGATGGTCAACCTGGCCGCGATGTACGGGGACCCGGGCGAAGCCGAGATCCACACCCGCTGGGTCGACGAGTTCACCGCCGCGCTGCAGAAGGGCGTCGGGGGCGTGTACGTCAACTTCCTGGCCGACGACAGCAAGGCCCGCATCCACGAGGCGTACCCGGAGCACACCTGGGCCCGCCTGCGCGAGATCAAGCGCGCCTACGACCCCGCCAACCTCTTCCGCTCCAACAGCAACATCCCGCCCGCCGACGCGTAACAACGACCGGCGGCACCCGGCGGCACCCGGCAGGACGCGACCATCGCACAGGGGGCGGTGGTCGCGTCCTGCTGCCGTTTCCCGGGTACCGCGGCCACGCCGCAGGGCGCCGCGACAGGTGTCGCAACAGCTGTCGCAACTCCAGCCGCAACACCGCACGTTGGGAGGTGCGGCCGCCTTCGGGGGGATGTCACATTCGGCATCGCCGACGACGAGTTCCAGCCGGTCGTCCCGCTCTGCCTCCCGAGAAGGTGTGCCTTGACGTCATCGACCACGGGGGACGGCATCGCCGTCAACCAGCCGACTCTGCTTCCCTCGCTGACGAGCCTCCGGTTCTTCACCGCGGTGATGATCTTCCTGTTCCACGCCACGAGCTACGTGGTGTTCGCCTCGCCCGGAGTGGGCGAGCGCTACCTCGGTCTGGTCACCATGGGTGGCTGGGCCGGAATGAGCTTCTTCTTCATGCTCAGCGGCTTCGTGCTGACGTGGGTGGCCCGCCCGAAGCTCGCGGCCGGCACCTTCCTGCGGCGCCGCCTGGTCCGCGTCTTCCCCAACCACCTGCTGATGTTCGCCGTCACCGCGGCCCTCTCGGTGCTCGTGCTGGACCAGGTCTTCGACGAGCGGGTGGCGCTCCTCAACGTCCTGCTGCTGCAGGCCTGGTCCCCGGACCTGATGGACCGGATCGGCTTCAACTCGGTCTCCTGGTCGCTCTCCGCCGAGCTGCTGTTCTACCTGTCCTTCCCGGTGCTGCTGCGCCTGGTGCGCAAGATCCGTCCGGAGCGGCTGTGGGCGTGGGCTGCCGGTCTGCTGGCGACGATCACGCTCGCCGTGCCGTTCGCCGTGAAGCTGCTGCCGGCCCAGCAGGCCATGCCCTTCCTCGAACTGACGCCGAACGAGTTCTGGGTCCTCTTCCACTTCCCGCCGGTGCGCATGCTGGAGTTCGTCCTCGGCATGCTGCTGGCCCGGATCGTGCTGAGCGGCCGCCGCGTTCCGGTCAGCTTCGGCGGGGCCGCGGCCCTCACCGTCGCCGCGTACTTCCTCGGCCCGCTGTTCCCCTCCAACTTCCGGATGGTGGCCGTGATGGCGGTCCCGCTGGCCCTGCTGATCGCCTCCGGCGCCGTCTCCGACCTCAACCGCAAGCGGCCGACGGTGCTCTCCAGCCGCCCGATGGTCTACCTGGGCAACCTGTCGTACGCGTTCTACCTCGTCCACATGCAGGTGCTCGTCTTCGGCGCCTACTGGCTCGGCACCGCCAAGCCCGGCAGCACGACGTTCGGGATCGGCGCGATCGCGCTGCTGTTCGCCGTGGCGCTCGTGCTGTCCTGGCTCATGTTCACGCTCGTGGAGCAGCCGCTGATGCGCCGCTTCGGTGCGCAGCCGCGCTCCGGCCGGACCGCCGCGCAGCCGGCCGCCCCGGCGAAGTCCGGGAACACCGCCGCCGCCCCGGCCGCGGAGAAGGCCCCCGCCGGCGTTCGATGACCGAGCGGCAGTCAGTGGCGGGGCCCGGTACGGGCCGCCGCCGCTGACGCGCGCGGTGCTCGCAGCACCGCGCTCGCACCACCGCGCAGGCCACCGGCACGAGAACGGCAATCTGGGAGTTGTCCGTCCGGTTCCGCGGGTGTGACGCTGGCCAGGGTCACCGGTGCCGTCTGCGCGGCCCCCGAACACCTCTTGAGACTGCTTGCGGGATCGTGCCGGCGAGAATCGGCGGGCCCGCCAGAGATAAAGGATCGACAGTGGTCCAGAACCTGCAAACGCCCCCGGCGCCGGTGAGCACAGGTCCGGCGAAGCCCGCCGCGACGGTACCGTCGGCGGCATCCGGGCAGACACCCGGACAGATACCCGCGCAGACACCCGAGCAGGCGCGCAGCTGGTGGCGACGCCCGTGGATCGGGCCGTTGTTCGTGCTGTCCGCGGCCTACATCGCCTTCACCGCGATGCCGTACCTCAACGAGGACACGGCGCCGCTGATGCCGCACGAGGGCTTCTCCGCGTACTACCCGGTGCTGATCACGCACATCGCCTTCGCCACCGTCGCCCTGCTGACCTCGATACTCCAGGTGTGGCCGTGGCTGCGCCGCGAGCACCCCGCCGTGCACCGGTGGGGCGGCCGCCTGTACATGGTGAGCGCGGTGGTCGCGGGGGTCCTCGGCCTGGTGATCGTGCCGTTCGCGATGCCGGTCGGCAAGGTCGGCGTCACCGTCGCGACCGTGCTGTGGCTCGCCTTCACGGTCATGGGCTACGTCAGGATCCGCCAGCGCCGCTACGCGGAGCACCGGCGGTTCATGCTCTACGCCTTCGCCATGGTCATGAACAACATCTGGGGTCTGCTCGTCGTCCTCGCCGCCGGCATGCTGCCGCCGACGATCGACTTCAACTACTACCTCGAGACGATCCGCTGGATCGGCTGGGTCATCAACCTGGGCATCGTGCAGTGGTGGCTCAACCGTACGGCCGGTCGCCCGGTGCGCTGACTGGGGGGCGTGGTGACGGAGGGCCCGGACGCCACCCGGCGTGAGAGGCCCGCCGTCCCGCGAACGCACCGTCACATCCATCTCGCAGTCCCGTGCGGATGCGTGCTCCAACACCCTCAAGGAAGGACGCTCGATGCAAACGAGCACCGAGAACGAACCGGCCGTCAAGGCGGGACGCCGGGAATGGCTGGGCCTTATGGTCCTCGTCCTGCCGGCGTTCCTGCTGTCCGTGGACATGTCCGTGCTGTACCTGGCCCTGCCGCACCTGGCCGAGGACCTCCAGCCGGGCAGTACCCAGCAGCTGTGGATCCTGGACATCTACGGATTCATGCTCGCGGGGTTCCTCGTCACGATGGGCACCCTCGGCGACCGGATCGGCCGTCGCAAGCTGCTCCTGATCGGCGGGGCGCTCTTCGGCATCGCCTCGGTGATCGCGGCCTACTCCACCAGCCCGGAGATGCTGATCGCGGCCAGGGCGCTGCTGGGCATCGCCGGAGCCACCCTCGCGCCGTCGACGCTCGCCCTGATCACGAACATGTTCAAGGACCCGAAGCAGCTCGGCGCGGCCATCGCGGTGTGGACGACCGCCTTCGTGGGCGGCGGCGTGTTCGGCCCCGTCATCGGCGGCCTCATGCTGTCGGCGTTCTGGTGGGGCTCGGTCCTGCTGCTGGCCGTTCCCGTGATGGCACTGCTGCTGATCGCGGGACCGCTGCTGCTGCCGGAGTACCGCAACGGTGAAGCGGGCCGCCTGGACCTCGTCAGCGTCGGGCTGTCCCTGCTGACCATTCTGCCGTTCATCTACGGCGTCAAGGAGATCGCCCACGGCTGGGACCCGGTGCCCGCCGCGGCGCTGGTCGCCGGCGCGGTCTTCGGCACGCTGTTCGTCCGCCGCCAGAGCCGCCTGGACAACCCGCTGCTGGACCTCGGCCTGTTCAAGATCCGCGACTACCGCGGGGCCCTGCTGCTCGGCCTGTTCGTCGGAACCGTCACCGGCGGCGCCCTGCTGCTGGTCAACCTCCAGCTGCAGATGGTCGAGGGCCTCTCGCCGTGGCAGACGGGCCTCTGCCTCGCGCCCAGCGCCCTCGGCGTGCTCCTCGCCATCTCGGTGAGCACCGGTCTGGCCCAGAAGGTCCGGCCCGCGGCCCTCATGGCGGTCGGCCTGCTCGCGGCGGCGGCGGGCTACGTCGTGCTCGCCCTGGCCCCCAGCACCGACAGCACCCTCATGGTCGTGATCGGAGCGATCCTGATCAACGCCGGGCTCGGCCCGACGGTGTCGCTCGGGTACGGCATGGTCCTCGGTGCCGCCCCGCCGGAGAAGACCGGTTCGGCGTCGGCGCTCTCGGAGACCAGCGGCGAGTTCGGAGTCGCCTCCGGCATCGCGATCCTGGGCAGCATCGGCACCGCCGTCTACACCAGCGAGCTCACGGTTCCCGCCGGCGTCCCGGCCGAAGCGGCGGAAGCCGCCCGGGACGGCATCGCCAACGCCGTGGCCGTGGCCCCGCAGCTCTCCGAGCCGCTGGCCGCCGAGCTGCTCACCTCGGCCCGCGAGGCGTTCACCTCCGGGCTCAACCTGGTCGGCGCCCTGGCCGCCGTACTGTTCGTCGCACTCGCGGGGCTCGCCTGGCAGTGGTTCCGGCACATGCCGCCCCACCCCAAGCCGGAAGCCGCCGCGGCGCAGGAGCCGGCGGAGGAGGCCGAGGGCGTCACGCCCGACCCGGTCGTGACCGATCCGGTCGTGCCCGAGCCGGTCCGCTCCTGACCGTGCACGCGACGACGCCGGCCGCCCGGTTCCCCGGGCGGCCGGCGTCGTGCTGACCTCTCCGCCGCGCTCACGTCCGCGTCGGGGAGCGTCAGCGTAGGGGGAGCGTCAGCGCGGCTTGCGCGCGCAGACCATGACGTACCCGATCTGGTCCTTGCGGGGCGCGAAGAACCCCCGGTGCACGCGGGAGAACTCGGCGAGCTGCTCCTCGCCGAACTTCTCCGCCACCTGCTCCCGCTGACCCATCGCGGCCTTCAGGTACTTGCCCTTCATGCCGAAGACCCGGGGGCCGCACTGGGTGAACTCCTCGACCGCGAAGCCGGCGGCGCGGGTCTGGCGCAGCCACTCCTCCAGGGTGGGGAGCACCGGGAGCTTCAGCGTCGTCATGAACTGCTCGACGCGCTCGGGTTCGCCCGGCTCGCCGAGGCTGAAGTCGGAGAACGCGATACGGCCACCGGGACGCAGCACCCGGTACAGCTCGCGCAGCACCTGCCCGAGGTCCGGGGCGTTCTGCAGGGACTCCAGCGCGAGTACGGCGTCGAAGGAGCCGTCCGGGAAGGGAAGGTCCATGTAGTCGCCGTAGCGGAAGTCCACCAGCGCCGACAGGCCCGCGTCCTCGGCCCGGCCGCTCGCGCGCTCCAGCTCGAAGTCGCTCACCGTCACGCCGGTGACCTCGACCCCGTGCTGCCGGGCCAGGAAGAGCGCCGCCTCGCCGGGCCCGCAGCCCGCGTCCAGGACGCGCTCGCCCGGGCGCAGCCCGAGGGTGTCCGTGAGCTTCTTGGTGACGCGGTGCACGGCCTCGGGCAGCGTGGCGTCGTCCTCGGCGTCGTACCAGTACCACATGTGCAACTGGCCGTCCCGGAACTCCTCACCGATGGGCGTGCGTTCGTCGTAGTGCCTTCCCATCTCCGCGAGCGCGTTCTCCGCACGTCCGTCCGCAAGGCCCGTCAGTACCTCTGTCATGAACCCGTATCTCCCCTCGCACGGCCGCACCGCGGTCGAGCGGCTCAGCCGCTGATCCTGCGGCCAGCACGCCGCGGGCGCATCTCCGCGGTTGCTGCACTGCCCGGACGGGTGCGGCCGCCAAGTCAGCAAGATCGAATACGGAGTGCGGGGGCTCCCGGTGCCAGGATCGATGCGGCGTCGCACGGTCCAGGACCGGCGGGGCCGGGGTGCCGAGCGGGCGCACCGCGAAGCGATGAGGGGATCACATGCTCAACAGACGTGGCGTCATGCTGGCAGCCGGCGGTGTGGCGGCGACCGGAGCGGCGCTTGCCTGGCCGATCACCGTGCTGGGCCGGACGGGCAGGGCGACGGCGGAGGCGTCGGCGCAGGCCGGACGGTCAGGGGCGGAGCAGCACATCATGCGGATCGGGATGGTCGCGAAGGCCTCCCCGGTCCAGGCCGCCGAGCCGTTCTCCGTACGGATGCCCGTGCCCGAGGTGGCCAGGCCCGTGAGCACCCGTGGCGGCACCGACGTCTACGAGCTCGCCCTCCAGCCCGCGCAGGCCGAGATCCTCCCGGGCAAGAAGACCCCGGTCCTGACGTACGGCGGAACCTTCGTCGGACCCACCATCAAGGCCCGGTCCGGGCGCAAGGTGCGGGTCAAGTACGTCAACAAGCTCGATGCCCCCGTCAACGTCCACCTCCACGGCGGGCACGTGCCCCCGGAGAGCGACGGCTACCCGATGGACCTCTTCGGGCCGGGGCAGACACGCACCTTCGAGTACCCCAACCAGCAGGACGGCTCGACCCTCTGGTACCACGACCACACCCACCACATGGAAGCCGAGCACGTCTACCGGGGCATGCACGGCTTCTACCTCATCGAGGGCCAGGACGAGCACCGGCTGCGTCTGCCCAGCGGCCGGTACGACGTGCCGATCATGATGCGCGACGCCCACTTCGACGAGGCCGGCGGCCTGATCCTCGACGTGGAGCACCCCGAGGCGCGCTCCACCCTGCTGGTCAACGGCCGTCCGCTGCCCTACTTCCCGGTTGCCGCGCGCAAGTACCGCTTCCGGCTCCTGAACTCCTCCATCCACAAGATCTTCGAGCTGGACCTCGGCGGCGTGGAGATGGTCCAGATAGCCTCCGACGGCGGTCTGCTGCCCGAGCCGGTGACCCGGACCAAGCTGACGCTCGCGCCGGCCGAGCGGATCGAGATCGTCGTCGACTTCTCCCGCCACGAGGTCGGCAGCAAGCTGGTGCTCACCGATGCCACGGGTCCCGTGATGCGTTTCGACGTCGAACGCCGGGCCCACGACAACAGCCGTGTGCCGGCCCGGCTGCGCGCGCTTCCCGCGCTGCCCGCCCCGGCCCGCACCCGCCGGATGAAGCTCGCCGTCGCCCCCTCGAAGATGGCCTACGCCATCAACGACCTGAGCTGGGACCCGGACCGGGTCGACACCGTCATCAAGAACGGCACCACCGAGGTCTGGGAGCTCTACAACGCGGACACGGTGGACTCCGAGTTCGGCGGCATCGACCACACCTTCCACCTGCACCTGGTGCAGTTCAGGGTCCTCGACCGCGACGGCAAGCCGCCGCTGCCCGGTGAGGCCGGGTTCAAGGACACCGTGCTGGTCCGGCCCGGCGAGACGATGCGCGTCCAGGCCACGTTCAAGGGGTGGCCGGGCAAGTACGTCTACCACTGCCACATGCAGGAGCACAACGTGGCCGGCATGATGGCCCAGCTCGAGATCGTGGAGTGACGATGAGAACCGTCGTCCGCGCGGTGCTGCGCGGCGCGCTGCGCGACATCCGCCACGTCGAGGCGGTCCCCCCGGGCCGTGCGCGGGGGGACGTCGCCCGCGTCTACGAGCAGGCCCGGCGCGACTTCGGCGTGCTGGCCCCGCCACTGGCCCTGCACTCGGCCGCCCCGCAGCCGCTGGCCGCGAACTGGCTGCTGCTGCGCGAGACGCTCCTGGTCGAGGGGCGGGTGGACCGGGCCGTGAAGGAGGCCGTCGCCACCGAGGTGTCCCGGGCCAACTCCTGCCCGTACTGCGTCGAGGTCCACCAGGCCACCCTGAACGCACTGCCGCAGGAGGCGGAGGCCGCGGCCACCGGCGCCGTGGCGCGGTGGATCCGGGCGGCGGCCGACGGGCTGGAGCCCGGCCCGGCCCCGTTCACCGCGGACGCGGCGCCCGAGATCCTGGGCGTCGCGCTCACCTTCCACTACCTCAACCGCATGGTCGGGATCTTCCTGGAGGACTCCCCGCTGCCCCCGCAGACCCCGGGCGCCGCCCGCGGCACGATCCTGCGCACCGTGGCCCGCGCCATGCGCCCGGTCGCCGGCCCCCCGGTCGCCGGCGCCTCCCTGGACCTGCTGCCCGACGCCCCGCTGGCGGCCGGCCTGGAATGGGCCCTGCCCGCACCGGCCGTGGCAGGAGCGATCGCCAGGTCGTCCGCCGCCGTCACCGATGCCGCGCGCTGGGTGCCGCAGCCCGTACGGGACCTCCTGGCGGCGCGCCTCGCCGCCTGGGACGGCGTTCCCGTCGGCATCGGCTCCGCCTGGCTGGACGAGGCCCTCGCCACGGTCACCCCGCCGCACCGCGCCGCCGCCCGGCTCGCGCTCCTGACCGCGTTCGCCGCGTACCGCGTCACGGACGGGGACATCGCGGCGGTGCGCGAGCACCACCCCTCCGACCGCGAGATCGTCGAACTCACCTCCTGGGCGTCGCTGACCACCGCGCTCCACCTCACGGCCCGCCTGGGCGCCGGCTTCACGGCGGCCCCGCGCACCTGACCCGCGGCGCCCGCGACATGCGACGGCCCCGGTGCCTCCCCTCGACGGGGCGGCACCGGGGCCGTCGTTCGTGTGGCCCGCGGTCCCCGCTCAGGCGGCCGCCGGCTCGATGTCGATGCGGATCTCCTCGCGGGACAGGCGCTCGCACAGCTCGACCGCGCTGTCCGTGTCACCGGCGCGCACCACGACGCAGCCGAGCCGGTCCCAGTTGTCGCGCAGCGGGCGCACCGTGTCGCCCGGAGCCACGGAGACCTGGGCGATCAGCACGTCGTCCCGGGCCGCGACCTCCTCGACGCCGGACACCGCGGTGACGGTGCCCGGAGCGCGCAGCACGAAGCGCGTGCACGCCGCGCCCTTGGCGTCGGGGGCCGTTGCCAGTGCCTCGGTGAGGCCGACCGACCAGGCGGCGCCGTAGGCGACCATGTCGATGCCGTACGCGGCCTCGACCAGTTCGACGATGTGGTCGCCGCCCAGGCGGTTGTGGGACTCGATCACGACGGGGCCGCGGCTGCTGAGCCGGATCTCGGTGTGGCTGGGGCCGTCGGTGACCCCCATGCCGGTGAGGAACTCCTCGACGGCGCCGGTGATCCGGTCGCGGTCGCCGTCCGCGAGCCGGGCCGGAACCGCGTGGCCGAGCTCGGCGAAGTGGGACTCGTCCACGAGCTTCTCCGTGACCGCGACGACCACGTGCCGGCCCGCGAAGCTGAGCGCCTCGACGCTGAACTCGGGTCCGTCGATGTACGACTCCATGAGGAAGCCGTCCACCACGAACATGGTCGACCCGCGGTCGGTGCGGCCGCCGTCCAGCTCCTTCACGCGCGCCCAGACGCGGTCCAGGTCCTCGGGGCCCTCGGCCCGGATCAGACCGAACCCGGCCGTCGTGGAGACCGGCTTGACGATGTACGGGTAGCCGGCCAGCTCCCCGAACGCCTCCAGGGACGCCCGGCCCTCGACGCGGGCGACGTGCGGGGCGGGCAGCCCCTGCGCGATGAGGTGGCGCCGCATCAGCCACTTGTCGCGCATCCTGCGGCTCACCTCGTAGCGCCGGCCGTCGCTCAGGCCGAAGAGGTCGGCCAGCCGGGCCGCCGGGTTCAGGCCGGGCTCGGTGAGCGAGACCACGGCGTCGACGCCGTACACCGTGCGCGCCGCCTCGGCGAAGGGCAGGACGGTGTCCCAGTCGGTGTAGTCGACGATCAGGGTCACATCGGCGGTCCGCGTCTGGAACGCGGTGACCTTGTCGGGGTGCTGGACGAGGACGACGCGGACGCCGAGAGCCTTGAAGCGCTCCAGGTGGACGTCGACGCCGCCGATCAGCAGGACGGTGGGGGTACTCAACGGACGGTTCCCTTCGAAAGGACGGAGACGGGTTCCCGGACGACCACCCGCAGCTGCTCCCGTACGGAGGCGATCCGGACGGCCGCCTCCTGCGGTGAGGCACCGTCGACGACGACGTACCCGTGCCGGGTGAAGGAGTCGGTGGTGTGGGGCAGCAGGTCGCCTGGCTGGTACGGGAAGTGCAGGGCGTGCACGTACGGCAGGGCGCGGACCGGCTCGAGGCCGGTGACGGACTCCAGCGGTCCGGCGGGGAAGCGGAAGAAGCCGATGGCGGCAGTGCGGTGGGCCTGCGGCACGGGGACCGGCAGGCCCGCCAGGGCGCGGAAGACCGACGCCTCGATGTCGTAGCCGCGTGCCACTTCCACCAGCAGCGGGATGCGGTCGCCGCCCAGCCGGGCCTGCGACTCCACGATCCGCGGACCGTCGGCGGTGAGGATCACCTCGGTGTGCGCGGGCCCGAACCGGTGCCCCGCCAGGTCCAGCAGCCCGGTCACCACGGCACGCAGGGCGATCTCCTCGCCCGCCGGCAGCGGCGCGGGGTGGACGTGGCCGGTCTCGATGAAGCCCGGCGGACCGCTGGTCTGCTTGGCGGTGACACCGACGACGTGGTGGACGCCGTCCACGGTGAGGGTCTCGACGCTGAACTCGGGCCCCTCCAAGTACTCCTCGACGATGTACGGGCCGCCGAGGCCGGCGGCGGCCACCCTCTCGGCCCACTCGTCGACATCGGACGGCTCCCGGACCAGGGCGACGCCGCGGCTGCCCGAGGCGCCGGCCGGCTTCACGATCACCGGCCCCGCGAAGGAGCCGACGGCGGCCCGCGCGGCCGCCACGGACGCGGCGCGCTCGGCCCGCACCACCGATAGCCCGGCGGCGTTGAGCAGCCCGCGCATGGCGGCCTTGTCGTTGAGCAGGCGCACGGCCTCGGAGCCGTTGGGTGACAGGCCGAGCTCCTCCGCCGCGGCGACGGCCACGCCCATGGTGTCCTCGGAGCCCAGGTGCAGGACGTGGTCGACGGCGTGGGTGCGGGCGGTCTCGATGATCAGGTCGCGCAGGCCCTGTGCGTCGCCGAAATCGGTGAGCAGCAGTTCCCGGGAGTGGAGCGCCACCTCGTCCAGGTACGACTGCTCGCGCAGGGACGGGTCCCAGATCGACCAGACCTCGAAGCCGGCCTCCACCGCCTTGCGGACGAACTGGCTGTAGGGCATCACCATCAAGAGTCGCCGGGGCACGGCGGTGTGCGTCATCTGACTCGGCTCCGTTCGTCGGTTCGGGGGTGTCACGCGGCCAGGGAGGAGGCCGCTGCCTCACCCCGGGCATCCCGCGCCTGCTGGGCGGTGCGTGCCCGCAGCAGGGAGCGGTACAGCAGGATCGCGGCCAGGCCGGCGGTGCCGTAGAGAAGGCTCATGCCGATCGCGGGGACGAAGGCGCCGACACTCACGCACAGGGCGGCCACGAGCAGTCCGGCCCGGGCGTTGAGCGCGTAGGCGGCCATGTACTTCGTACGGGAGTGCGCGGGCACCAGGTCGGCCAGCAGGGTCTGGCGGACCGGGATGCTGGCGATCTCGCCCAGGGTCAGCAGCACGGCGGCGGCGATCAGGAGCCAGGCGGAGTTGCTGACGGCCCAGACCATGTAGCCGGCGCTGAACACGGCGATGCCCGCGTAGAGCCGGGTGCGCTCGGAGGTCCGTGCGAGGAGGCCCTTGGCCGCCAGCACCAGTGCGACCACGAGCGCGGCGTTCACGGCTCTCAGGATGCCGAGGATCAGGACGCCGTCGACGGCCGGTGCCCAGGAACCGATGGTGGCCAGGGTCTGGCGCGGGAACTCGTCGGCGAGCCGGACCGCGATGTAGTACCCGATCTGCATCTCGACGGCGGCGATCAGGGCGGCCGCGGTCAGCTGCTTGAGGAACAGGCGGTCGCGGGCGACGGCGAGGTAGCCGCGCAGCATGGCGCCGGGGCCGGTCGCCGCGTCCCTGGCGCCGGCGGGCGCGGTCTCGCTGATCCAGCGCCAGATCACGCCGGTGGTCAGGGCGCAGGCCACGGCCGCCGCGATCAGCAGCTGGGTGAAGTGGCCGTCGTAGAAGAAGCCGCCGATCAGGGCGCCGACGGTGAAGGCGACGTTGATCGACCAGTAGTTGATCGTGTAGACGAGCGGGCGGTTCTCGGGAGTCGAGACGTCGACCATCATCGCGTCGGCGGCGGGCGTGGCCAGCTGCGCGGCGCACGTGTTGGCCAGGAAGAGCAGGAACGTGGCCACACCGGAGGACCACCAGGGCGAATTGGCGAGCGCGAGCAGCGCGAAGCAGACCGTCGCACCGAACTCGCCGGCCACGAGCAGGGGCCGCCGGCCGTACACGTCGGCGAGATGACCGCCGATGAAGTTGCTGGCGATGCCCGCCGCGGCCACCGCGAGGGTCAGCGCGCCGGCCGTCGCGGCCCCGTAGAGGGCGGCGAGATGGATGACCAGGAGCGGCATCAGCATCACGGACAGCAGACGCTGGACGAATCCGACGCAGATCCTCAGCCGGATGTTGGGGTGCAGGTCGCGGAAGTTCATCGCGGAGTCCGGGGGGCCTGCGCCGGGTGTTCGTCGGCCAGGCGGCCGCCCTTGCCCCAGTGGCCGGGGTCGACGTCCCGGACGATCACGGTGACGGATTCCCGCGGACAGCCGGACACGCGCGTGACGACGTCGGTGATCCCTGCCACCAGTTCGCTGCGCGCGGCGCGGTCGTTGCCCTCCCACCAGTTGACGGTGATCACCGGCATGTCGGTGTTCCTCTTCTCTCCACGGGCTATTCCAGGGAATTGCCAGGACGGCGGCAGAGTGATTCCAGGCTTACCGAGGGGAGCACGAAGGGAGCCGGGGGACAAGAATTCGCGACGACGCGCTGCGACTTCGGCGACTTGGTGAAGTCGTCGTACTCCCCGTGGGTCTGTTGCCCCGTCAACGACCTCGTGGTTGGCTCGGCCCCGTTCTGTCCGGCAGGTCCCGTCCGACCTGCTGACCACCCCTCCGTGACCGGTGAGCGCCTGCGCTCAGTGGCGGGCACGGCGCGCCGGCACGGGGGGCGCAGGACCTCTGCCGCGCTCGGAAGGAATCTGGTGTCCACGTTCGACATACGAAAGATCGGCGGCCGTATCGGCGCGGAGGTGACGGGCGTCGACCTTTCCGCTGGTATTTCCGATTCTGTTTTCGGGCAGATCAATGAAGCGTTCCTGGAGCACAAGGTGCTCTTCTTCCGGAATCAGGACATCACCGACGACCAGCAGCTGGAATTCGCGGGCCGATTCGGTCCGCTCACCCAGAAGCACCCGCTGATGCGCACCGTCGACGGGGCCCCGCAGGTGCTCGCCGTCGACGGCGACGACCAGCGCGCCGATCACTGGCACACCGACATCAGCTTCACCACCGCCCCCTCCCTCGGGACGACGCTGCGCAGCGTCGTCCTGCCGCCGTACGGCGGGGACACCCTGGTCGCCAACGCGGCGGCGGGGTACAAGGACCTGCCGGCCGAGCTGCGCGAGATCGCCGACCGCCTGTGGGCCGTGCACACGAACCACGCCGAGCAGCCGAGGCTGGGCACCGAACGCGGCGACAAGGTCCGCGAGGCGTTCCTGGCCCGCCGGTTCGAGACCGCCCACCCGGTCGTGCGCGTCCACCCGGAGTCCGGCGAGCCGAGCCTGTTCCTGGGCGGCTTCGCCCAGTGGCTGGTGGGCATGGAGGTCCGCGACTCCCGCCCGATCATCGACGTCCTGCAGAGCTACGTGCGACGGCCGGAGAACACCGCCCGCTGGAGCTGGCGCCCGGGCGACGTCCTGATCTTCGACAACCGCAGCACCCAGCACTACGCGGTCAACGACTACGACGCCCACAAGCGCGTGCTGCACCGCGTCTCCATCAACGGCGAGGTGGCCACGGGCCTCGACGGCAAGCAGAGCTACGCCATCAAGGAGGGCGAGTGAGCACCCGGGGACCGGCCGGATTCGCCCGGCGGCTGCGCGGCCGCGAGCGGCTCGTCGGCTACTGGATCGCCTGCGACAACCCGGTGGGCACCGAGCGCATCGCGAGCCTCGGCTACGACTACATCGGCGTGGACGGCCAGCACGGCGTCATGCACCAGCCGGGCTGGCAGGCCGCGATGCTCGCGGTCGACTCCTGGCAGATCTCCGCCGGCCTGATCCGCGTTCCGTCCGCGGACCCGATCGCCATCGGTGTCGCACTCGACACCGGGGCGCGCGGCGTCATCGTCCCCATGGTCGACACCGCCGAGCAGACCCTGACGGCCGTGCGCGCCTGCCGCCACCACCCGGCGGGCACGCGAAGCCTCGCCGGGCCGGTCCGCGCCGAGCTGCGGGTGGGCTCCGTACCGTCCGACATCGACGGCGAGACCGCCTGCATCGTGATGATCGAGACGGCCTCCGCCCTGGAGAACCTCGAGGCCATCTGCGCCGTGCCCGGTCTCGACGCGGTCTACGTCGGCCCCGCGGACCTGTCCGCCGCGCTCGGCGCACGCTGGTTCGGCGACCCCTCGGCCGCCGCCGCACTGGAGGCGGCCCTGGAGCGCGTCACCGAGACAGCCCGCCGGGCGGGCATCGCCTGCGGCATCCACTGCCTCGACGGGGAGAGCGCGGCCAAGAGGCTGACCGAGGGGTTCACCTTCGCCACGGTCTCCAGCGACATCACCCATCTGCAGCAGGCCGCGGCCGCACATCTCGCCGCCGCGGGCGCATGACACTCCTTGGGGGAGCAGTGACGACGCAGACCGAACCGTGGTCCGCCGGCCCGGCCGCGGCCGGTCGGCTGCCCGTCCGCTCGCTGGACGAGCTGGTCGGCGGCACGCCGCTGCTGGAAGTGGACCTGGCGGGTCTGGCCCCGTCCGTGCGTCTGCTGGCCAAGCTGGAGATGTTCAACCCCCTGTTCAGCGTCAAGGACCGGGCGGCGCTCGCGATGCTGCGCGAGGCCGAGGAGTCGGGGCTGCTGCCCCCCTCCGGAGGCACCGTCATCGAATGCTCCTCCGGCAGCACCGGCATCTCGTTCGCGGCGCTGTGCGCCCGGCGCGGTCACCGCTGCGTCATCGTGATGCCCGACAACGCGAACGAGGAACGCCGCCGCGTCCTGGACATGCTGGGCGCCGAGGTGGTCCTCGTACCGCACCAGGACGGGCTGATGGCCGCCTGGGCGCACGCCGAGGCGCTCCAGCGGGCCACCCCCGGATCGTGGGTGCCGCACCAGGACCGCAACCCGGCCAACGCACGGTCCCACTACGAGAGCACCGGACCCGAGATCTGGGAGGCCACGGGGGGCGCGGTCGACGTGCTCGTGTGCGGGGTCGGCACCGGCGGCACCATCACCGGCACCGCCCGCTACCTCAAGGAACGCCGGGACGTCCACGTCGTCGCCGTCGAACCGGCCCGCTCCGCCGTACTGTCCGGCGGCGCGGCCGGTCCGCACGGCATCCCCGGAATCGGCGCCGGCTACGTCTCGGACATCACAGACCTCACCCTCATCGACGAGGTCGTCGCCGTGCCGGACGAGGCCGCAGCCGCCACTGCCCGCGAGATCGTACGTGCCACCGGCCTGCCGGTCGGCACCTCTTCGGGAGCCGCCGCCTGGGCGAGCTGCAGCGTCACCGCGCATCCGCGCTGGGCGGGTGCGACGGTGGTCACCGTCTTCCCCGACAGCGGGGAGCGCTACTTGTCCACGGCACGCGGCTGACCCGTCGTCTCCTCACGGAAAGACAGGCAGACATGTGCCGGATCTACGGCTACTTCAACGCGGCGGCGACGCCGCACGAGATGCGCACCGTCGCGGCGCTCCAGCGCCACGGCGGCCCCGACGCCACGGGCATCCGCCAGGAGGCGCTCTGGGGGCTGGGCAACAACCGGCTCGCCGTCGTGGACCTGGACGGCGGAGCGCAGCCCTACGGGCTGGGCGGCCGCATCCAGGTCGTCTTCAACGGGGAGATCTACAACCACGGAGCACTGCGCCACCGCCTCGAAGGCCTCGGCCACCACTTCGAGGACCGCTGTGACGGCGCCGTCATACCCGCCCTCTACCTGGAGTACGGGGACGACTTCACCGACCACCTCGACGGCATGTACTCCATCGCGCTCGTCGACCTGCGCGGCGAGGTGCCCCGGCTGCTGCTGGCCACCGACGAGATGGGCATGAAGCCCCTCTACTACCGGTGGGACGCGGCGGCCCGCTCGCTGCACTTCTCCTCCGAGATCCCGGCGCTGCTCGGCTTCGGCGGGGCCGCACCGCGGATGCGAGAGGAGTCCTTGGACGCGTACCTGGCCACCCGCACCCCCTTCGGCGCGCAGACGATGTTCGAGGGCGTCGAGGTGATGGCGCCGGCGACGACCATGGTGTGCGCCCTGGGCGGAGCGCCGAGCACCCGGCGGCGCCCGGCCGCCGCACTGCCGCAGCCCGGTCCCGGGGACGCGGCGGCCACGGCCGTACGGGTCCGGCGCGCCCTGCGCGAGGAGGTCGGCCGGCTGCTCGTCGCCGACGTGCCCGTAGCGCTGATCACCTCCGGCGGGCTCGACTCCAGCCTGGTGACCGCGCTGGCCGCCGAGCACGGCCCGGTGCACTCCTTCAACATCGCCTACAAGGGCTCCTGGCCCTTCGACGAAAGGCACTTCGCCCGGCAGGCCGCCGAACGCGCACGGGCCGTGTACCACCAGGTGGAGATCGACCCGGCGGACTTCCCGGCGCTGCTGGAGGAGACCGTCTGGCACCTGGGGCAGCCCAACGCGGACCCCATCGCCCTGAGCACGTACGCCCTGTTCAAGGCCGTGCGTGCGGCCGGCTTCACCGTCGCGCTGACCGGCGACGCCGCCGACGAGGTCTTCGGCGGGTACGGGCGGATGCAGCACGCCGCCGAGGCCGCGGCGGCCGGCGCCGCCTGGGCGCCGGGCTACCTCGACGCGCTGTCGGCCGTGCCGGCCGCCCTGCGCCGCTCCCTGTACACCGACGCCTTCCGCGAGCGCCTGCGCGAGGTACCGGCGCTGCCGTCCGACGCGGAGGCCGACCTGCTGCACGGCCCCGGCACCGTCCTGGAGCGCATCACCCGCTTCGAACTGGGCCACCGGCTGCCCGCCTACCACCTGCGCCGGGTCGACCACCTCAGCATGGCCGGCTCCATCGAGGTGCGCCTGCCGTTCTGCCAGAGCTCCGTCGTCGCCCTCGGCCGCTCGCTGCCCGACCGGCTGAGGCTGCACGACGGCCAGGTCAAGCGGACCCTGTACGCGGCGGCCGCCGGCCTGCTGCCCGACAGCGTGCTCGACCGCCCGAAGCAGCCGTTCACCCTCCCGATCACCGCGATGCTGCGCCCCGGGCAGCCCTTGTGGACCCAGGCCCGGGACCTGCTCACGCCCGCCCGGCTCGAAGCCGACGGCCGGCTCGACACCGCCGCCGTGCGGGCGCTGTTCACCGCGCAGGCCGAACGGCCCGGCGACACCACGGCCCTGGCCCTGTGGTCGCTGCTCGTGCACGAGGTGTGGCGCGAACAGTTCCACCCGGCCCGCACGGCAGCGCACCCCGCCGCCCGGCCCGCGTCCGTGGCGGTGGCCGCGTGATCGGCCACCTCGCCTACGCCGCGGGCAGCCCCTGCCCCACCTTCGTCCTCGACGCGGCCCGTCTGCCGCGCGAG
Source organism: Streptomyces sp. CA189 (assembly GCF_056428985.1). NCBI lineage: Bacteria > Bacillati > Actinomycetota > Actinomycetes > Kitasatosporales > Streptomycetaceae > Streptomyces > Streptomyces sp. CA189. Next base: position 128,904 of record NZ_JBWJVM010000011.1, on the reverse strand, counting down.
GAGACGGCCCTGCTGGTGCACCTGGCCGAGGCCCGCCGCTACCTCGCCTCCGCGGGCGGCGCGCACGTCCTGAAGATCGCGCTGGTCGAACCGTCCGCGCACCCGATGTTCGACCTGGACTACCGGTTCGTCCAGGCCCTGCCGGGAGCGCCCGACCAGTTCGACCTGCGCGGCTCCTGCGGCCACTCGATCCTGTCGGCGGTCGTCGCGGCGGCCCGCTCGGGGATGCTGGAGCGCCTCGTGCCGGGCGTACGGATCCGCGTGAACGTCCTCAACAACGGGGACAGCGTGGTGTGCGAGGTCGACCGGGTCGAACGCGACGAGGTCCGCTTCACGGTCACCTTCGTCCAGCCCCGGCCGGTCCCCTTCACCGAACTGCTGCCCACCGGCCTGCCCCGTACCCTGCTCGACACCGGCGGGGAGCGCCACGAGGTGTCGATGGTGGCCAGCGCCAACACGTACGCCTTCGTCGACGCCCGCACCCTGGGGATCGCGGACACCGCCGCCCTGTTCGGTGCCGGGGACGACCTGCTGCGCCGCCTGGAAGGCATCCGGGGCGCCGCCGCCGACCTGCTGGGATGGCGCCGCGACGGGGCCTTCCCCAAGATCGCCGCGATTCTTCCGGGGGAGGACGGCGGCCTCTCCGCCCGCGCGGTCACCGTGCCCGGCTGGCACCCGACGATCGCGCTGACCGGAGCCGTGTGCCTGGGCACCGCCGTCCGCATCCCGCACACCGTGCCCTGGCGGATCGCGCGCGAACAGGGCGCGGCGGACGGCCTGGTGGACATCACCACGCCCGGCGGCCGCACGGCCGTCTCCGCCGTGACCGCGCTGCACCGAGACGGAACCGGAGACGGAACCAGAGACGGAACCGGAGACGGAACCGGAGACGGAACCAGAGACGGAACCGGAGACGGAACCAGAGACGGAACCGGAGACGGCGCCCTGTTGTGGTCGAGCGTCGCGCGCAAACACGTCACCTTCCAGGGCTCGTTCGTCCTGGAACCCCTGAGTCACCTGCAATTCGAGGAGGTCGCCCAATGCCTGGCGCTGTCGGGAGCCGCATGAAAACGAGGCTCGGACCCGAGCTGCACCAGCTGCTCCACGCGTCCGCCGAGAAGTCGGCGGCGACGGGTGAGCCGGACGGCGAGGCCGTGGCGGCGCTGCGCGCCAGCGGGCTGCTGGCCACCGCGGTACCGCACGCCCACGGAGGGGCGGGCGGGGACGCCGGCGAGATCAACCGGGTCACCGCCGCGATCGCCGCGGCCAATCCGTCGCTGGCGATCATCGCGTTCCAGCACTTCGCGGTGAGCGCCCGGATCGCCGAGTGGGGCACCGAGGAGCAGAAGCGCGTCCTGCTGCCGCGCCTGGCGGACGGCAGCGTGCTGGCCGCTTCGTCGTGGAGCGAGCTCGGCGCGGGCGCGGCGAAGCAGAACCTGTCCAGTACGGGCGAACGCCGCTCCGACGGCGGCTGGGTGCTCCGCGGGGCCAAGACGTTCACCACGGGCGCCGCCGTGGCCGACCTCTACCTGGTCCTGGTGAGCACCGGCGGGTCCGAGACGGACGAGCGGGTCGTGTACGGGGCCGCCGGGCAGACCTTCTTCCTCGTCGGGGCGGACAACCCGGGTCTCGTCCCGGACCTGGGCCTGGACCTGGCCGGCATGCGCGGCTCCGCCACCGGACTGGTCACCCTCGACGACTGCGCCGTGTCCGACGGGGACCGCCTGGGCCCCGAGGGCCGGGCCGCGTCGATCATCGCGGGCGTCCGGGAGTCCGGGGCGACCCTGGGGGCGGTCTCGGCCGGCATCGCCCAGGCCGCCTTCGACCTCGCGCTGACCCACGCCCGCTCGCGCGGGCTGCTGGAGCTGGCCACCGTGCGCCACCGCCTCGTGGCACTGGCCACCCGGCTGGAGACCGTACGCGCGGCCGTGGAGCGGGCCGGTGCCCGCACCGCCCCCGACCCGGGCCTGGCCACCCTGCACAGCAAGCTGTACGCCACCGCCGCCGCCGAGGAGATCTGCCTCGACGTCGCGCGGATGCTCGGCTCGGCCGGCTACCGCGCCGGGGGCAGCGCGGACCGGCTGCTCGCGGACGCCCGCGGGGTGGGACTGATGGGGCCGACCAACGACCTCTGCCGGGAAGTGGTGGCGCTGTCATGGACCGCCTGAACCCCGCCGCCGGGGCCACCGAACTCGTCGTCAGCGGACGCCGCCTGATCACCCCGCAGGGGGTGCGCCCCGGCCACCTGCTGATCAGCGGCGGCCGGATCACGGACGTCTCGGACACCGACACGGCGCCCGCCTCCGTCCCCCGCGTGGACGCGGGCGACCACTACGTCCTGCCCGGCCTCATCGACACCCACGTGCACTTCCGGACCCCCGGTCTGACCCACAAGGAGGACTGGGAGCACGGCAGCCGCGCCGCCGTCCGCGGCGGCGTCACCACGGTGATGGACATGCCGAACACCCGCCCGCCCACCCTCGACCCCGAGGCCGTGCTGGCCAAGGCGGCCCTCGTGCAGGGCCATTCGCTCGTGGACTACCGGCTCCACATCGGCCTCGACCCCGACCACCCCGAAATCCTGGCGCACCTGGACCCGGACATCGCCACCAGCGCCAAGATCTTCATGGCGGGCCACCACACGGCGCCCACCGTGGTGCGCGACGCCGCGCAACTGGAGAAGGCCTTCGCCGCCGCCGCGGAGGGCGGTGTCCAGCTCGTCCTGCACGCCGAGGACGACGAGCTGTTCGCACTGCTCGACGCGTGGTGGGGCGAGCCCGACAGTTACCTGGAGTACGAGACGCGCCGCCCGCGCACGGGCGGCATCGTCGCCGTCGCGAAGATCATCGACCTGGTGCGGCGGTACGGCACCCGGGCCCACATCCTGCACCTGTCCAGCGTCGAGGAGGCGGACCTGGTCTGCGCGGCGCAGGCCGCCGGCCACCCCGTCACCTTCGAAGTGACCGGCCACCACCTGTCGTTCACCGACCAGGACACCCGGCGCCTCGGCGCCCGCACCCGGCTGTCGCCCTCGATCCGCGGCCAGGGCGACCAGGACCGGCTGTGGCAGGCCCTGTGGGGGGGCCAGGCGTCCACGCTGGGCAGCGACCACGCCCCGCACACCGTCGCGGAGAAGACGAGCACCCCCGCGCAGTCGCCACCCGGGCTGCCCGGAGTGCAGGAGCTCGCCGTCGCCGTGTGGACCGGCATGCGCCGGCGCCGGCCCGACGAGGATCCCGACATCGCGATCGCCCGTCTCGTGCACCACATGTCCGCCGTTCCCGCCGAGCTGTTCCGGCTGCCCGGCAAGGGACGCCTGGAGCCGGGTGCCGACGCCGACCTCGTCGTCTTCGCGCCCGACACGCCCTGGATGTTCTCCGCCCACGACGTGGAGAGCAAGTGCGGCTGGTCGGCGTACGAGGGCTGGACCTTCACCGGACACGTCGACAAGACCCTGCGCGCGGGCCGCACCGTATGGGACGCGGCCACAGGATCCTTCGGCGCGTACGACGGCCGGCTTCTGCGGGCGGCTCCCGCACCCACCAGACAGGAGAGCTGAAGCATGGTCAAGAGGAAGTCAGTCGTCATCGCGGGCGGCGGCATCGGCGGCCTGGCGGCGGCGGTCGCGCTGGCCGGCGCCGGCAACGGCGTCATCGTCGTCGAACGCTCCGGGCGGATGGGCACCCAGGGGTCCGGCCTGATGCTGTACCCCAACGGGGTGAGGGCCGTCGACGCCCTCGGAGCCCGGCTGGGAGCGCGCATCCGGTCGCTCGGCCACGTCACCCGGCCCGACGAGGTCCGGGTGCTGATGGACTCGGCGGGCACGGTCCTCGCACAGGAGCCGATCGGAGCGATGGGCGAGGAGCAGGGCGCCCCCCAGATACCGATGCTGCGCAGCGCCCTGCAAAGGGCCCTGCTCGACGAGGCCCTCGCCGCAGGCGCGGCCGTGATGCCCGGAGTCGCCGTCGAGGACTACACCTCGGCCGACGACTCCGTCTCCGTGCTGCTGTCCGACGGCAAGACGCTCGACTGCGGCGTCCTGGTGGGCGCGGACGGCATACATTCGGCCGTACGGCGCCGCATGCTCGTGGACGGGCCCGCGCAGTACCGCGGCTACTCCTCGGTGCGCGGCCGCACCAAGGGATCCGTACTCGGCCAGCGTTCCTACGTGGTCAACGGCCGCGGCATCCAGCTCTTCGTCGCCCCCGTCGGCGGGGACACCCTGTACTGGACCGCCAAGATCACCTCGCGCGCCGGGGCGTGGCCCGCCAAGAGCCCGGCCCGCGCCCAGGAGGACCTGGCCGCCGCCATGGCCGGATGGCACGCCCCCGTACGCGACCTGATCCGCGACGCGGACCCGCTCGACATCGTGGTGACCGACATCCACGACCGCGACCCGGCACCGCGCTGGGTCGACGGCAGGGTCGCCCTCCTCGGCGACGCGGCGCACCCGATGGTCCCCGCCCTCGGCCAGGGCGCCAACATGGCGCTGGAGGACGCGGTCGTGCTCGCCGACGCCATGGCCGCGCACGAGGACGCGGCGTCCGCGCTCCTCGCCTATGAGCACGAGCGCCGGGACCGGACGGCCGCCGTGGTCCTCAAGTCCCGTCGCCAGGGCGCCCTGGACCAGGGCGCCGGCCAGGCAGCGGAGGAACAGCGCAACGCCCGCGTGAAGGCCGAGGGCCGCAAGGACGCCGACACCGACGACGTACTCGGCTGGCGCCCGCTGGCCCGGTGCCGCGACCGGTCCACCGCGCCGACCGTGGCCGACCTGCCGGAACGGACCCGTGCGGCGGCCGCCGACGCACCGCACATCGTCCTCATCAGCGGATCCCTGCGCAGGGGATCCACCTCGGACCGCGTCGCCGACTGGTGCGCGCAGGGCTGCGGCGGGCAGGGAGCGACCACCCGCGTCTTCTACGGCGGCGACATCGACTTCCCCGCCTACCGGCCCGGCCTGGGCGCGACCCGGCCCGACGTCCAGGAGTTCCTGGACGAACTGCGCCGCGCCGACGGCGTCGTCCTGGTCTCGCCGACCTATCACGGAACCGTCTCCGGCCTCCTGAAGAACGCCGTCGACTACATCAACGACCTGGACGGGCCCACGCCCTACCTCGAAGGCCGTGCCGTCGGCTGCGTGGCCGTCGGCGCCGGAGCCCAGGGCGCGGTCTCCACGCTGGCCACGCTGCGCACCATCGGCCACGCGGTGCGCGGCTGGCCCACGCCGATCGGCGTGGCCGTCTCGCAGGCGCCCACGCCCCTGCCGGCGGGGGAGCAGCCGTCCACCCCGGACGGGGAGCGCCTCCTCCAGATGGTCTCCCAGGTCATGTGGATGGGCCGGGTACGCGTGGCCCAGAGGCCCGCGCTGCTCGGCGCCGCAGCCTGACCACTCACCCACCACACCCACAAGGAGCAGCATCCATGTCCGCAGCATCCATGTCCGCAGTACCTGCGACCGAGTCCGCAGCACCCGCGACGGAGGCGGCCTACCACGCGGTCCCGAGCCTGCTCGGACCCGTCTGGCGCGACGCGAACGTCCGGACCGGCCCGTCCCTGGAGAGCCCGGTCGTCGAGCTCCTGCTGCCCGACGCCGCCGTCAGCCACCGGGCGGAGGGCTGGCAGCTCGGCGACGAGGTGGTCGAGGGCGAGCACCGGGACGGCGTGATCGTCAGCTCCGTCTGGTTCAAGATCGACGGCGGCTGGTCGAGCGCCGTCAACTTCGAGCCGGAAACGGTCTCGACGGTCCTGGAAGAGCAAGATCCCACTCGATAGAAGGGGGTACGGACCGTGTCCGCACTCAGCAGGGAGCTCAGCGACCGCATCGCCACCGAGACCGGCACCGAAGCCCCGTCCACCGACGAGGCCGCCGAGTTCGAGGAGTGGCTCGAGGTCGTCAGGGTGTCTCACGAGGAGCTCTACGCCTGCGTAGCCGGTGAGATCGAATCGCACATCATGACGAAGGGCTTCTGACCGCCGGTGCGCCCGGGACCCGTCCCGGGCGCACCCGCACCGGCACCCGCATCCGGACAACGGCCGAAGGGGCCGCCGCCATGACCACCGCGTTCCCCTACCTGGGCACGGACCCCGACGCCATCGAGTCCCTCGCGCACACCCGCATCTCGTGCTGGGTGCACTGCCTGCGCGACGCCCTGTACGCCACCGGACTGCGCGAGACCGCGTCCGCCCTGGCGCAGCCGCTGGACTTCGTCGTCGAACGCACCGCGGACGGCGAACTGCTCACCCTGTACGGGGGCCAGGACGCCGACTACCACCACCCGCGCTTCCAGCGCGGCCTCGGTGCCCGCTGGGAGACCTCCCCGCAGGACGGGGAACGGGCGCTCGACCTGGTCCGGCGGGAGCTCGCCCGCGGCCACGCCGTGCCGGTCTCCCCCGATCTGCGCGGCATGCGGCACTCGGAGTTCTACCGCGTCCCCTACGTCGGCTACCCGCACACCTTCCTGGTGCACCGGGTCGGCCCGAGCACCTCCCTGGCCGCGGACCGCAACACCCGTGCGAGCAGCGGCTTCACCGACAACCGGGGAACCGTCCCCACCGACGAACTGCGCCGGGCCATGGCCGGAGCACCCGTCCTGGTCTGGGACACGGGGCCGCCCACGGCCGACTGGCCCGACGAGCTGAACGGGCTTCTGGAGCGCTCCGTACGCCGGATGACCGAGCCGGGCCGGGCCGAGGCAGGTCTCGCCGGACTGCTGGCCCTGCCCGGCGTACTGGAGGAACTGGAGCCGCACGCCGGCCGCGCGCGGCTGCTCCAGATGCGCGTCGCCGGGCCGCTGCAGCGCCAGGTCGCCGGTGACCGCCTGCTCCTCGCCCGGGTCCTCGCCACGGACCCGTGGCTGGGGGAACGCGACCCGCGTACGGCGGCGCTGGCCGCCGAGTGCGCCGAGCTGACCCGGGCCTCCTCCGACGCACTCGTGGACCTGGCCCGCGCCGTCTTCCTGCTCAGCCGCTCCTGGTCCGCCGACACCCTGCGGCTGTGCGCGCGGCGCGCCGGCCGGGTCCACGAACTCGACGCCCGGTCCGTGGACCGGATGAGCGCGCTCGGCGCGGCCCTCAGCGGTCGACGGCGGAGACCACGAGAACCGCGTTGTTCCCGCTGAACCCGAAGCTGTTGACGAGCGCGTGTTCCGCCCGCGCCGCGGGCACGGCGGTGGTGACCGGTCTGACCCCGTCCGGGACCTCCATCGGGCTGCGCAGACCCGGGGTTCCGGGCACCCAGGCATCCCGCAGGAACCCCGACGCGGCGACCACCCCGGGAAACGCCGAGGCGTGCAGCAGATGTCCGACGGCCCCCTTGTGGGAGCTCACCGGCACCGGGCCCCAGCCCAGTGCCCGGGACACCTCCCCTACGGCGGCCACCTCCGCGGCGTCCCCCTGGGCGGTCCCCGTGGCATGCGCGTGGACGTAGTCGACACGGCCCACGCCCGCGTCCTCCAGCGCGGCCAGCATGCAGTCCCGGATCGCCGCGGGCTCCGAGGCCACCGCGCGGGTGGAGTCGACCAGGCAGGCGGCGCCGCTCAGCAGGGCCTGCGGCCGGTGGCCCCGGTCGACCGCGGCGGCCCGGGTCTCCAGAAGGAACGCTCCGCCGCCCTCGCCGACGGTCAGTCCGTCCCTCGCGGAGTCGAACGGCCGCGCACCGGCCGGGCTCAGCGTCCTGACCACGTCCATGCTCTCGTACTCGTACGGGTTGAGCGCGCTGGCGCCCACGACCAGCGCGGTCGTACCCAGACCGGACAGCAGCCACTCCCGCGCGAAGGCGGCGCCGAAGGCGGCGGACGCGCACGCGTGCGACAGATGGACCACCGCGGTGGCGCCCGGCGCGGCTCCGCACGCCGCGAGCAGCACGTCCGGGTCGGGACCGGTGAAGTCCCCGCCCCGGCCGGCGAAGTCTCCGACCGCGGCGGCGAAGTCCCCTCCGGGACCGGTGGCGTTCCGGCCGTGGCCCGGTGCCTCCGCGGAGAGCTCCAGGGCCTGGGACACGATCACCACCAAGGAGCCGTCCGGGAGCCGCCGCAGACCCGCCGCGCGCAGCGCCTGCCGGGCCGCGGTCAGCGCGAGGCGCTCCTTGCGGCGCCCGGGAGCCGCCGGGCAGTCGGCGGACCGCACCGCCGCCACCGTCCGGCTGCGGAAGTCGCCCTCGAAGGCCGTCAGCGGCCCGAACGGCCGCGCGCCGCGCCGCAGTCCGTCCCAGAACGCCCGCGGCCCGCAGCCCAGCGCCGTCACCAGACCCGTCCCGGCCAGCGCCAGCGCGGTCACGCCGCGGCCTCCCCCGCCGCCCACGCCCGCAGCCGCACCCGGTCGTGCTTGCCGCTTCCGGTGCGGGGCAGCGCCGTCATGACGCGTACCGCACGCGGCCGGATCTGCGGGGGCAGACTGCGCCGGCAGACCTCGGTGACCCGCCCCGCCACCGCCCCGCGGTCCCCGTCCGCGCTCTCGACGAACGCCCACACCACATCGCCCCGGTCCCCGCCGCGGACCCCGACCACCGCGGCGTCGAGGACCCCGGCCGCACTGCGCACCGCGTCCTCGACCACCGTGGGCGCCACCGTCTCGCCGTGGACGACCAGCACCTCCTTGATCCGCCCGCTGACGGTCAGCCATCCGCCGTCCGCCAGGCACCCCGTGTCCCCGGTGCGCAGCCAGCCGTCCCCGGTGAAGGCATCCCGTGAGAGCTCGCCCGACTCCACGCGGAGATAGCCGAGCATCAGGCTCGGACTGCTCACCTGGATCTCCCCCGCGGGTCCCGCGATCCGGACCCGGACACCGTCGACGAGCCGCCCCACCGATCCCCGGCGCACGTCCCCCGGGGCGTTCAGGGCGACATTGGGGCCCGCCTCGCTCAGCCCGTACCCGTCGTGCAACGCGCCCCCGGTGACGCGCAGGAAATCGTCGTAGAGCGCCGGAGTCAGTACGTCCCCGCCGCACCCGCGGATCCGCAGGGACCCCAGCCGCCGTGCCACGTCCCGGTCCTTGACCGCCTCGGCGGCCAGCATCCGGTACATCGAGGGGACCCCGTCCAGGGAGGTGACCGCCTCCTCGCCGAGCAGCGACAGGACCCGCCGCAGATGGAAGCCGCTCTCGGCGAACAGGTGGGCCCCGGTGGCACGCCAGACCTGGAGCACGCTGAACCCGTACGCGTGCCGCAGCGGGAGCGGCAGCACCAGTCCGTCGCGCGAGGTGATGCCCATCCGCCGCCCCGTCGCGCCGCCCTGGTGGACGAGGGCGGCGCGGGAGACGGCCACGGCCTTGGGATCCCCGGAGCTGCCGGAGGTCCAGAACACCGCGGCGGTCCGCTCGGGCAGGGCCGTCGCCGCCCACAGCGGGGCCGGCCCCACGAGGGGCTCCCCGCCGGCCCCGCAGGTGATCACGGCGGCGGGCGCGATCCTGCGCACGGGCGCCGCGCCGTCCAGCAGCAGCGGGGCCCCCACGCGCTCGGCGGCCACCGCGGCGGCCACGGCCGTCAGCGGGTGGTCGCAGGCCAGCGAGACCCCCCGGCCCGGCCCGGCACCGGCCGCCACCAGGGCCGCCGCCGTACGGGAGACCAGGCGGGCCAGGTGGGCGGGCGCGACGGCCTCGCCGTCCACGGTCAGCGGCGGCAGGGCGCCCTCCGCCGGCCACGCGGCCCCGCTCACGCGGATTCCCCGGGCTCGTCGGCGAACAGGCCCCGCACGCCCACGGGGACGTCCGCGTCGCGGACCGGGACGGTGATCACGGCCAGGCGCCCGGCCCGGGTCACGTCCCGGGCCTCCTTCAGCGCCGCGGCGAGCTCCGACCCGGTGGTGCACCGGGCGGTCCAGCCGCCGGCGGCCGCCACCGCCGCCGGTACGTGCCCGGGGGCCGTGAACCGGGTCAGGCCGTCGGGCGCGTCCTCCGCGGCCCGCATGAAACGGGGCCAGCCGTAGCCGCCGTTGTCCAGGACGAGCACGGTGATCCCCAGCCCCTGCTCCACGGCCGTGGGCACCGCGGCCAGGCTCATCTCCAGCGCCCCGTCCCCGCACACGAGGACGGTGTCCCGGTCCGGGGCGGCCAGCGCCGCACCCACCGCGGCGGGCAGCCCGAACCCCACCATCGTCTGCTCGCCCGGGGTGACGACATGGGCCCGGTCGCTGACGGACACCACCGGGAAGTGGTAACCCCACATGTCGTGCAGACCGTTCTCCTGCACCAGGGTCGCGTCCCGGGAGAACGCGTGCTGCACGGCGCGCAGCGCCGCCGGCACGGTCAGCTCCTCCGCGTCCCCGTACGCGTCCGCCCCGGCGGAGTAGCGGGCGTGCAGCTCCTCCCGTACCGCCCGCACCCGGGCCGCCCCGGCCCGGGCCCGCCCGGCGCGGGCCGCGTGCCCTTCCTCCAGTACGGCCGACAGCTGCTCCAGGACGACACGGGCGTCGCCGAGCAGGGCCGCCTCCGGCTCCACGGCGGTGAGGAAGACCGCCGGATCGATGTCGACGTGGACGAGCTTCGCGGAGTCCAGGGAGTCCCAGCCCATCCGGGCCGTCTCCTCCAGCCGCGAGCCGACCGCGAGGACCACATCGGCGCCGGCGAGCAGGGCGTCTGCCGGGGGAGTGGTGTACAGCCCCACCAGACCGCAGGCCAGGGGGTGTTCCTCGTCCACGGTCCCGCGGCCCGCCGCCGTGGTGAAGACGGGCGCGCCCAGCAGTTCCGCGAGCCTGCGCACGGCCGGACCGGCGCCCGACGGCTTGCAGCCGCCGCCCGCCACCACGACGGGCAGCTCGGCGGCGGCCAGCAGCCCGGCCGCGCGGCGCACCTCGTCGGGGTCGGCGCCCGCACGGATCCGGTGCACGGCCCTGCCCCGGTCCGCCCCCGCGGCCGCCGGCGCCGCGCGCACCACTTCGTCGGAGATCTCCACGAGCACCACGCCGGGGCCGCCGTTGACGGCCAGGTGCACCGCCCGCCGCAGCGCCCAGACCAGCTGTTCCTCCCGCTCCACCAGGAAGCTCCACTTGACCAGCGGACCGGCCATGGCCGCCTGGTCGGTGTACTGGAAGCCGCCGCGCCCGATCCCGCTGACCGGCACCCGGGTGGTGACGACGAGCACCGGTGCCCCCAGGGAGGAGGCCTCCAGCAGCCCGGTGAGGGAATTGGCGAAGCTGGGGCCCGAGTTGACGGCCAGGACGGCGGGCCGCCCCGAGACGGCCGCGTGCCCGATCGCCGCGCAGGCCGCGACCCGCTGGTCGCGTACGGGGACGACCCGGAGGCCCGGCTGGGACCCGGCCGCGTCCATCAGGCCGGGCTCGTCCGAAGGAAGTCCGAAGACGGCGTCGCAACCGGCGTCCACGAGGGTTCGGGCGACGACGTGCCAGGTGTGGTGGTCAGTGGTCACAATGCTCCTCGGCGGGTCGGGACGGATCAGGTGGTGCGGGCGATCTGGCGCAGGTACGCCCGGGCGACCGCGCTGCGCTCCCACAGCGCCGCGCCGATGCCGGGCGGCACCGGCGCGGACACCGGCACCGGCGCGGGCCCCCGTACGGGCGGGGGGACCGGCGGGCCGGCCGGTGAAACCCGTGTGGCCACGGCCCAGAACGCCCCGGTGTCCGGGCGCCGCAGCACCTCGCAGACGTAGACGGACGGGGCGCGGCCGGAGCTCGCCATCACCCGTGCCAGCCGCACGGCGGCCGGTCCGTCGGCGGGGCGGGAGCCGAGCACGTACCCGGGCCCCTGCCAGCCCGTGGTCGCGATGAAGCGCTGGAGCAGCCCGGAGGGTTCGAGGGCCACGGAGTCGCAGGGGCGCAGCCGTCTGCCCGGGTCGTCGCGCCGCGCGACGAACTCGTCGGCGGCGTACCCGGTGTAGTCGGTCGCCGCGAGGATCACCGGCGCGACCCGGCCACCGCCCGCGGCGCCCGCCGCCGACGGTTCGTACAGCTCGGACAGCGCCGCGCACACCGCGTCCGCGGCGTAGGGATCCGCGAGCAGGCGGCGCGCCCCGACCGCGGGCACCGGCGGATCGCCCTGCTCGCGTCCGCGGACGACGGGGGGACTCAGCACGGACGTCAAGGGCGGGCTCTGCGTCCGGCCTCGGCGGACAGCAGCAGCGGGCGTCCGCTGACGCCCCCCGACCGGCGGACGCTGCTGGCCCGCGGACCGTAGCCGCCGAACGGGCGGTTGCCGTCCTCCACGTCGAAGGTGATGCGTTCCTGGCACACCACGCTCGTCGAGATGCGGGTCTGTGCCAGCCCCGGCTCGCCGAACACCGACACGTACATGCCGCGGGCCGTCTCCTCGGGGGAGTGCAGCCACTGCCGGATCTGCCCCGCGTGCTCGTACTCCATGGTCAGGACGACGGGGGAGAAGAACTCCGGCGGGTGGAAGGCGTCTTGCCACGGCATGTGCAGCAGCGACGGCTGGACGACGCCGCGCACGGGGTCCACGTGCCCGCCCCGTACGACGGACTGACGGTGCACGGAGAGGAACGCGGCCGCCCCCTCCACCGCGTCGGGATAGACCAGCGGAGCCACCTTCGTGGAGGGGGAGCGGCGGTCGCCCACGCGCACCGCCGCGAGGGAGTCGGCCAGTCGGGTCACGACCTCACGGGCCACCGACCGGTGTACGAAGACGATGTCGGTGCACAGACAGTCCTGACCCGAGTTGTAGAGGCGTGCTTCCAGCACGCTGCCGCAGGCCGCGTCCAGATCCGCCTCCGGGCCGATCACGAAGGGGTTGGGCCCCGACCCGAAGGCCAGGAACAGTGCGTCGTCCGGCAGCCCCGCAGCGACGCTCCCGGCGTTCTCGGGCTGCCCGGTGAACACCACGGCGTCCGAGGAGGCGCAGTCGGCGAGGAACGCGCGCTGCGACACGGGCGCCATTTCCACCCGGCCGCCTCGCGCCCGCACGGCCGGACCGATGATCTCGTGGACGGCCATCGCGGACCGCGCGACGCGCGCCGAGGGCCGGATCCGTATCTCGTCGGTGTAGAGGGACGGAATGACGCCGAAGAGGATGTACGAGTAGAGCAGGTTGTTCGACGGAAGGAACGTCGCGAGCCGCCGCAGCCGTTGCGGGGAATTGCGCAGGATTTCCCAGGGAGCGCCGGAGAGGACGCGCAGGGAGCGGAAGAATTCGTCCTCCGCCGCCTGCCGGGTGGCGACCCCGGTGAGGACGGACATCAATTCCTCCCGCCGGTCCAGGAGCGCGCCGGCCAGTGCCGGAATGACCTCGTCCAGCCCCTCCGTCGTGGCGCTGACCTGCTCTGCATCGATGACGCCGCTCCGCATCGCACACCCCCCTCAGCCCATGGCCATGACTTCCAGGCTCCCGAGGAGGGTCACCCCGGGAAGCGGGAATCCGCATCTCGCGACGTGCTCTCTTTTCGGGAATCCCGGCGGGCCGGACAGAGCAAGAAAACAAAACGTTCACCCCGGAAAACCGGGTGAACAGGGGCTCGGTCGGACCCGTGGTGGACAGCATTTTCGGAGAACGCCGCGGCTCTGGAGGGCCAGTAGCATCCGGGACGACCGAAGGCCGATCCGATCGAAAGGAGTCGCACGCAGTGTTTCCCGTGGAATACCGCCCCGCCGCTTTCCTTTCGGCGGCCGGCCCGGCACCGGAGGATTCGTCGCCCGGTGGGCCACTCGTGAACCACGGTGGCCCGGCGCCCGTCGACGAGCTCCCCCGGCACGGCCTCTGCCCGCGTGAGAGCAGCCGGGGCCGCCGACCCGTCCCTCAGAAAGGGGACCGCAACCCAATGACTCTGCCCCAACACCTCGCCGTGAAGAGTGCGGCCGAGGTCCCGCTGGACAACCTCGTCGACTTCGTCAGGTCCTACGAGGAGAGCATCACCGGCATCGCCTCGTCCACCCGGGAGGACCTCCTCCTGGAGACCAGCCACCCGGGCTACGACCCGCTCCGCAACAGCTGGTGCCTGACCCGCCCGCAGGGCGACGTCATGGCATGGGGCGGGCTGACCGTACGCGGCGGCGCCTCGCTGGACGGCGCGCTCACCGTACTGCCCGGCCACGACGGTGACACCGCCGCGCGCGAGCTGCTGGAGCGTCTGCTGCAGCGCACGGACGAGCTGGCAAGGGAGAACGGCTCGGAACCGGAGATCACCATCGGCGGTGTGCTGACGGGGGATCCGGTCGTTCCGCGGGTCCTGGAGGCCGCGGGATTCCGCCGTCAGGTCAGTTTCACGCAGGCCGAGATCGACCTGACCGAGCCGCCCGTCGCCGCGGTCCTGCCCGAAGGGGCCCGCGTACGGCCGATCACCACGCCGGACGACGTGCGCGCCGCGCACCGGCTCCACGTCCAGACCCGTACCAAGGGGACCAGGACGCTCGACTACGAGACCTTCCGCACCCGGCTCGAGCAGTTCGGCGTCGCGACCGAGCAGGGCGTCGGAATCGCCCTGCTCATCGAGATCGCCGACCAGCCCGTCGGACACGTCCTCGCGTACGCCGGGGAGGGCCACGGACGGATCGTCGACGTTGGAGTGTCGCCGGCCTCCCGCGGTCTGGGCATCGGCCTCGCCCTCATCACGACAGCCCTGGCGGGCCTCAGGGAACTCGGCTGCCACCGGGCCCTGCTGGCTCTGGACTCCTCCCGGATACAGAACCTCAACGGTCTGTACACGCTGCTATCGGTGACGGGTTCCCGCGCCGTCACGCACTACGTCAAACGCCCGTCCTGACACCGCCCGTGCTGGTTCAGGAAGACACCGTAAGCATGGTCTACCCGGCGGGAGCAGTCCAGCCGGAGTTCCGAAAGTATCCGTATCCCACCGGGATCAGCCGACACTCAGCCAAGTCTGGTGGAGGTCCTCAAAGAACAGGTTCGGAGAACACCCCATGAGCGTCCGTTTGTTCACCTCGGAGTCCGTGACCGAGGGTCACCCCGACAAGATCGCCGATCAGATCAGCGACACCATTCTCGACGCGCTGCTCCGTGAGGACCCGACCTCGCGGGTGGCCGTGGAGACCCTGATCACCACGGGTCTCGTCCACGTCGCGGGGGAGGTGACGACGAAGGCGTACGCGCCGATCGCGCAGCTCGTGCGCGAGAAGATCCTGGAGATCGGTTACGACTCCTCGAAGAAGGGCTTCGACGGCGCTTCCTGTGGTGTGTCGGTGTCCATCGGCGCGCAGTCTCCGGACATCGCGCAGGGCGTCGACACCGCGTACGAGCAGCGGGTCGAGGGTGCTGTCGAGGGCGAGGAGGGCGATGAGCTCGACAAGCAGGGCGCGGGCGACCAGGGCCTGATGTTCGGCTACGCCTGTGACGAGACGCCCGAGCTGATGCCGCTGCCGATCCACATCGCGCACCGACTCTCCAGGCGGCTGACGGAGGTCCGCAAGAACGGGACCGTCCCCTACCTGCGTCCCGACGGCAAGACCCAGGTCACCATCGAGTACGACGGCGACAATCCGGTCCGTCTCGACACGGTCGTCGTGTCCTCGCAGCACGCCGCGGACATCGACCTGGACTCACTGCTGACCCCGGACATCCGCGAGTTCGTCGTGGAGCACGTCCTGAACCAGCTCGCCGTGGACGGCATCAAGCTGGAGACCGAGGGTTACCGCCTGCTGGTCAACCCGACCGGCCGTTTCGAGATCGGCGGCCCGATGGGCGACGCGGGCCTGAC
The DNA here is from genome assembly GCF_056428985.1 of Streptomyces sp. CA189. Taxonomy (NCBI): domain Bacteria; kingdom Bacillati; phylum Actinomycetota; class Actinomycetes; order Kitasatosporales; family Streptomycetaceae; genus Streptomyces; species Streptomyces sp. CA189. Next base: position 113,294 of record NZ_JBWJVM010000011.1, on the reverse strand, counting down.
CGGCCGCAAGATCATCATCGATACGTACGGCGGCATGGCCCGCCACGGCGGCGGCGCCTTCTCGGGCAAGGACCCGTCCAAGGTCGACCGCTCCGCCGCCTACGCCATGCGCTGGGTCGCCAAGAACGTGGTCGCCGCCGGCCTCGCCTCGCGCTGCGAGGTCCAGGTCGCGTACGCCATCGGCAAGGCCGAACCCGTCGGCCTGTTCGTGGAGACCTTCGGCACGCACAAGGTCGACGTCCAGAAGATCCAGGACGCCATCGGCCAGGTCTTCGACCTCCGCCCGGCCGCGATCATCCGCGACCTCGACCTGCTCCGCCCCATCTACGCCCAGACCGCCGCCTACGGCCACTTCGGCCGCGAACTCCCCGACTTCACCTGGGAACGCACCGACCGCGTGGACGCCCTGCGCACCGCCGCCGGTCTCTGATCCCCACTCCTTCCCCGAACCGAGGAACACTCATGACGCACTCCGCCACCCCGTCCGCCGGCACCCTCCTCCTGGAGCGGCCGGCCACCGAACAGGCCCGCCGCCAGGTCGAGGACCTCCTCACCGACCTGCGCCTCGGCGACTGGACGCCGACCCCGCTGGAACGGCGCGTCGCCGACATCCTGCACCTCTCGGCCGCCACCGGAGCCCTGAGCTCCCGGCACGTCCGTGACGCCCTCTGGGAGGGCGCCCTGACGATGACGCAGGAGAACGGGGCCCGCTTCGCCACCGCCCTGGCCCTCCTCGTCCCGGTGCTCGAAGAGCCCGCGCCGAGCGCCCCCGACGTGGCGTACGCGGCCGTGGAGCTGCTCGCCGCGATCGTCGATCACCGCTGAAACGGCAGACGGCCCGGGAGGAGCGCCGAGACGCTCCTCCCGGGCCGACGGCGCCCGTATGCCTCAGGCAGCCCAGGGAGCCAGCGGGTACCAGATCAGGTCCCGGCGCGCGAGCATCCGCACGTCCCAGTAAAGGATCATGAAAATTCCGGCGGCGATGAACGCGGCGGCCATCACCGCGGACGCCCGGCTGGGCTTCGCCGTCATCCAGCGGTGCAGACGCTCGCCGAGGAAACCGCTGACCAGCAGGAACAGCACCGCCACGATGACGATGTTGCCGAGGGTCTGCAGGCTGAAGACCAAGGCCCCGTAGAGCACGTTGTGGCTCTCGGCCGCGTCCTGGAACAGCTGGCGGAACAGCGAGAACGGGCGGCCGATCAGGAACGCGCCGATCAGCCCGCCCATGACCACCATCGGGGCGTTCGGGAAGCGGACGCTCAGCCGGGCCAGCGGGTCACGGACCATGCCGAGCGCGGCCAGGCCGAGGTACGTCATGACGAGGCCGATCAGCCCGTAGACCACCATCGCCTGCACCAGGCGCGGAGAGAAGCCGGTCCCGCCGCCCGCGACGCTGGTCTGGAACTGCGGCATTCCGGTGCCCACCAGCGCGACGACGACACCGTAGAGCGCGGAGACCGCCACGGCGCCGGCAGCGAGGAAGCCCAGCGGCCGCAGCGCCGCGGCCATCCGGCCTCGCCGGGTCGTGGCCGTGCCGGCCAGCGGCGCGAGCGCGCTGAAGACGGCGACGTTGCAGGCGGTGAAGGTGCCCGCGACTCCGGTGGCGAGCGCGAAGGCGATACCGGCCAGCACCCCGGTGATCGGGGTGCCCTTGGCCGCGTGGCCGAGCAGGGAGTCCGCGACGTTGTCACCGATGGTCTTGTCGACGAACTTGGCCGACCAGACGACGGTCAGCGCGAAGCCGAACAGGGCTGCGGTCAGGAGGACCAGCGCGCGGCGGCGCGGGGCGTGGCCGTTGAAGAAGAAGGAGGGCGTCCGTGACCGTCCGGTCCCTGCGGTGCGGCGCTCACTGGCTTCGGGCGCCGGGGCAGGTCGATGCGCGACCTGAGTCATGGGGGTGGCCTTTCCACTGAGGCGTGACTGTCGGTGAGGGCAGACTAGGACGGCGTGAGCGGCCTCAGGCGGCCCCGATGCCACCCCGTCCCTTTCATCCCCCGCCTCGTCTCCACCCAGCCAGGTCGGACGCCCCGGCGGGGCCGCTCACTGCAACGTTCGTGTCAACGACCGTACGACCAGAGGCGGTTCGGGCATCTTGGAAACCGGAGCGGCGGGATCGGTCTGCCACGCGGCCCCGCTGACATCGGGCAGGGACAAGTCGAAACTGCGCCACGCCCACGCCCAGGCGGCGGCCTCCCGGAACCGTCCGCCGCCCTCGGCGATGCCCTCGCCGACCGAGGCCGCGACGGATTCCTCTCCCGTCACCACGCTCATCGGGCCACCTCCACGACGGGCTGCCGCTCTGCCCTGCGCGAGGCATCACGCGCGTAACGCACCCCGGTCAGCTCCTCGGACATCTCCCACAGCCTGATCTGCGCGATCACATCACGAGAGGCCCGGCTCGATCGCGCCGGCCCCGCCCCGCCATGGCACTCGGAGACGCCGCCCGGGCCGAAGTAGTCGCCGCCCCGTACGAGGGGATCGGTGGCGGCCCGCAGCGTCGGCAGTGCGGCCCCCGCGGCGGGCTGTCCCAGCCACCGCAGGGCGGCCGTGCTCACCGGCCGCAGCCACGCCGGTGCTTCGTCGTGCCACAGCCCGGTCGCCGACAGGCCCGGATGGGCGGCCACCGAGACGGTCTCGGCCCCCGCGTCGGCCAGTCGGCACTGCAGTTCCCGGGCGAACATCAGGTTGGCCAGCTTGGACCGGCCGTACGCCGCGACCGAGCGGTGTCCGCCCGCCGCGTGCACGTCGGCCGGACCCGGCCCGTGCCCGGCCACCCGGTGGGCGAGGCTCGCGACCGTCACCACCCGCGAACCCGGCACGTCCCGCATGAGCCCCAGCAGCAGGCCCGTCAGCGCGAAGTGCCCCAGGTGGTTGACGCCGAAGTGCGGCTCGAAGCCGTCCTCGGTACGCCGGTACGCCGGGAACATCACGCCGGCGTTGTTGACGAGGAGGTCGAGCCGGTCGAGCCGGCGCCGCACCTCCAGCGCTGCTTCCCGGACCGACTCCAGCGAGGCCAGATCGACCCGGACCACCTCCGTACGGCCGCCGATGCGGGCTGCCGCGGCAAGGCCGCGCTCCATGTCGCGGCAGGCCAGGACGACCCGCGCGCCGCGGCCCGCGAGAGCCCGGGCCGTCTCCAGCCCGATGTCGCCCGAAGCCCCGGTGATCAGGGCCGTCCTGTCGCTCTGGTCGGGCATCTCTGCCGTGGACCACACCATTGCGTCCTCCTCCGGACCGGGATTGCGTGTCAGCGGGCCGAGCCGTACCCGTGCGCGACGATGCGGTCGGCGACGGCGGTGTAGTGCGAGCCGTCGGCGGGCAGGTCGGTGGCCAGGCAGTTCACATAGCGGTTGAACATGCAGAACGCGGCCGCGATCAGCACCGTGTCGTGGATCTCGGCATCGCCCGCGCCCTCCTTGCGGGCTGCGGCGACGGCCTCGTCGGAAAGCGGCTGCGCCAGCTCCTGCACCTCCGCCGCGATCCGCAGCAGAGCCCGTAGCAGCGGGCTGATCGGCGCGGACTGCGGGTCGGCGAGCACCTGCGCCACCAGCTGCTGCCCGCCCTCCAGCTGCGCGGCGGCGAACGCGCTGTGCGAGTCGGCGCAGAAACGGGTGCGGTTGAGCTCCGAGACGTATGCGGCGATCAGCTCGCGCTCGCCCCGGCTCAGCGGGGACTCACCGCGCAGCAGCGCATTGGCCACCGCGTTGAGCGGCCCGGCCGTGTCGGGGCGCTGCACCATGAGACCGCTGATGCCGGGCAGGTCGTTGGTGATCTCGATGTGCGGCACTGGAGCATCCATTTCTGAACGGACTGGTCGGTACTTCATCGTGACCAGACCCCGAAGCCATGCCAACTCCTCCTGTGCGGAGGCGAGTTCACCGCACACCGGGCCGGGGCGGCGGGCCGCCGCCCCGCCGCCCCGCGTGTTCAACCGCCGCGTGAACGCGGCGCGGCACGCGCCCTGCTCCGCTACTCCGCCGGAGGCAGGTACCCGTGCGCCGTCAGGAACGCGCCGATCTCGTCGTACACCGCCGGGTCGTCCGGGGTGATCGCGCCCAGCCCGTCCACGTACCGGTTGAACATGCAGAACGCGGCCGCGATCAGCACCGTGTCGTGGATCGCCTCGTCGTCCGCCCCGGCGGCCCGGGCCGCCGCGACGTCCTCCTCGCCCACCTCGCGCGCGTCGCCCCGCACCTTGCCCGCGATCGCCAGCAGGGCCCGCATCCGCTCGCTGACCGGCGCACTCGCCGGGTCCCGCTTGACGGCCTCCACCAGCTCGTAGTCACCGCCCAGCGCGTGCGCGGCAGCCGCAGTGTGCGAACCCGTGCAGTAGCGGGTCTGGTTGCGGAAGGACACGAAGGCGGCGATCAGCTCCCGCTCACCCACGCTCAGCGGGGACTCGCCCCGCAGCAGCTGCTCGGCGAGCTCGCTCAGCCGCCGCCCGGAGGCGGGCTTGCTGGCCATCAGACCGCGGATCCCCGGCACCGGGGCCGGAATCTCGATGTGCGGCACGGTACGTGCTCCTTCTCCGGTTAGTTGTTGAACCAGGGGGTGGTCGTCGAGTCCGTGCTGAACTGGTCGAGGATCAGGTCGGCGACCTTCTGCTGACCGGTCGCGCTGGGGTGCACACGGTCGGACACCAGGTCGGAGCACGCCCACTCCAGGCCGTCACTGCGCCCCGGGGTGCCACCGGCCACACCGTCCGCGCCCAGGCCGTCCGCCCACAGGTACGGACCCCAGGACAGCCACGGCGCTACGCCGCCCTGCCCGTAGGTGAGGTTCGAGGCGCCGTTGATCTGGTTCTGGATCAGCTTCTTGACGGCCCAGCCCTGCTGGTACGCGCCCGCGCTGCGCACCGGGTTGTAGGTGTAGATCCGGCTGGCCACGTAGCCCAGAGCCAGGTTCGGGTAGTTCGACCGCGCGTTGCGAGCGATCGTGCCGAGCGTGTTGGCCAGGGCGTCGGCCCCGGCCGGGAAGGCGCCGATGTTGTCCCCGACGAGCTGCTCCTTCAGCCACACCGCCTGCACCTGCGCGGGGGTCACCCCGGCGGTGGAGAGCCGGGAGGCGAGCACCGACCAGGTGGCGTTCGCCGGGTCCGCCCACGCGTTGGCGTCCTTGCCGCCCTGGGCGCCGTCGACGATGACGAGCTTCGAGTTCAGGTTGGCGTACCCGCCGGCGGTCTGGATGAACTTCTGGAACTCCTGGGTGGTGTTCGACATGCCGATGGAGATCAGCACCACCTTGCCGTTGACCAGGTCGACCTGCCCGGCCGCGTTGCGCGGCAGCACGTGGTTGTTCGCGATGTTCTCGCCCGCGGTGTTGTGCGCGGCCGGCCGGGTGTTGCTGCCGCCCGGGTACAGACCGCCCGTCAGCCCCTGGTAGGTGCCGGTACCCAGGTCGTTCAGCGGCACCAGGCCGCTCTTGGTGTACGTGCAGTCGACCGGGGCCGCGGACGACGCGGTCTGCGGGATCAGGGCGATGGCGACGGCCGTGGCGGCCGAGGTCACGAAGGCGGCGGTACGGGTGATCTTCATGGTTCCTTCCGGATGTCGACAGCGGGGCATGCCGGGACGGTCCCCCTCCTACGAGGCTGTCGACAGGGGCGGGGCAACCGCACCTTCCGCCGTGCTCTTCCGTGGCCGGCCGTCCGCGGCCGGCGCATCGCGCGCCAACCCAACTCCGCACAGCAGGAGTTGGCACGATCGTGCCAGCCGCGCCAACGATGGCACCCACCCCGCGAGCCACCCTCCAGCAAAGGACGCACCCGGTGCCGCACATCACGATCGTCAGCGACCTGCCCGGCATCAGGGGGCTGATGACCGACCGTCCCGAGTCGGCCGCCCCGCTCAACGCCGTCGCCGACACCCTGCTGCGGGGCCCGTCCCCGCTGCCGCCCGGCGAGCGCGAACTGATCGCGACGTACGTCTCGGAGCTCAACCGCACCCGCTTCTGCTCCGACACCCACGGCGCGGCCGCCGCCGCCCAGCTCGAAGGCGGCGCCGACCTCGTCAAGGCAGTCCAGCACGACGTGGACACCGCCCCGCTGTCCCCGCTGGTGCGCGCCCTGCTGCGGGTCGCGGCCGAGGTCCAGGCCCAGGCCGCGCCCGTGTCCGACGAAGCGATCGCCGCCGCCCGCGCGGAAGGCGCCACCGACGGCCACCTCCACGACACCGTGCTCATCGCCGCGGCCTTCTGCATGTACAACCGGTACGTCAGCTGCCTCGCCACCGCCCTGCCGGCCGAGCCCGGCTACTACGAGGAAGCGGGCCGCCGGATCACCACCCACGGCTACGCCCGCGCGGTCTGAGAGGCCTGACGACCATGTCCACCGCGTCCCCCGAGGCCCGCGCCACCAAGCGGACCCACCGCCGCGCCGTCACCGCCACCGTCGTCGGCAACTTCGTCGAGTCCTTCGACTGGCTGGGCTACGGCCTCTTCGCCCCGCTCCTCGCCCCCCACTTCTTCCCCTCCAGCAACCCGGTCACCTCCCTGATCGGCGCGTTCGCCGTCCTCGGAGTGGGCGTCCTCGTCCGTCCGCTCGGCGGCATCCTGCTCGGCCGCCTCGCCGACCGGCGCGGCCGGCGCCCCGCCCTGATGCTCGCCATCGGCCTCATGACCGCGGGCTCGTTCGTCATCGGCATCGCACCGACCTACGGCGTGGTCGGCATCCTCGCCCCCGTCATCCTGCTGCTCGCCCGCGTGGCCCAGGGCATCTCCTCCGGCGGTGAATGGCCCGCGGCGGCCGCCTACCTCATGGAAGTCGCCCCGCCCCAGCGCAAGTCCCTCTACGGCAGCCTCTTCTCCCTGACCACCGCCGCGGGCGCCTTCACCGCGGCGATGCTCGGAGGCCTCCTGACCGGCGTCCTCGGCGCCGACGCCATGGCCGCCTGGGGCTGGCGCGTCCCCTTCCTCGTCGGCGGCGTCTTCGGCATCGTCCTGCTGTTCCTGCGCCGCGGGCTCGCCGAGACCGAGGTCTTCCAGCGGGAGGTCAGCTCCCGGGCCACCCGGGGCTCGCTGCGCCGGGTACTGGTCACCTACCGGCGCCAGGTGCTGATGTCCGTGCTGTTCATCGCGGGCATGGGCACCATCGGCGGCACGTGGACCTCCGTGATCCCGGCCATGGGACAGCGCCTGAGCGGGCCCGGCACCATGTTCGGGGTCGTCGTCTGCGCGACGGCCATCCTGATGGTGATCAACGTGCCCATCGGGCTGCTCGCCGACAAGGTAGGACCCCGCCGCTTCCTGCTCGGCGCGACCCTCCTCTTCGCCGTCACCGGCTCGTACAGCTTCCTCACCATCGACGGCACCTTCGCGCGCCTGCTGTTCGCCTACCTCAGCGGCACCGTCTACCTCGTCTGCGCCACGACCACGCTCCCCGGCATCCTCTCCGAGCTCTTCCCCGCCGAGAACCGCGCTCTGGGCATGGGCCTGCCCAACGCGGTCACCTCGGCGGTCCTCGGCGGCATCGCCCCGGCACTCGCCACCTACCTCGGCGAGCACGGGGCCTCCGGCTGGTTCATCGCCGGCGTCACGGCCATGGTCCTGCTCGCCTGGCCCGCCACCCTCCTCGCCCTGCGCACCCCCAGCCCGTCCGAGCCCGTCCTCGACAAGGCCTCCCTGATCCTCACCAAGTAGCGCAGCGGCCCCGGGGGCCGTCAGAGCGCGAAGCGGCCGCCCGCCCCGGGAACCACCAGGCACTGGGCGACGCCCGCCTTCTCGAACGAGGCGCCGACCGCGTCCTGGCCCTCCGTGAAGTGCTGCCAGCCGTCCTGGTGCACGGCGAGCACCTTGCGGGCGCCCAGCAGCTCGGCCACCTCCACCGCCTGCTCGCCGGTCAGCGAGAGCAGCGCCGGGCCGAACGGGGCGAGCCGCGCCGCACCCACGTGCAGGACCGCCAGATCGACACCGGCCCCGCCGAGGCGCTCCGCGAGGTCCCGTACCGGCTCCAGGGAGACGTTGTCGCCGCTGACGTACACCGTCGGCAGGCCCTCACCGCTCAGCAGGAAGCCGGTGACGTCGCCGAGCACCTGCTCGGTCCCGGCCGGACCGTGCCGCGCCGGGACCGCGGTGACCACGAGCCGGCCGCCGTCCGGGCGCTCCAGTACGTGCTCGGCCCACGGCGCCAGCCCCGTACCGCCCACGCGCTCGGCGGACTGCTCCGTGGTGAGGACCAGCGCGACCTCCGCGAGGAAGGCGCGCCCGGCCCCGTCCAGGTTGTCGGGGTGCTGGTCGTGCGAGAGCAGGACGGCCGCGACCGGACCCACCTGCCCGGGGGTGAGCGCGGGGCCGGCCAGCTTGTGCAGGGCGATCGGGCCCAACGCGTAGGAGGAACCGGCAGGGTCGAACGTCGGGTCCGTCACGAACCGCAGTCCGCCCAGGTCGATGACCACGGTGGGGCCGCCCACGACGGTGACGGCGAGCTGTCCGGCGGTGTTCTCAGACCTCATGGAACTGCTCCTCGGGGTACGGGACTTGGAGTGTGGAAGACCTCTTCCGAATCGAGGTGATCATACGAAGATCCGAGTGTGGCCGCCGTGTGGCCCCGCGGGGCGGACCGGCGTGATCCAGCCGTTCGCCGATGTCTGCGGCGTGCTCGGCGCCGGTGTGGCGGGCAAGCGGAAACGGGTGCTCGACCCAGCTTCCGCCGTGTTGTTCCGTAGAGGTCCCGCGTCCGTCCCCAATTCGTCGATCACGAAAGGACTGAAGCGTCACAGGGGAAGCGCTGAGCCAGAATTTCGAAAGTGCGCAACCGCGAATTCCTGCTCCCCGGTCACCCTGTGACCGTGGATATCAGTCGTTCCGTGAGTTCCCTCGCGGGGAATCGAGACCCCAGGGCTGCGCTCCATTGACCGGCTGCTGGGGTCGAGTCATTTCCGTCGAGGCGGCCCTTCCCGGCCGCGCCCCGCCTGGAATTCGGCCATCGGGCCCTTCTGTCGGTTCCGGCTGCCGGGTCCGCCCTTTCTCCCCCTCGTGAGGCGAACCTGCGCGCTCTCCGGTGGATAGCCAAGGCTCCTTCACCGTCAATCCGTTCCACCCTCCCGGATGAGGCGAACTGGCAGGAGCCCGCCGTGATCCGCGACGATGAACCGGGGTGGCGAATCAGCCATTGTGAACCGGAGGAGGGCCTCGCCATCCGTACCGCCGTCGTGAACCAGGAGCACATCCGTTGACCGCCCCGACCGCCCCGGTCCGCGCCGACCGCCTCTTCGCGCTCACCCCGTCCGGCACCCTCCGCGAGGTCCCCGCGACGGAGGGCCCCGGCACGCTCCTCGCCGCGGACTCCTGGCTGGTCGCCGACGGACGGGTCCGCGCCCTGGACCGGCACCGCATCCGATTCACCGCCACCTGCGCCGAGACCGCCGGCGTCCCCGGCGCACTCCTGGACATCTTCTGGGCCGCCATGGCGGCCCGGCTGCCCCGGGAGGCCGGCCACTGGTTCCCGCGCGTCGAGCTGGCACCCGCGCCCGCGGACGCGTCCCCGGACACGGTCCTGCCCGGCGGCCACCGGCTGCTGTACCGGCCGCGCCCCGCCCCCGCGCGCTCCACGACGGCCAGGGTTTGGGGGGTGGCCGTCCGCGACCCGCGCCGGGAGCCCCGGCGCAAGGGGCCGGACCTGGGCGCCCTGGCCGCCGTCCGCTCCAGGGCCACGGCCGAGGACGCCGACGAGGCGCTCCTGGTCACCGCGGACGGGGTGGTGCTCGAAGCGGCCAACTCCTCGCTCCTGTGGTGGGAGGACGACGTCCTGTGCCATCCGCCCGCCGAGCTCCCCGTCCTCCCCGGGGTCACCGCCTCGCTGCTGCTCGACCGCGCGGCGCGCACGGGCGTGACCGTACGGCCCGTCCGGCGCCGGCTGTCCGCACTGGCCGGACGCGAGGTCTGGGTGGCCAACGCCCTCCACGGCCTGCGCCCCGTCACCGACTGGACGGGCGGCTCCCTGCCGGCCGGCACCCCGCTGCGCGCCGCCTCCTGGCAGAGCTGGCTGGACGGCCTCGGGACCCCGCTCCCGGCGTGAGCGACCGCCACCCGCCGTGCACATGCCCTGAGCAGGTGCCGGACGCTATTCCGGAGAAAGGACCGGACCAGCCGGTGCGGGCGCCGCTTTTCCGAACTCCGCGCGGCGGTCCGGAAACACCCGGAACGCAGCTGTTCGGCCGCCGCGATCGGCTGGAGCCGTCGGGGGATCGTCGAGCCGGCTGGTTCGGGTCGGGCCAGATCGCCGGAGAGCCTGGTGCAGCTGCTGGAGCGGAGCGGACGGCTCCAGCCCTAAAGGGTGTTGCAGAACCTCCGGGATGGGGCGTTCCTCTTGTATGGGTGGGGTGTTGCGGGCTGAGCCGGTGTGGGTTGAGGCGTTCACGGGTTTGCGGATGGACCGGTTCGCGAAGCTGGTGAAGGTGGTGCGGGAGCGGGGCGGGAACGGGCCCGGTGGTGGCCGTCCGTGGTGCCTGCCTCTGCCTGACCGGGGTCCTGCTGGTGGCGGTGTACTACCGGACGAACCTCACGATGCGGCAGCTCGCTCCGCTTTTCGGGATCTCCCCGGCCACCGTCTGCCGGGTCATCAAGCGGCTCCGGCCGCTGCTGGCACTAGAGCCGGCCCCGCGGCCGGTCGCCGACGTAGAACGGCTGTGGATCGTGGACGGCACCTTGATCCCGGTCCGCGACCGCACCGTCGCCGCCTCGTCCCGCAACTACCGGTTCTCGGCGAACGTGCAGGTCATCATCGACGCCGACAGCCGCCTGGTCATCGCGAGCGCCCGCCCGGCGCCCGGCAACAAGGCCGACGCCCACGTCTGGCGCGAGTCGGACCTGCCGGCCCAGGCCGCCGGCACGACAGTCATCGCGGACGGCGCCTACTTGGGTACCGGGCTGATCGTCCCGCACCGCAGAAGGGCCGGCCGTCCCCTCCTACGGGGGCAGGAGGAGGACAACGCCGAACACCGCAGGGTTCGCGCCCGCGTCGAGCACACCTTCGCCCGCATGAAGAACTGGAAGATCCTCCGCGACTGCCGCCAGAAAGGAGACGGCCTCCACCACGCCGTCCAAGCCGTCGCCACCATGCACAACCTCGCCATGACACAGTGAAACAGCAGGTCAAACACCACTCAGACCTGCCCGACACCGACCTTCTGCAACACCCTTTAGGGCCCGTATCGGAAGTGTGTGCGGCGGCGGACGTGCCGTAGTACTTCTGGGGAGACAGAGAGACACGTTTGTTCTCACTTGGAGTCGTCGATGGCCGTTCGTCGTGTCGTGCCCAACATCCAGTCGGAGGCCGCGCAGGAGAGCCGGGAGTTCTATGGCCTGCTGGGCTTCGAGGAGGTCATGAACCACGGCTGGATCATGACGCTCGCCTCCCCGTCCAGCCCAGCAGCGCAGATCAGCGTCATGACCAGCGACAAGACCGCGCCTGTCACCCCCGACATGAGCATCGAGGTGGACGACGTGGATGCGGCTTATGCCGTCATGCGAGCGAGCGGCGCAGAGATCATTCACCCCTTGCAGGACGAGGCGTGGGGCGTGCGCCGGTTCTTCGTCCGCGACCCCAGCGGACGGGTGGTCAACGTGCTGGGCCACCACTGACGGCCGCACCCACACCCCTGGTGGACGTGCTGGTCATAGCCACTCGTTGATGGCCGCGACCAGGACAGTTGCTTCGTAGCGGACGGCGAGTTTCTCGTAGCGCGTGGCCACCGCCCGGTGCCTCTTGAGGCGGTTGATCCCGCACTCCACCGCATGCCGCTCGCGATAGTCGATCTTGTCGAACCTCGGCGGGCGGCCGCCGCGGGAGCCGAGCTTCTTGCGGGAGGCGTACGCCTTGTCGGCCCGCACCCGGTTCGGCCGGGTGCGCGGCCTGCCGGCCCGACGCGACCTACCCGGATCTTCTCCAGTACGGGCTCGAACTGTGGGGAGTCTCCGCGCTGCCCGGCCGTGATCACGATCGACATGGGCTTTTGGCCCTGCTCGACGGCCAGGTGCAGCTTGGTGGTCAGGCCGCCGCGCGAGCGTCCGAGCCCGTGGTCGTCGGGCTCGGTGTCGACGCCGCCCGGCGGCTCGACCTGCAGGTCCCATTTTTCCGTGCCCCGGCAGGCGTGCTGGTGGGCCCGGCAGACAGTGGAGTCGACGTTGATGTCCCAGGTGATCTGCTGCTTCGCGTCGGCCTGGGCCTGCAGCTCGGCAAAGATCCGCTTCCAGGTGCCGTCTCGCTGCCAGCGGCGTAACAGGTCGTACGCCTGTCCCCAGGGCCCGTACCGCTCCGGGACATCCCGCCACGGTGCCCCGGTCCGCGTCCGCCACCGTACGCCGTCGATCAACTGTCGCCTGGTCCATACCGGAGGGCGTCCCGGCTTCGTGCCCACTGACAACAGCGGCTCCAGGCCGGCCCACTGCGTATCCGTCAGATACACGCCCTAGTGTCTCGTGATCCTGTTCATGCAAGTTCGCGTTGTTATTGACTAGTTTCTTCACGTTGGTCGCGACGAGTCGGACCTTCGCGAGGACCTCGCCGCCGCTGTCCAGGTGAACGGTTTCGCCGTCGTGGCCTCCGGGGTGGTGTGCGTCGAGAGGTTGTCCAGGACAACATGGATGTCCTTCCCGGCGTGCGGCTTCACCGCCTTCTTGAGGAAGGCCAGGAAATCCTTGCCGTTCCGGGTTGGCTTGCACTCGCCGAGCACTTCGCCGGTGGTCACGTTCAGGGCGGCGAACAGGTTCGTGGTGCCGTGCCGGACGTAGTCGGCGGTGCGCTTCTCGCTCGTCGCGAAGGCGACCGGCAGTACCGGCTGGGTCCGGTCCAGCGCCTGGATCTGCGTCTTCTCGTCGATCGAGAGGACCACCGCGCCGCCCGGCGGGGCCAGATACAGTCCGATCACATCGGCCACGCGGGGTCTTTGGAAATCTTGAAAGTGCCGGACCGGTGCGGCTTCAGGCTCTCCTCCCGCCAGATCCGCGCGATGTAATGCCAGGACACCGTGGTGTTCTCGACCCGCTTCAGGTACTTCGCCAACTCGCGTGTGGACCAGTGCGAAAGCCCCGTGCCGTCCGGCGGTGTCATGCGTGTCAGCGCGATCACGCGGGCCCGCAACTGCGCCGGCACCTGTTCCCGCGCTCCGCCGGGCCGGTCGCCTTCCAGCCCGGCCAGTCCGAGCTCGGCATAACGCCGCTTCCAGCGGTCCACCGTCGGCAGCGATACGCCAAGCAGCTCGGCAATGTCCTTGCGTCGACGGCCTTCGCTCGACCACAGCACGATCCGGCCCCGCGTCGCTATGTCGGCGGGTACGTCCCGGCTGTTCACCAACTCCCGCAACGCGGCGGCCTGGTCCACGGAGAGCTCCACACCAAGAGACCCTGCCACACAAGATCAAATAATGCTGACGGAATCACGAAACACTAGTTCTGGTAGGCCTCCAGGGCGCGCCGGCCCCCGCCCGAGCGGCCTCGGCCTCCACGTGCTCCTCGGTGACGGTGAGCCCGCGCAGTTCGAAGCGGCGCCGCACGTCGGCGCCCGAGGAAGCCGCCCACCGGCCGACGTGCCCCGCATCTCGCGGGGCGGGGCGCCCAGGGGCCGGCGGACAGCTGACCGGACCGTGCTCCACAGCTTCTTCGGGCCGGGCCGCGGGTTCAGCACACCGTGCTTTCAGAGCCTGGCCAGAGTTCTGCAGACGTCGTTCGCCCGTGTAAGGAACGACCCAGGTGGAGTTCAGAGGAGAGGCAAAGGGGCCCGCCCGCCCTCAGGGGGGTGGCGCGGGCTTCGTGTGGAGGACCTCGCGGGCCTGCTCCGCGGCGCGGGTTATGCCCTCGCTCACGAAGTCGACGAACCGGGCGATGTTTTCGAGGCGGGTGGCGGCCGGCGTGCCCGGGCCGAGGACGCCGACACCCTGCCGGGCCGTTTCCACGAGCAGGGTGTGGGCGCGGGCGCTGGCGATCATCCCCTGGTACCAGACGTCGTCGTCGACGACGTAGCGCTCGCGGCGGCCCTCGTCCGGCTCCCGGCGGACGAGCGACTGGCCTTCGAGGAAGGTGATGGCCTTCGAGACGGACGCCGGGCTGACCTGGAGGCGCCGGACGAGTTCGGAGGCGGTGAGACTGCCCGCGTCGGTGGTGTAGAGGGCGGCCAGCACCCGGGCCGTCATCTTGGACAGGCCCGACTGGACGAAGATGCCGGCGAACGTCTCCTCGTACGCGCGCACGGCCTCGGCATCGCGCCCGTCGGCCTGCGGGGAGGCCTGCGGCCCCCGGGGGACGGCCTGCCTGCTCCGGTGGGCACGGCGTTCGGTGGCGCGGTGGGCCAGATCCGAGCGGTAGGAGGAGGGGCCTCCGTTGCGCATCACCTCACGGGTGACCGTCGAGGTCGGCCGGTCCAGCCGCCGGGCGATCTCCGCGTAGGCCAGCCCGTCGGCCAGCCCCAGCGCGATCTGCTGGCGCTCCTGCTGCGTGAGTCTGCCTCCCGGCACCGTGAACTCCCTCTGTAGGCCCCCTGATGGTCCCCAGCATAGCGTTCACTCCCAGTTCATTGCAACGCTGACGCAGCCGTCGTTGCATTGAATTCAAGGCCATTGCAACAATAATGGGCACTTGACCTGCGAAAATGCAGATCATGCGCAACGAGCATGTTGCCGGATATTGGAATGCAACGTAGCTTTTCTGTTGTCGGAAACAAACACCGCAGCACAGCGAAGACACAGGAGAGCATCATGCAGAAGTTCGCCACCACCGCCCCGATCGCCGCCGTCCTCGACATCCCCGCCGGCCGCATCCGCCTCATCGCCGCCGACCGGGCCGACACCACGGTCGAGGTCCTGCCCGCGGACGCCTCGAAGGGCCGCGACGTGAAGACGGCGGAGCAGACGACGGTCGCCTACGCCGACGGAGTCCTGCGCATCGAGGTCCCCGAGCCGAAGAACCGGATCCTCGGCGCCGCCGGGTCCATCGAGGTCACCGTCCAGCTCCCCGCCGGCTCCCGCATCGAGGCCAAGGCGGCCGCTGCCGAGCTCCGCGGCGTCGGACGGCTCGGCGACGTCGCCTTCGAGGGCGCGCAGGCCACGGTCAAGCTCGACGAAGCGGCGAGCGCCCGCCTCACCGTCCAGGACGGCGACATCGCGGTCGGCCGCCTGGGCGGCCCCGCGGAGATCAGCACCCAGAAGGGCGACATCACCATCGCCGAGGCCGTGCGCGGCACGGTCGTCCTGCGCACCGAGTCCGGTGACGTCTCGGTCGGCGCCGCCGCCGGAGCCGCCGCCTCCCTGGACGCGGGCACCTCGTACGGCCGGATCCACAACGCGCTGAAGAACACCGAAGGCGCCGCCGACCGGCTCGACATCCACGCGACCACCTCGTACGGCGACATCACCGCCCGCAGCCTCTGAGGGAACGGCGCGATGAGCACCACCGAGCAGCACCAGGCCGCGGGGCGGCTCCTGCACCGCCCCGCGCGCCCCGCCCGCCCCGGTCGGCTCGTCACCGGCGCCTCGACGGCGCGTCAGACCAGGAGGCAGACGCCGGTCACCAGCATCACCAGTGCCGTTGCGGCGTGGACGCCGTAGGCGGTGGCCTTCGGTCCACCGCTGCGCAGCACGACCACCGCGTCCCCGGCCGGTATCGCAGCGAGCGTCAGCACGTACCAACCCAGCACCGACGGCGTCGCGACCAGCATCAGAACGAAGACGAAGACCCCGAACGCGATCTCGCGCAGGCCCTTCACGCGCAGCCAGGACCGGAAGGCGGGGTCGTCGGCCGGTGTACCGGGAATGCCGAAACCGAGGGCGTTCTGCGGCCTCGCGAAGGCGCTCCCGCCCATGAAGATGAGGGCCGCGCCGAGCAGCCCGGCGAGAACAGTGGCAATGGTGGTGAGCATCAGCTTGTCCTGTCCGTCGGGGGAGTCTCTGGTGACGAAGTGGTTGTCGTGCGTTGCGTGCCGGTGCGGGCCCTAGGCCGCGAGGCGGGGCCAACCCGTCACGGGACGAGGACGATCCGGCCGCGGACGCCGCCCTCGGCCATCGCCTCGTAGGCGCCGGCCGCTTCGCCGAGCGGCGCGACCGCGTGGACGCGAGCCGGCAGTTCTCCCGCCGTCACCCGTGCGAGCAACCGGGCGAGGAGCGCACCGTCGGGACGGGCGAACACGACCTCGACGGAGATGCCGCGCTCCTCGGGAAGCTGTGAGGCCGGCTGCACGCCGACGAAACGGCCACCGTCGCGCACGGCCCGCAGGGCGTGCTCCTGCAGGGCTCCGGCATCGGCAACGGCATCCCAGCCCTGCCCGAGCTCGGTGGCGAAGCCGGCGCCGAGTCCCCGGACGAACGGTTCGTCGGCCGCTCGGGCCAACCCGGTCACCTGCCAGCCGCTGTCCTGGGCGAGTACGGCGACGTGCGCGCCCACCGCGCCTGCCGCGCCGGTCACCAGCAGGCGCCGGCCCCCGCCCGACGGCTCACCGAGGAGGCCGACGAGCTGGGCCGCGGCGGTGGCGTTGAGCGGCACCGTCGAGGCCGCGACCAGGTCCAGGCCGTCCGGAACGACGGCGACCTGCGCGGCGGAGACGATGAGGTGCTCGGCGTGGGATCCGTGGTCGCGGTCGAAACCGTCGATGAACCCGGCGACACGGGTGCCGACCGGCAGCTCGACGCCGGGGCCGGCGGCATCGACCGTGCCGGCGAAGTCCCAGCCGAGACCGGTGTGGTCCGGCTGGTGGACGAATCCGAGCCGGTGGAAGACGCCCCCGGCCACCCCCAGGTCGACCGGGTTGATCGCCGCGGCGCCGATCCTGACGCGGATCTCCGCCGGCCCCGGCTCGGCCACCGGGACGTTCACGGTCTCGATCGACCGGGGCCCGGACGGCACACGGACCACGGCCCGCCGAGAGGTCATCTGGTTCATCGTCATCCGCTCCTTGGTGAGGCCCTGTGAGGTGGTCTTGCCATCGCTGTGGTGCAGCACCACCATGGAGGTAGCTGCTTCCCGGCGGGAAGTAGGTACCTGAAAGTGCCTAAGTCACCGAGCGAAGGAGACGAGTCGTGCCGACCAGCACCGCGTCCCAGCGGCGGGCCGTAGCCAAAGCGGAGTACGACGCGTTCTTCGCGGCATGTCCCAGCCGCCAACTCCTGGAGCGGCTCTCCGACAAGTGGGTCGCCCTGGTGCTCGCCGCCCTGGGCGGGGACGGCCCGCATCCCGGGGCCGCCTCCGGCGGTGAAGCGCGGCCCATGCGCTTCTCCGAGCTGTCGCGCCGGATCTCGGGCGTGAGCCAGAAGATGCTGACGCAGACGCTGCGCGCACTGGAGCGCGACGGGATGCTGACCAGGACCGTGACCCCCACGGTGCCCGTCACCGTCACCTACGAGCTGACGGACCTCGGCCGCTCGCTCCAGGTGGTCATGCGGGGAATCAAGGAATGGGCCGAGGGCCACATGGCGGAGGTCCTCACCCATCGCGACGGCTACGACCACGGGCGGGGCGAAGCCGCCGACTGATGCGAAGAGGAGCCGACGCCCGAGCCGGGCACCGGGTGAACCGCCGACGGCCCGGCCCCGGGAGACCTCCGGGGCCGGGCCGTCACTTCGTGCGACGCGTCGTCAGGCGCGGCAGCGCAGCATCTCCAGCGGGGGGTTGTCGGCGAGGTTGGCCCAGTGCTCCGCACCGAACTCCTGCAGGCCGGCCTCCGACACCGTCACCGGGGTCCAGGTGAGCTCGCTGAAGCCGGCCGCCTTCAGGCAGGCCTCGTACACCTCGCGGCGCGGGAAGTGGGCGACGAACGAGACCGGCGGGTCGAGCAGCGCCGTGGTCCGCACCTTGAACCCGACCTCGACCTCCTCGCCGGTGAGCTCGGTGCGGAAGCCGTACTTCTCCGGGGTCGGCCCGTCGAACCGGTAGTCGGGCGACTGGTTGATCAGGAAGAGCTCGGCGCCGGGCTTCAGGCTCCGGTGGATGTTGCGGCACATCCGCTCGGTGGTGGCGATGTCCGCCGAGTAGTTGAGGAGCTGGACGGCCAGCCCGACGTCGAAGGGCTCCTCGAAGGACCGCAGCTCGGCCGCGTCGCCCACCTCGTAGCGCACACCGAGGGGATCGCGCTCCTCGATCGCCTGCGACACGGCGACCATCTCGCCGGAGATGTCGATCCCGAGCACGTCGGACGCGCCGCGTCGCTTGAACTCCCGGCTGTAGAACCCGGTACCGGACGCCAGGTCGAGCACCGACTTGCCCGCCACGTCCCCGACCAGGGCCAGGAACCCGGGCACGATCGCCCACTGCTCCAGCGGAAGGGCCTTGAACCCCTCGTACGCCTCACCGATCTCGTCGTACTGCTCCTGTGCACTCATCGTGCCGTCCTCCCCGTAAGTTCCACGACGTCAGGGCCCCACCCCCGCCCACAATTGGGACGGACCGAGCCCTCTGCCTGGCAGTCTCTCCCAACTCGCCAACTCGCCAGCCTTAGCGAAAACCACAAAAACAAGCCACCCCTCCCGGCCCCCCGCACAGCTCCGAGCCCCAGACGGGGAAGCACCGGACGCCCCGGGGCGTAGTGGATGCTCGCGGTCGGAGTCCTGGGCGTCGTCATGCCGTCGTCGTCGCACAGAAGGACGTCCTGGCCAAGGAACCATCGGATCCCTTGCTGTTCCTCACCGACGGGATACGCCGGAACGGGCAGTCGGACGGTGCCCGCCTCCCGCAGCCTGATGCTGCCGTCGTCCGGGACGAGGAAGTCGCAATGCTTCCGAACAGGCTGCGCATCCGGATCCCGCGGCGCAGGATGCGGGCGTCGGCGGGCCGGGAGGTCTCGATGATCTCGGGCCGCATCAGCCCCGGGGCCAGGTGGTCATGCCCTCCGACCGGCTGAAGAGGGTCCGCCGGTCGGCCCCCGCGATCGCGTATTGCCCGCCGTCACCCGGTGATCGTCGGTCACGGGTACGAAACCTCAGGTGGGAGCGAGTGACGCAATGTTCCAGGCCGCCGAGCAGTGGCGCGGGCGAAGCGGACGGCGGACACGACGAGGCGATCGACCGCATCCCGTGACCCGTGGTCCGGAGCAGACGGACCTCGGGCCCACCGCGTCTCCAGCGGTGCTGCAGCCAATTGCGGCAGCCTGCTGGAGATCGTGCGGCCACGAGGGCAGCCGTCTCGAAGGGAGTTGCCATGTCTCAGCCGGTCGGGACACTGGGGCACCAGGTCACGGGAGACCTCTACGCGGAGGTGCGGACCTTCTACGCCTGTCAGATGCGGCGCGTCGACGCCCTCGACATCGAGGGCTTCGCCCAGACCTTCACCGAGGACGGCGAGGTCGTCCACTCGGGAGGCGAGCGCCAGCGCGGGCGGGCGGAGATGATCGAGGGCATGCGGGCCAACCTGCCGAGGTACCAGGGCATCGCCGTACGGCACTGGTTCGAGCACCTGCTGATCGAGCCGGACCCGGCCGACGAGCACACCCTGCGCGTCTCCTACTACACGCTGGTCACCCAGACCCGCTCCGACGGCTCGGTCACCTTCCAGCCCACGTTCACCGTGGAGGACGAGCTGGTGCGCCGCGACGGCCGGCTGCTGACCCGGTCCCGGGTGATCCACCGCGACACCCCCTGAGGCGGAGCGCCGCCCGACGGGTACGGCCCAGATGCCCCTCCCGGGGCATCTGGGCCGTACCCGTCGGGTCAGGCGTGGCAGGCGGGCAGCCCGCCGTGCAGGGCGACCATCTCTTTGAAGGAGGCCAGTACGTCGATCCGCGCGCCCGGCGCCAGCCCGTCCAGCTCGGCATAGGCACGGTGCAGGTTGCCCACCAGCCGCTCGGAATCGACCAGGCCGGCGAAGCCGCCGAGGTCGGCGCGCTCGGCTGCGCCGAGCGGGCTCAGCCCGTCGCGCAGGCCGTCCCGCGCCAGGTCCCGCAGCCAGCGGAGGTACGCCTCGGTCTCGTCGATCAGCTCGGGGCCGCCGACCGGCCCGTGCCCGGGGACGACCACGGCCGCTCCCAGGGACCGCAGCCGTTCCAGCGCCCGCAGCGAGCCGCCGACCGACCCCATCAGGACGTACGGTGTGACACCCGACCACACCACGTCGCCGGTGAACAGCACCGAGCGCTCGGGCACCCACGCCACCACGTCGTTCGCGGTGTGCGCCGGCCCCACGTGCAGCAGTTCGACCCGTAGACCGTGCCCGTGCAGGGTCAGGCCATCGGTGAAGGTGAGGGTCGCCGGGGTGAGCGGGGTGTGGCCCCACTCCACGTCCGGCCACAGCCCGCGCAGTGCCAGCCCGGCCTCCTGCGTGTCGGCGCGGGTCCCCTCGTGTGCCACGACGGCCGCACGGGGCGCGAACTGGCCGTTGCCGAAGGTGTGGTCGCCGTGGAAGTGGGTGTTGACGACGAAGTCCGGGCCCCCGGGCGCGATCCGCTCCACCTCCTCCCGCAGCCTGCGGGTGCGGGCCTCGGTCGCCGCCGTGTCCACCAGCACCGCGAGGTCCCGGTCCACGATCAGGCCCGCGTTGTTCAGGCACCAGCCGCCGTCCGGCTGGACGAAGGCGTACACCCCGTCGGCGACCTGCCGCAGCGAGCCCGGCGGGGCCGGCCGCGCGGTGGTCACGCCGCCTCCGTACGGCCGGCGGGCAGCCGGGTGAAGCGGCCCTGGTGGAAGACGAGCGGGTCGGGCGCGGCGGGCCCGCCGGACAGCGCGACCACCCTGCCCACCAGCAGGGTGTGGTCGCCGGCCGGGTACTCGGCGTCGAGCAGGCACTCGAAGTACGCCTCGGCGGAGGGGATGACGGCATTGCCGGTGACCCCCTGGTCCGCGCCGAGCCGGCGCATCGCCGCGTGGCCCTCCGGCCGGTCGGGCCGGCAGAACTCCTGGGCCAGCTCCTGGTGCTCCCGGCCCAGCACGTTGACGGCGAAGCTGCCGGAGCGGGCGACGCGCGGCCGGATCCGGCCGTCGGCCTTGACGGAGACCAGGATCAGCAGGGGGGACAGGGACACGGAGGTGAGGCTGTTGAGGGTGATCGCGTTCGTGCGCGCGCCGCTGCCCTGGGTCAGCAGGGTCACGCCGGTGGGGAAGCGGCCCATGGCCGTTCGGAACGCGGCCGTGTCCGGCGCGGCGAGCAGGGCGGCTGCTGCCTCGGTCATCGTGTGGACTCCGTCTCTGCTCGCATCAGTAGTTGCCCAGACCGCCGCAGACATTCAGCGCCTGAGCGGTGATCGACGCCGCGGTGTCGGAGACGAGGTAGCCGACAAGTCCCGCGACCTCCTCGGCGGTGGAGTAACGGCCCAGCGGGATCTTGGCATTGAACCGCTCCTGGATGTCCTGCTCGCTCACCCCGTAGTGGCCCGCGTAGCCGGCCCGGACGCGCTGGGCCATCGGGGTCTCGACGTAGCCGGGGCAGACCGCGTTGACGGTGATGCCCGTCTTGGCGAGCTCCTTGCCCACCGCCTTGGTGAAGCCGACGACGCCGTGCTTGGCGGCGGAGTACGGGGCGGCCAGCTCCACGCCCTGCTTGCCGCCCGTGGAGGCGATGTTGATGATCCGGCCCCAGTCGCCGTCCTTCATCAGACCGGTGTTCAGCACCTCGCGGGTGACGCGGAAGGTGCCGCTGAGGTTGGTCTCGATCACATCGTCCCAGAGGGAGTCCTCGATCTCTGCCGTCACCCCGCCGCCGCCGCGCCCCGCGTTGTTGACGAGAACGGAGATCCGGCCGTACTCCGCGACCGCGGCCCGTACGGCGGCCTGGATCTGTTCCAGGGAGGTGACGTCGCAGACCGTCCCCGAGACCTCGAGGCCCTCCGCCCGCAGGCGCTTGACCTCGGTGCGCACGCCCTCCTCGCTGCGTGCCACGCCGAACACGGCGATGCCCTGCCGGGCCAGCAGCTCGGTCACCGCGAGACCGATCCCGCTGGTCGCGCCGGTGACGAAGGCGACCCGTCGTCCCGTGTCTGTCATCGTGCTCTCCCGTTGCTCGTCCGGTCGTCATCCGAGTGCTACGACCGTGCCGCCGGTGCCTTGGGCGCATCTCGACTCCGCCTCGAGGAGCCGTTCGAGCGGTGGTCCATGGCCGGCCTAGCCGTCTGCGTGACGGTGGGCCGGTATCGGCAGATGTGATGAGCGCGAGGAGGGTCCGTGTCAGAGCAGCAGATTCCGGACGTACGGAAGTCGGTCACCGTGGCGGCCACGCCCGAGGAGAGCTTCGAGGTGTTCACCAGCCGGCCCAAGGACTGGTGGCCGCCGTCGCACGTCCTGCTCAAGAAGGAGCGGGCGGGCCTGGCGTTCGAAGGCGGCGCGGGCGGGCGCTACTACGAGTGGGACGTGGAGGGGAACGAGGTCACGTGGGGCCGCATCCTCGAGTGGGAGCCGGGCCGGCGGCTGGTGATGACCTGGCGGCTCGACGGCAACTGGCAGTCCATCCCGGACGACGAGCGCGCCAGCGAGATCGAGGTGGTGTTCACCCCGGTCGGCGCTGACGCCACCACCGTGGAACTGGCCCACGTCAAACTCCACAAGCACGGCGAGGGCGCCCAGGGGATCTTCCGGGCGCTGGACGGTCCGAGCCCGGGGGAGACGCTGGAGCGCTTCGCGAAGCTGTTCTGACGCGGGCGGCGGAAAGGGGTCCCGGCCGCCGGCCGGGACCCCTTTCCGATCGGTCACTCGGCGATGGCCTCGATCACCGAGACGACCGGGTCGGAGGTGTCCAGGACCCGTGTCACCTTGAAGCCCGTGGCGCCGAGGATCTCCTCGAACTCGCGCAGGGTGCGTTCCTTGCCGTTGAACACCGTCATCATCATCACGTCGATGGTCTTGCTGACGTGCGGGTCGTTGCCCGCGGGGATGACGGCGTCGACGACCAGCAGCCGGGCGCCCTTCGGCATGCCCTCACGGGCCGCCTTCAGGATGCGCACGCCGTTCTCGTCGCTCCAGTCGTGCAGGATCGCCTTGAGGACGTAGACGTCGCCGCCGTCCGGCACCGACTCGAAGAAGTTGCCCGGCTCGGTCTTCCAGCGGCCCGCGGTCTCCGGCTCGTCGAGCAGGTGGTCGCGCAGCACGGACTCCTGGTCGTAGAGCACGCCCGTGACCGTCGGGTGCTTGCGCAGGATCGACCGCAGCAGCCCGCCGCGCCCGCCGCCGATGTCGACGACGTTCGCGCCCTCCGGGAACGGGTACGTGTCCGCGACGAGGTCGGTGATCTGGCCGGAGAAGTTCGCCGTGCCCGCGTTGAAGACCGCGGCCTCCTCGGGGTGGGAGCCCAGCCACTCGAAGAACGGGGCGCCGTAGAGGTCGTCGAAGACCGTGCTGCCCTTGCGCGTGGTCTCGTTGAGCTTGCCTATGGGCTTCCAGAAGACCTCGTTGCCCAGCATCAGGAAGCTGTCGCGCACCGAGTTGCCCACACCGGTGCGCAGCAGGTCGGCCAGCGGCGTCAGGTGGAAGCGGCCCTCCTCGTCCTCCCGGAACACCTCGCGGGTGGCCAGGTAGCGGAGCAGCCGCCCCAGGTACGGGCCGTGCAGGCCGGTCAGCTCACCGAGTTCGGCAGGCGTGCGCGGTCCGTCGGCGAGATGGTCGGCGACCTTGGCCTCGGCCACGGTGTAGAGCGAGGCGGAATACAGGAAGCCCACCATGTGCACGGTCAGCTCTGCGGCCAGTTCTGCGCGGTCGGACTCGGTGGCACTCATATGACCCCTCCGTTGTCGGCAGCCCGTCCGTGCAGTCGGCGCGCACGGCCGGACAGGTGAGCTGACACGGTGCACCGGGCGGCATGAGCGGCGGCACAGGCCCGGTCGTACGCCGCACGAGCGCCGACGCAGGCGAAGGCCCGGCCGGCCGCGGTCCAGTGCGCCTGCAGCCGCCTTCGAGGCACGGCCCGCACCCTGCCGGGGCCGACTGCCCACGCAACGCGCTCACCACAGGAGGTCACGACGATGGCTGCCGTCACACCGAAGGACACCGGACTGGCCGTGGCCGCCGACAAGATGTGGGAGCTCGCGGCCCGCCACGCCGCCGAGGCCGACCTCGGCCGCCGGCTGCTTCCCGAGGTCACGGACGCGATCCGGGAGGCGGGCTTCGCCCGGCACTTCGTGGCCACCCGGTGGGGCGGGGCAGAGGGCTCGTTCGACGAGCTGACCCGGGCCGTCACCACCGTCGGCGAGGGCTGCGCCGCCACCGCCTGGTGCGCCTCGCTGTCCGCGTACTCGGCCCGCTTCGCCTCCCATCTGCCCGAGGAGGGCCACCGGGCGATCTGGGGCGAGAGCCCCGACGTGGTCGTGGCCACCGCCCTGATGCCGGCCGGCCGGGCCAGGGCGGCGGACGGCGGCTGGCGGCTGACCGGCAGGTGGAGCTACGTCAGCGGGATCGACTTCGCCGACTGGGCACTGCTGTGCGCCGCCGTGCCCGGCGCCGAAGGCCCGCCCGAGCTGCGGTTCTTCGCGCTGCCGCGCGGCAGCTGGAGCGTGCACGAGAACTGGGACAGCATCGGCATGCGGGCCACCGGCAGCCACACCGTCGTCGTCGAGGACGCGGCCGTGCCCGCGCACCTGTCCTTCGCCCGCGTGGACATGCTCACCGGGCACAACGCCACGTCGTCCGCGGCCTGCCACCGGGTGCCGTTCCAGGCGGTGGGCGGCCTGACCTTCATCGCCCCCGTGGTGGGCGCGGCAGCCGGCGCACTGGCCGCCTGCGCCGCCACCATGACGGGCCGGCGCCGCGGCCAGGCGGGCGAACTGCTGCTGGTACGGGCCTCCGGACGGATCGACGCGGCCCGCCACCTCGTCGCGCAGAACGCCGAGGCCATCGACGGGCGGCAGTTCACCCCTGAACTCATGGCGCGCAACGAGCGCAACGCCACCTTCGCCGCCGAGATCCTCCAGGAGGCGGTGGCCCTGCTGATCCGCGCGGCGGGTACCGGCGGACTGGGGGAGGCGCACCCGCTCCAGCGGTTCTGGCGCGACATCACCTCCGCGACCAGCCATGTCGCCCTGCAGTACGACACCGCGGCGCGCAAGAACTACTCGGCCGTGCTGCTCGGCCCGGAGGAGAGCTGAGCGGCGGCCTCCAGCCCGTAGGCACTCGCCCCGTCGATCGACTCCCGGATGATGTCGGCGTGGCCCGCGTGCCGAGCCGCCTCTTCGATCAGGTGCAGCAGGATCCAGCGGACCGTGCGGGGGCCTTCCGGGGGGCCCCACGGGGTGAGCGGCATCGGCACCCGCCGGCCCAAGTCCGGCAGGGCCCGTACGGCCCGGGCGACCTCCTCGCCCACCCGCCGGTGCTCCCGTAGCAGCTCGGCCGTGCTCTGGCCCGCGCGCGGCGTGAACTCCGCCTCGCCGTCGCGGTGCGTCCAGTCGCCGCCCTCCCCGCGCAGCACCGGGATCCACTCCGGCTCGCCGCGCACGGCATGGGTGAGCAGCGCGGCCAGCGACAGCGCGCTCGCACTCGGCGTACTGCGCGCCTGTTCGTCGGTCAGGTCGCCCGCGGCCAGGCGCAGCGCCGCGCGCTGCGCCTGCCAGCACCCCAGTAGTTCTTCGCACTCATCGGTTTGCGCACCCGCCAGGACCGGCATCGCCGACCGCCTCTCACCTGTGCCGTACACGGACTCCGTGCACAACGGGGCCTCGGGCCTGCGGGACACGGGTCCGGTCCAGCGCCTCTCCAGGCCGTGTCCAGACCTGCTGGGCACCGTGGACCGCGGGTGCGCACCACCAGCCGCGGTGGTGCGCCCGGACCGGAGGGAGCCGAGGTGTCCCAAGCTCTGCGGGGAGCCGACCGGCGGATCAGCGCCGAGCTGTACGTCGAGGTGCAGCAGTTCTACGCACGGCAGATGCCGCTTCTGGAGGAGCGCCGTCTCGAGGAGTTCCTCGAGACGCTCACCGAGGACGGTTCCATCGAGCACCGGCCCGGCGGCTGGAAGCTGGAGGGCCGCGTCCAGCTCCTGGCGGAGATGCGGGCCCGCCGGGGCGACGCCGAGCGCCCGCTCGCCGAGCAGATCTCGGCGCGCGAGGCACGCGAGCGCAACATCGCCTACTACGACGGGCTGGTCTACCGGTACTGGTTCGACCGGATGCGGATCGAGGAGGCCGGCGAGGGGACCCTGCGCGTCCGCTACCAGGCGGTCGTCAGTATGACCGACGCCCTGGGCAAGGTGAGCTTCGAGCCGACCACCACGGTCGAGGACGTCCTGGTCCGCGTCGACGGCGATCTGTACACCCGCTCCCGTGTGGTCACGCACGACTCGCCCCACTGGGCGGACAAGATCCACAACCCCTCCTGAGGCCCGCCCCCGCCCCGCCCCGCCCCGCCCCGCCCCGCCCCGCTTCGCCCCGCCCCGCCCTGTTCTCAGCCCCCGACAGCCCGCATCCCGCGGAGGTATCCCATGTCCGCCTGCCCCGTCGCCCACGACATGTTCCCCTTCTCCGGCTCGACCTACCGCGGCCCGGCCCCGCAGTACGCCGGCCTGCGCACCGAGCAGCCGGTGGTGCGCGTGCGCACCGCCGGCGGCGTGGACGCCTGGCTGGTCACCCGGTACGAGGACGTGCGCGAGCTGTCGGCCGACAACCGGCTCAGCCGCGCCCTCGCCTGCGGCCCCGAAGCCCCCCGCGTCGGCGGGACCATGCACACCACCCCGGAGATGATCATCTCCCTGGACTCGCCCGAGCACTCCCGGCTGCGCAAGCTGGTGGCCGGTGCCTTCACCCTTCGCCGGGTCGAGCGGATGCGGGAGGGGGTCCAGAAGGTCGCCGACGAACTGCTCGACGCGATGCTCGCCCAGGACGGCCCGGTGGACCTGGTGCAGCAGCTCGCCGTACCGCTGCCGCTGACCGTCATCGGCGAGCTGCTCGGCGTACCGCCCCAGGACCTGCGGGACTTCGAGAAGTGGGCGCGGGCCTTCGCCACCGTGGACGACCGAGCGGGCGGCGAGGAGTCGCTGGCCGGACTCGCCAAGCTCAGCGAGTACATCGTCGGCCTGATCGCGGACAAGCGGGCCAACCCCGCCGACGACATGCTCTCGGAACTGATCGCCGTCCGCGACAGCGGCGACCGGCTCAGCGAGCAGGAGCTGGTGACCTTCGGCTTCACCCTCATCGGGGCCGGCTTCGACACCACCGCCAACCAGCTCGCCAACTCCGTACTGGCACTGATCGCCGACCACCGCGACCAGTGGCAGCTGCTCGTCAAGGACCGCACCCGCATTCCGCGCGCCGTCGAGGAACTGCTGCGCCACGTCAACCTGTTCGCCACCGACACCTCCGGGTTCCCGCGCATCGCGGCCGAGGACATCGAGGTCGGCGGGGTGACGATAGCCAAGGGGGACGCGGTGCTGCTCTCCCTCGCCTCGGCCAACCGCGACCCGGACGTCTTCCCCGAGCCGGACCGCCTGGACCTCGCCCGCGAGCGCAACCCGCACATCTCCTTCGGCCACGGCCTGCACCACTGCCTGGGCAAGCACCTGGGCCGGATGGAGATGGAGATCGCCCTCGACGGCCTGGTCCGCCGCTTCCCCGAGCTGCGCCTGGCCGTGCCGGAGGCGGACCTGCCCTGGCACAACGGCGAGATCAACCACACGCTGACCAGCCTGCCGGTCGTCTGGGGGCCCGACCCGATGGCCGCCGAGGCCCCGCCCGCGCTGCGGGAACGGGCTGATGCGGGGCCCGCGGAGCGCTTCGCGCGCTCCGCGCGCGCCACCTCGGCCGGCGCGTGGATGGCGACGTCCGAGGTGGCCGGATGGCTGGAGGCGCGCCGCCGGGCCCACCACTTCGCGGTGCACCGGATTCCCTTCGCCGAACTGGACGGCTGGGCCTTCGAGGCCGGCAGCGGGAACCTGGCGCACCGCAGCGGTCGCTTCTTCACCGTCGAGGGCCTGCGGGTGACGGCGGACGGCCCCTCCCGCCACTGGGAGCAGCCCGTCATCCACCAGCCCGAGGTCGGCATCCTGGGCATCCTCGCCAAGGAGTTCGACGGCGTCCTGCACTTCCTGATGCAGGCCAAGATGGAGCCGGGCAACCCCAACCTGCTCCAGCTCTCGCCCACCGTGCAGGCCACCCGCAGCAACTACACCAAGGTCCACCGCGGCGCGGACGTGAAGTACCTCGAGTACTTCACCCAGCCCGGCCGCGGCGCCGTCGTGGCCGACTCGCTCCAGTCCGAACACGGCGCCTGGTTCTTCCGCAAGAGCAACCGCAACATGATCGTCGAGACCTCCGAGGAGGTGCCCGCCGACGACGACTTCCGCTGGCTGACCCTCGGCCAGATCGGCGAACTGCTGCGCCGGGACAACCTCGTGAACATGGACTCCCGGACCGTGCTGGCCTGCGCCCCCGGCCCGCAGGCGCCCGCGGAATCGAACGCCCTGTACAGCGACATCGACCTGCTGTCCTGGGTGACGGGCGAACGCTCCCGTCGCGAGGTCACCGCTCGGACCATCCCCCTCGCCGAAGTGGCCGACTGGCAGCGCGGCCCGGAGTCCATCGGCCGCGAGGACGGCCGGTACTTCAAGGTGGTGGCCGTGTCCGTCGAGGCCGGCAGCCGCGAGGTCAGCGGCTGGAGCCAGCCGCTGATCGAGTCGGCCGGGCTCGGGGTGACCGCCTTCCTCGTACGCCACATCGGCGGCGTACCGCACCTGCTGGTCCGCGCCCAGGTCGAGGGGGGCCTGCCCGGCATCGTGGAGCTGGGCCCCACCGTCCAGTGCGTACCCGACAACTACACCCACCTCGGCCCGGCGGACCGCCCGGCCTTCCTGGACGCCGTCCTGGGCGCCCGCCCGGAGCACATCCGCTACGCGGCGGTCCACTCGGAGGAGGGCGGCCGCTTCCTCAACGCCGAGAGCCGCTACCTCCTCGTCGACGCCGACGCGGTCCCGGAGGCGGGCGGCGACCCGCTCGCCCCTCCGCCGGGCTTCCGCTGGGCCACCCCCGGCCAGCTGCGCTCACTGACCCGGTACGGCCACTACCTCAACGTCCAGGCCCGCAGCCTGTTGTCGCTGCTCACCACGGGTGCGGCAGCGCTCTAGCCAGTGCTGTGACCGGGAAGGTCCACCGGGTCGCCACACCTCCCGGCCACAGCACTAGCGATCATCGAGGGCGCCGCGAGTGGCCGGCGTCACACTGGGGCCACCGCTTTTACGTCTTTTTGGAGGACAGTCATGACGGCCGGAGCCATTTCCGCGATCCCGGGCACGGCCCGCGAGATCCGCCTGGCCAAGCACCTCGAGGGTGAGCTCACCCTTGACCACTTCGAACTGGCCGAGGTGGCGGTCGCCGAGCCCGGCCCGGGTGAGGTCGTCGTACGGATGGACCACCTCGGTGTCGCCGCGGCCTACCAGGACCTGATGCGCACCGACTGCCAGCTGCCGCTGCCGCCCTACCGGGTCGGCGGGCGGATCGGCGGCGGTGAGACGGGCACCGTCGTCAAGTCCAACAGCCCGGACCTGGCCGTGGGCGACCTGGTCCAGTCCATGACCGGCTGGTGCGAGTATTCGGTCGGGCCCGCCTCCTCCTACTGGAAGCTGTCCCCGGGACTGTTCCCCAGCACCTCCTACTTCCTGAGCCAGGGGACCACCGCCTACTACGGGATGGCCACGCTCGCGCGCGCCGGCGAAGGGGACGTGGTCTTCGTGTCCGGCGCGGCCGGCGGCGTCGGGTCCCTCGCCGGGCAGATCGCCAAGTGCCGCGGCGCGGCCAGGGTCATCGGCAGCGCCGGCAGCAAGGAGAAGGTCGCCTACCTCGTCGACGAGCTCGGCTACGACGCGGCCTTCGACTACCACGACGGGCCCGTCGTCGACCAGCTCCGGGAACTCGCCCCCGACGGCATCAACGTCTTCTTCGACAACGTCGGCGGCGAGCAGTTCGAGGCGGCGCTTCAGGTCGCCGCCCCCCACGCCCGGTTCGCCCTGTGCGGCGCCCTGTCCGTCCAGAACGGCGGCGGCTCGGCGGCCTTCCCCCGCCTCGACCTGATGACGGCGATCACCCGCCATCTGGAGCTGCGCCCCTTCGCCTGCTACCACACGCCCGAACAGATCGGCGCCTGGATCCAGCACTTCGCGACCTGGCTCGGCGAGGGCCGCTTCGTGTTCCCGCAGACCGTGGTCGAGGGCGGCATCGAAGCCGCGCCGCAGGCCCTGATCGCTCTGCTGGCGGGCGCCTACCGGGGCAATGTCTCCCTCGCGCTCTGAACCGTGACGGCCCGCCGCCCACCGCCGCAACCGGTCCGGGCGCCAGGCCGTCCCCCACCCCTCACCTTCGTCTCCCACCGTCACCACCCCACCGCACCCGCAAGAGAAATGGGAACGCCATGACCACAGGGGCCGTATCCGCGGACACCCCCCGCAGGGCCGGCCGGCGCGAATGGCTCGGGCTGGCCGTGCTCGCCCTGCCCGCCATGCTGATCGCGATGGACATGACCGTTCTGTATCTGGCGGTCCCCCAGCTCAGCGCCGACATCGCCCCCGACAGCTCCCAGTTGCTGTGGATCCTGGACGTGTACGGGTTCCTCGTCGCGGGCTGTCTGATCACCATGGGCACCCTGGGCGACCGGATCGGCCGACGCCGGCTGCTGATGATCGGGGCCCTCGCCTTCGGCGCCGCCTCCGTCCTCGCGGCCTGGTCCACCAGCGCCGAGATGCTCATCGCGACCCGGGCGCTGCTCGGCGTGGCCGGGGCCACCCTCATGCCCTCCACCCTGGCCCTGATCCGCAACATGTTCCCCGACCGCAAGCAGCGCACCACCGCGATCGCCGTGTGGATGACCAGCTTCACGCTCGGTATGACGCTGGGCCCGCTGGCCGGCGGCGCGGTGCTGGAGCACTGGTGGTGGGGCGCGGTCTTCCTGCTCGCCGTACCGCCGATGCTGCTGCTGCTGTTCACCGCCCCGGTGCTGCTGCCCGAGTACCGTGACCCCGCGCCCGGACGCCTCGACCTGTTCAGCGCGGGCCTGTCGATCGTCTCCGTGGTCTCCTTCGTGTACGGCGTGAAGGAGATCGCCAAGGACGGGGCCGGGGTGGTGCCCCTGGTGGCACTGCTCGCGGGCATCGCCCTGGGTGTGCTGTTCGCCCGGCGCCAGCGCAGCCTCGACGATCCGATGCTCGACCTCAAGCTGTTCTCCGACCGGGCGTTCAGCGCCTCGCTGGGGACGCTGACCCTGACCCTGTTCGCCATGTCCGGGGTGTTCTTCTTCATCTCCCAGTACATGCAGATGGTGCTGGGTCTGACCCCGTTCGAGGCGGGCCTGTGGACCCTGCCCCAGGCGGGTGCGATGGTCGTCGCGGCCGTGGTCACCCCCGCGCTCGTGCAGTACACCCGGCCCGCGTACGTGATGGCCGGCGGGCTCGTCGTCGCGGTCGTGGGGTTCCTGGGCTTCACCCAGCTCGACAGCCCGGGCAAGCTGTGGGTGCTGGTCACCGCCTCGGTGGTGCTCTCGATCGGTGTCGCCCCCATGACCATCATGGGCGTGGACATGATCGTCGGGGCGGCGCCGCCCGAGCGGGCCGGAGCCGCCTCCGCGATCTCCGAGACCAACCAGGAGTTCGGCATGGCGATCGGTGTCGCCGTGCTCGGCAGCGCCGGCACCGCCGTGTACCGCAGCACCCTCGACGAGTCCATGCCCGCCGGGGTCTCCGCCGAGGCCGCCGCGGCGGCCCGCGACACCCTGGGCGGCGCGCTGGAGGCTGCCGCCACGCTGCCCGGCCCGGCCGGAGCCGAACTCGCCGCCGCCGCCCGGCAGGCGTTCACCCACGGCCTGCACGTCAACACCGTGATCAGCGCCGCCCTGGTGGCCGTGGCCGCCGTACTCGTCGCCTGGCTGCTGCGGCACGTCACACCGCGGACCGCCGAGGAGGCCGAGGAGCAGGCCGGCGGGAAGACCGTCCCGGACTCCGGGGCCGAGGCCGCCGGGGAGGCCGGCCGGACGGAGCTGAGCGGGGAACCGGCTCGATGACCTCCCGTACCACCGTGGCCTGGTCACAGGCCAACGCCCGGCGTCTGGAGCGGCACGCGCTGGCCGCGCCCGCGAAGGACGCCGGGCCGGCCGGTGTGGTGGCCGCCATCAGCGGGGCCCACGCCCAGCTGATGTCGGCCGCCGAGCTGTCCATCGGGCTCCGCCTCGCGGACACGACCCGCGCGGACGTGGCGGACGCCCTGTGGAGTGCGCACACCCTGGTCAAGACGTACGGTCCGCGCGGCACCGTCCACGTCCTGCCCACGTGCGACCTGCCCCTGTGGACCGGGGCGCTGTCCGCCCTCCCGGGCGTGCGCCACCTGCACGCCCCCGACGTACGGCTGACGCCCGAGCAGAGCGACCAGGTCGTCGAGGCCATCGGCGCCGCTCTCGCCCGAGCAGAGCTGACCGCCGACGAGCTGGGCGAGGCCGTCGTGGACCTCACCGGCCCCTGGGCCGGGGACCTGGTCGTCCCGGCCTTCCAGGGCCACTGGCCGCGCTGGCGCCAGGCGATGGACGCCGCGGCGGCCCGCGGTGCCCTGTGCTTCGGTCCCCTCCGGGGCCGCAAGGTCACCTACACCAGCCCGCACCGCCTGCTGCCGGGCCTTTCGCCCACCCCGGGCCCGGTGGCCCTGGCCGAGCTCGCCGCTCGCTACCTGCACGCGTACGGACCGGCCACCGCCCAGCACTTCGCCCAGTGGCTGGCGGTCCCGCGCGGCTGGGCCGCGGACCTCTTCGCCGAACTCGCCGGGGACGGCCGTCTGGAGGAGGTCGAATTCGCCGGCGCCTCCGCCTGGGTGGTGGCCGGCGACACCGCCTTCGGCGCCGAAGCGCCCAGAGGGGTCCGCCTGCTCCCGTACTTCGACGCCTTCGCGGTCGGCTGCCACCCGCGCGGATCGCTGTTCCCGGGCCGCGCCGCACAACGCGCCCTGTCCGGCGGGCAGGCCGGCAACTTCCCCGTCGTCCTCGTCGACGGCGAGGTGGCCGGAGTCTGGCACCAGCGCCGCTCGGGCCGCAGAGTCCACCTCACCGTGGAGACCTTCAGCCCGCTGGGCCCCGCCGGGCTGCGGGAGCTGGAGGAGCAGGCCGACCGCGTCGCGTACGTCCTGCAGGCCCGCCCGGAGCTCACCATCGGCGAGGTGACCGTAGGCGCCCACGCCTGAGGCGGGCCCCGCGGGGCCCGCCTCAGCGCAGCGCGCGGGCCCGGATGGCGACCTGCACGCCGCGGCCGGGACGGCCCTCGCCGTCGTGGACCAGGGAGGTGCCGGAGCTGGTCCACGACGAGCCGTCCAGCGCCGCACGCTGCGTGATGTCGACCCAGCCCACGCAGGCGCCGGCCGCGTCGATGACCGGCTCGGCGATGCGGAAGGAGAACGAGCCCGCGTCCGTCGCCCGCCAGGTGCCGGCGCCGCCGGAGCCGAGGAAGACCTGGCCGTCCGCGGTGAAGTGCAGGGTGCAGGTGTGCGTCCCGCCCGGCCGGGTGACGCGGGCGCTCCAGGAACCGGCCGGCGCCGGTGCTTTCGGCTCTGTGCTCATATACGGGACGCTGCCGGGATCCACTCGAGCGCCGGTCGAGCCGCAGCAGGGACAATGGGGCCATGCCCGTGCTCTCCCAGCGTGCCCTGAACAGGACGCTCCTCGAACGACAGCTGCTGGTGCACCGCACCTCCCGTACCCCGCTGGAGGTGACCGAGCACCTGGTGGGCCTGCAGGGCCAGGAGCCCGACGGGCCCTACATCGGCCTGTGGACGCGGATCGCCGGCTTCCGCCACGAAGACCTCACCGCGCTGGTCGAAGACCGCGCGCTGGTACGGGCGAAACTGCTGCGCAACACCCAGCACCTGGTCAGTGGCGAGGACTTCCGCTGGCTGCAGCCGCTGATGGCCCCGGTGCTGGGCAAGGCCCGCCAGGGCGCGTACGGCAGGGCGGTCGAGGGGCTCACGGCCGCGGAGCTGACCGAGGCCGGACGCGAGCTGCTGGACGGGCAGCAGCTGACGCGCCCGCAGCTCGGGCGCAAGCTCGCCGAGCGCTTCCCCGGACGGGACAGCACCGCCCTCGCCTACGTCGTGCAGTCGCTCGTCGCGCACATCCACCCGCCGCCGAGCGGCACCTGGGGCCACCGCGGTGCCACCCCGCTGACCTTCGCCGAGTCCTGGCTCGGCCGGCCCCTGGCGCAGGAGCCCCGGATCGACACCATGGTCCTGCGCTACCTGGCCGCGTTCGGCCCGGCCGGGGTGATGGACGTCCAGGCGTGGTCGGGCCTGACCCGGCTGCGCGAGGTCCTCGAGCGGATGCGCCCCGGACTGCGGGTCCACCACGACGCGCAGGGCAGGGAGTTGTACGACCTGCCGGACGCGCCGCTCGCAGACCCCGAACTGCCGGTCCCCGTACGGTTCCTGCCGGCCTACGACAACCTCGTCCTGGCGCACGCCGACCGCACCAGGGTGATCAGCGACGAGGACCGGGCCCGGGTGATCACCGGCAGCGAGGTGCGGCCCACGTTCCTGATCGACGGTCTGGTCCGCGGCATCTGGACCCTGAAGGACACCACGGTGCTGATCGAGCCCTACCGGCCGCTGGCGGACGGCGAGGCCGGGCAGGTAGAGCAGGAGGCGCGCCGGCTGCTCGCCTTCGTCCTGGCGGCGCCGGCCGTCAAGGGCGGGCGCGGTGCACCGGCCGGCGAGCCGGCCGTGGTCTTCTGCTGACCGGTCAGAGCGCGGGCAGCGGCAGGACCAGCACCTCGTACGGGGTCGTCGGCGTCGGCTCGATCATGGCGATCCGCGAGTTGGGAACGTAGAGCCGCCCGCCGTGGACGGCGACCGCGGACGGCGCGTCGAACCGCTCGTCCTCGATCCACCGGACCACCTCGCCCCGGGTGCCCGGCCCGTCGAGCCGGACCACGGCCAGCCGGTGCTGGATGCCGACCGCCGCGTACAGCAGCCCGTCGCTCATCGTCAGCCCGTCAGCCGGCAGTGCTTCGCCGCCCAGGTCCACCACGCGGGCGGCGCCGTTCGCCGGGTCCACCCGCAGCAGCAGGCCGGTGTTGGCCTGCACGACCAGCAGCGCCGAGCCGTCCGGGGTGCGCTCGATGCCCATGGCGTTGAGGCCCTGCTCGTACACCGCGGCGCCGGTCAGCGGGACCCGCTCCACCGCCTCCGGGCCCGGCAGGGCGCCCGCGGGACCCAGCGGGAGCCGGTAGAGCACCGGCGTGAACGCGTCCGTGAACCAGGCGGCCTCCGGCGTCACGATGACGTCCGCGATCAGCGTCTGCCCCTCGGCCGCGAGCCGGTAGGAGGCCAGTGTCCGCCCGGTCGCCACGTCCAGGACCCGCCCGTCGCCCGCGAAGGCGCCCGCCACGAACAGCCGCCCGTGGCCGTCGAGCCGCACCCCGGCGGCCGGAGCGCCGGTCCCGGGGGCGAGCGTACGGCCTTCACCGGTGCCCAGATCGATCCGGTGGACCGACCCGTCCGCGAGGGAGCCGAAGTAGGCGATGGGCTCCGCGCCGATGGACAGTGACTCGGGCTGGAAGCCGTCCGGCAGGCGCAGGGGTGCGAGTACGGGGCTCTGCGCGGCCTGCGCGTCCCTGGTGTCTGTCATCCGTCCGCTCCTTGTCCACCCTGCGCCGGGCCGGCCGGCCGGCGGCCCCGGCGACCCTGCCCCAGGCCGCTCGACCCCCGCTCGAAGGACTCTGGACCGGCGCGTCCGGCGCGGGACACGGCCGAGAGGTGGACTCGAGCCCCCTTCGACGCGGGCTCCTTACCCTCCGGGCATGAGAATCCTGGTGAACACCGGCCCCTCTCACGGGCTCTACTTCCCCGTCGTCCCCATGGCCTGGGCCCTGCGGGCCGCCGGGCACGAGGTCCTGGTGGCGGGCACCGACGGGCTGCGCCCGCTCGTGCACGGCTCGGGCCTGCCCTTCACGGAGATTCCGGGACCCCGCCATACGAGCGAGGCCATGGTGACCGACCGCTCCGGGGAGTTCCTGGCGCCCCCGGACGACGAGGCGAGCGTGCTGGAACACATGGGCCGAGGCTTCGCCCGCCTCGCCGCCCGCACCCTCGACGGGCTCGCGGAGACCGCCCGGCGCTGGCGCCCCGATCTCGTACTCGGCGACACGCACTCCTACGGAGCCGGCCTGGTCGCCCGCGCGCAGGGCGTCCCGTGGGTCGAGCACGGCATCGGGCTCGGCTACCGCCACCGCCCCGTCATGGACAAGTGGGGGGCCGAGGAGCTGGCCCCCGAGCTGGAGCGGGCGGGCCTGTCCGGGCTGCCGGGCGCCGACATGGTCCTCGACGTGTGCCCGCCGAGCCTGCGAGCCGAGCAGGCGCACGCCGTGGCGCCCCTGAGATACGTGCCCTACGACGCCCCCGGCACCCTCCCCGGCTGGGTGTTCGAGGAGCGCCGCCGGCCGCGGGTGCTGCTCAGCATGGGCACCGTCTGGCCGATGATCGGCGGGACATCGGTGCTGGGAGCTCTGGTGAAGGCCCTGGCCGATCTGGACGTGGACCTCGTGGTGGCCGTCGCCGACGAGTACGTCGAGCAGGTACGGCCGCTGCCCGCCAACGTCCTGGGGGCCGGCTGGACTCCGCTGGGATCGGTCCTGCCCGGCTGCGACGTGGTCGTCCACCACGGCGGCGGCGGGCTCACCATGGCCGCGCTCCGCGCCGGGCTGCCGCAGCTGCAGGTGCGCTACCTCATCACGGCCGAGATGTTCGACAGCGGGCGCCGGCTCGTGGAGGCGGGTGTGGGCCGCCAGTCCGTGACGGAGCAGCCGGACCTGGACGCGGTGGTGGAGAGCGTACGGCTGCTGCTGGACGACGCCGGCTACCGGGAGCGCAGCCGGCGGGTCCAGGCAGAGATCGCGGCCATGCCGGCGGCCACCGAGGTGGTGCGCGAACTCGAGGCCCTGGCCGGCCGGTAGGCCGCGCCGAGGGGGCCGGGGGATCGCCCCGGCCCCTCGCCTGTGCGTCAGCCGTCCTCGCGCCGGCGCTGGAAGCCGTTGATCTCGCGCAGCCAGCCCTCGTGGTCGGTGGCCCTGGCCAGTGCGTGGTCCGCCACCTCGGAGTGCGGCAGGATCAGGAACCGGCCGTGCACCATACCGTCGAACAGGGCGTCCGCCACCTCGTCCGCGCCGATCGGCGCGGAGGTGAGGGTGAGCCCGCCCGAGGAGTCGGCCGCCGTGTGCAGCGGCGTGCGGACCCCGCGGGGGCAGACGGCGTGCACCTCGATGCCCCGGTGCCGGTAGGTGACCGAGAGCCACTCGGAGAAGGCGAGCGCCGCGTGCTTGGACACGGCGTACGGCGCCGAGCCCACCATGGTGAGCAGTCCGGCGGCCGAGACCACGGAGACGAACCGGCCGTGGCCGCGCTCCAGCCAGCGCGGCAGCAGCTCCCGGGCGGCCCGCACATGCGCCATCAGGTTGACGTCCAGAGCCTCGGACCACAGCTCGTCGGCGATCTCCGGCCCGCCGGCCGTGACGACCCCGGCGTTGGCGCAGTAGACGTCGACGTCCGCGCCGAGCAGGTCCCGCGCGGCCGGCACCAGCGCGCCGCCGGCGTCGCCGGGCAGCGCCAGCCCACCGACCTCGGCGGCCACGGCCCGGGCCCGCTCCGGGTGGCGGTCGTTGACCACCACCCGCGCCCCCGACGCGGCGAACCTGCGGCACAGCGCGGCGCCGATGCCCTGGCCCGCGCCCGTCACCACCACGCCCGCGCCGCGCAGTCCGGGCGGCCGGGCCGCACCGGCGGCGGGGCTCACGGCCGCACGTCCAGGGCGCGGCAGTCCTCGTAGCGCGGCAGCAGGCCGGCGCGTTCGGCCTCGGCCAGGGTCGGGGCCACGCGGTCCCGTTCGGACAGGACGGGGGTCAGGCCGGCCGGCAGGGGAAGGCCGAGCGCCGGGTCGAGCGGGCAGAGGGCGAGCTCGCGCTCCGCCGCGTAGCTCGTGGAGAGCAGGTAGGAGACGGCGGTGTCGTCCTCCAGCGCGATGAACAGATGGCCGACGCCCACCGGCAGGTACACCGAGCGGGCCTCGTGCGGGTCGAGGACGACCGAGTCCCAGCGGCCGAAGGTCGGTGATCCCGCCCGGGTGTCGAGGACCACGTCCAGGGCCGCGCCGCGGGAGCAGTACGCGTACTTGGCCATGCCGGGCGGCGTGGCCGTGTAGTGGACACCGCGGACCACGCCGCGCCGCGACAGGCTGTAGCTGCACTGGGCCACCGGGAACAGCGGGCGGCCCACCGCCCGGGTGAACGCCTCCTCCTGGTAGGGGGAGAGGAAGACGCCTCGGTCGTCGTGGAACACCTCGGGGGTGAACTCGTAGGCTCCTTCGACGGCCAGGGCCCGCGCTTTCACGGCCGTACGCCGACGAACAGGCCGGGTCCCGCCTGGTCGTAGGGCAGGAACTCCACGGACAGGCCGGCCCTGCGGAAGGCGTTCTCGTACTGCTCGCGGGTGAAGAGGGTCATGATGTGCGTGTCGGTGAAGTGGTGTATGCCCGTGTCCGACTCGGCGACCACGTAGTGCACCTCCATGCGGCTGGCGCAGCGCTCCTCGTGCCACACGGTGTGCGAGATCCGGGAGATGGTCCGGCCGTCCACGTCGACGACGTCGCCGGCGACATAGCCGGGCAGGAAGGTGTCGGGGGACCACCAGGGCTCGACCACGACGACCCCGCCGGGGTTGACGTGCCGGGCGAAGCTGCGCAGCGCCGCGTCGAGTTCGCCGTCGGTGGCCAGATAGCCGACCGAGCTGAACATGCAGGTGACCGCGTCGAAGGTGCGGCCCAGGTCGAAGTCGCGCATGTCGCCCTGCCGGACGGGGACCCCGGGCAGGTTCGCGCCGGCGGTGCGGACCATGTCGTCGGACAGGTCCACGCCCTCCACGTGGGAGAACCGCTGAGCGAAGTGCCGCAGGTGGGAGCCGGTGCCGCAGGCGACGTCCAGCAGGGTCGCCGCGCCCGGGCTGCGGTCGAGGACGGCGCGCACGGTGACCGCGGACTCGGCCACGTAGTCCTTGCCGCGTCCCCGGTAGATGGCCTCGTAGATGTCTGCCCGGTCGTACAGGTCGACCACTTCTGCCGCGTTCACTGTCTCTCCATCCCGTGAGGTGGGCGCCGAAGAGCGGCCGGGCCCCGGGGAAGGGGCACCGGCCGCGTGGGGGTTCTGCTCAGTGCTGGGACAGCTTGACGAGCACCTGGCCGGTGTACTCGCCCTCGAGCAGGGAGAGGAAGGCCTGGGGCGCCTTCGCCGGGCCGCCCTCGACGACGGTGTGCGGGAAGACGATGCGGCCCTCACGCAGCCAGCCGCCGAACCGCTCGCGCCACTCGGTGAGCGCGGCGGGGTCGTAGGGGGTGCTGAAGCCCTTGATGACCACGTCGCGGCTGACGGCGGGGTCCAGGTCCAGGGTGGGGTTCTTGCCGGACAGGGCGCCGCACAGCATGAACCGGGCGCCATGGGCGGCATTGGCCAGCGCGGCCTCGAACTGGTCGCCGCCGACGGTGTCGAAGTACACGTCGATGCCGTCGGGGGCCAGCTCGGCCAGGCGCTCGGTGAGGGAGCCGTCCTTGTAGTTGAAGGCGGCGTCGAAGCCGAGCTCCTTCGTCAGGTACTCGACCTTGGCGGCGCTGCCGGCGCTGCCGATCACCCGCTTCGCGCCGAAGCACTTGGCGATCTGGCCGGCGAGGGAGCCGACACCGCCGGCCGCGCCGGAGACGAACACGGTGTCGCCCTCGCGGATGTCGGCGCCCTTGATGCCCCAGAAGGCGGTCGGGCCCTGCTGGGCCAGGAAGTACTTGGGCTCCGGCAGCAGCGCGCCGTCCAGCGCGGCGAACTCCCCCGCCTCCGCGGTCGCGTACTCACGCCAGCCCAGGTTGTGGGACACCACGTCACCCACGGCCAAGCCCGGATCCCTGGACTCCACGACGGTGCCGACCGACGGGAACCACAGGGGCTCGCCGACCTCGAACGTCGGGAACGGCAGCTCCGGGTCGGATTCCAGGCTCAGCATGAAGCTCATCGCATAGGCCAGGGCCATGTAGTCGTTGCGGACGAGCGCTTCGCCGGGGCCCGGTCGGCGGACCTCCGCATCGACCACGTCGAAATGGTCGAGGGTGATGTCGTCGGCCGGGCGGGAGGACAGCCGTACTTCCTTGGCAAATGAAGGGATTCCGGGGGTGGTCACGAGATTCTCCTTGGTCAAAGAACACTTGGCGCTGCAACCAGGCTAGGGTCATTCCGCTTGAGCAGACCTCGAGCCGCCCTGGACCGGCTGCGCGTCCGCGGTCACTCTTCGCAGACACGCCCGGGATGCGTCCGGGAGGTCCTCGTGAAATCGGACTCGCCCTCGAAGGAGGCGAGCAGGTTCCCGGCCGCGTCGTAGATCTTCGCGGTGCCCACGGCGTGGTAGCCGGCGCCGCTCTGGGTGGCGTGGTCGGTGATGTCGGCGTGGCCGCGCGCGACCCCGTCGACGGGCGGGAACACCTCGATCACGCGGTATGAGAAGGTGTTCCGCCCGGTGCGGTACCAGTGACCGGTGCCCTCCGCGCCGCCTGCGCCGTTCATGCAGACCCGGCCGTGGCGGTCGAAGGAGATCTCGATCGTGTGAGGGCCCTGGGGGGTCTCCATCGTCGTTTCCCAGATTCCCACCGGGCTGGAGAATCTCTCCCACGTCCGTACCGCGGCGGAGTCCGCGTACGCCGCCGGGGCGTTCAGCGAAACCACCAGCAAGGCGCCCGCCGCGGCGGCGGCCGTGCGCAGGGCGATCGTCTTCTTCATCGTCGTACTCCTTGGTCTTCCCGCCCTATGCGGGCAGTGCGGCGGGGCCCGCCGCGCGGGTCTTGAGGTCGAAGCCGGGGCGGGCCGCCTCCTGCGGGGACAGCCCGGGGTCGCCGGAGGCCAGCAGCCGGCGCGTGATCATGTGGTCGGCGGGGCGGTTGACCGATTCGGCGCCCAGGAGCCGCCCGGCGCGGAAGCAGAGCACGGAGAACCGCCGCCCGGCCGGATCGCCCACCGTCACCGTCTGGTCGTGGCCCCCGGTGATGCCGGCCATCTGCACCCGCAGGTCGTACTGCTCGGTCCAGAACCAGGGCACGGCCGTATAGGGCCCGCTCTCGCCGCAGATCGAGGCCGCCACCCAGCGGGCCTGGTCCGAGGCGTTCTGCACGGACTCCAGCCGCAGCCGGCCGGGCGCGTGCGGGCTCGGGAAGCGGGCACAGTCGCCGACTGCGTGGATGGCGGGATCGCTGGTGCGCAGGAACCGGTCGACGAGGATCCCCCCGCCCACCTCGAGCCCCGCGTCGGCGGCGAGCCCCACCGCCGGCAGCGCCCCGACGGCGATGACCACCACATCGGCCGCGATCCGCTCGCCGCCGTCCAGTTCGCACGCCCGGACCCGGCCCGCGGGGTCGCCGGCCAGCGCCACCACCTCGCGGCCCAGGAGGATCCGGGCCCCGCGTGCCCGGTGCTCGGCGGTCAGGAAGCGGGACAGGGCCGGGCTGACCGACCGCCCCATCACCCGGGGGCCGGCCTCGACCACGGTCGCCTCGACGCCCAGCTCGAGCGCCGTGGCGGCGAGTTCCAGCCCGATGAACCCGGCGCCCACCACCACCAGGTGGCGGGCGCGGCCCAGTTCGCGCCGCAGCGCCTCGGCGTCGGCGAGGCCGCGCAGGGTCAGTACGCCGTCCAGGGCGGCCCCGGGCACCGGCAGCTCCCGGGGCCGGGAGCCGGTGGCCAGGACCAGGCGGTCGTACCGCAGCCGCCGCCCGGAGCGCAGGACGACCGCCCGGCGTTCGCGGTCGATTCGCGCCGCCCCGTCGCCGCGCACCAGGCCGATGTCCTGGGCGGCGTACGAGGACTCGGGCAGCAGCTCCAGCTCCGCGGCGGGCACCGCGCCCGACAGGTAGCCCTTGGACAGCGGCGGACGCCGGTAGGCGAGGGCGTCCTCCTTCCCGACCAGGGTGACCGGACCCGGGTAGCCGCGCTTGCGCAGCTCGGCCGCCGTGTCCGATCCCGCCTGGCCCGCGCCGACGATGACGACACCGTCCATCAGCTCTGCCGTTCCGGCAGGTGCACGACCAGCCCGTCGACGGCGTCCGAGACGGGCAGCTGGCAGCTCAGCCGGCTGGTCTCGCGGCGCGGGCTGGCCGTGCCGTAGAGCACGTCGTCCTCGACCTCGTCCATCGCCGGCAGCGGAAGCGTGTTGGCCGCGTCGATGTACACATGGCAGGTGCCGCACTGGGCGGAGCCGCCGCACTGCGCCTCGATGCCGTCGACGTTGTTGAGCTTCGCGCCGCGCATGACCGTGTTCGGCTCCTGGACGTCGACCACGGTCTCGCTGCCGTCCGGATGCGTGTACCTGATCTTCGCCATGGCGCCCTCCTCGTGAAATCCGACCGGCCGTACGCCCGCTCGGCAGGGACTCTGACGACACGGACTGGGGGGTGGGTCGAGCCCTCCTCGAACCGGCACCCCTTCCCCGGACCGCCGGGCCCCGCGCGAGGCCGCTCCCCGGGCCCAGGTCCCCGCTCCAGCGGGCCGCTACCGGGCTCCAGCGGGCCGCTACCGGGCATCGATCCGCCGGCCGCAGCGTCCCGGGTATGACCGCTCGGACACTGCGGACTCCCACCGCCCCCGCCACCGCCTCCCCCCGGCTCCGGCTGATCCTCGCCGCCTGCTGCCTGGGGCAGTTCATGAACGTTCTCGACGCCTCGGTCGTCAACGTCGCCCTGCCCGTCATCGGTTCCGACCTGGGATTCACCCGTACCAGCCTGACGTGGGTCAACAACGCCTACACCATCACCGTCTGCGGCTTCCTGCTGCTCGGCGGCCGGCTCGCCGACCTGTTCGGGCAGCGTCGCGTCTTCCTCGCCGGAGTCGCCCTGTTCACCCTCGCGAGCAGCGTCGGCGGCATGGCCGACGACCCCGCCACGCTGGTGCTCGCCCGCGCCTTCCAGGGACTGGGCGCGGCCGTCATGGCGCCGGCCACCCTCACCGTGCTCGGTACCACCTTCACCGAACCGGCGGCCCGCGCACGGGCGTTCGGGATGTGGAGCGTGGTGTCGGGGGCGGGCGGCGCGGCGGGCGTGCTGGCCGGCGGCTTGATCACCCAGTGGTTCTCCTGGCGCTGGACCCTGCTGGTCAACGTGCCCATCGGCTTACTGCTGCTCGCCCTCGTCCGCTCTGCCGTGCCCCGGACCCCGGGTCGGCCCGAGGGGCGCCGGGCCGTGGACGTGCCCGGCGCGATCACCGCGACCGCCGGGCTGATGGCCCTCGCGTACGGGATCGCCGAATCCCACACGTACGGCTGGGG
Organism: Streptomyces sp. CA189; assembly: GCF_056428985.1. NCBI lineage: Bacteria > Bacillati > Actinomycetota > Actinomycetes > Kitasatosporales > Streptomycetaceae > Streptomyces > Streptomyces sp. CA189. The sequence goes on along the minus strand of NZ_JBWJVM010000011.1, from coordinate 70,138 downwards.
CTCGCCCCGGGTGCTGGGCGGCCTGGCGGCCGGAGCCGTGCTGCTGACGCTGTTCGCGCTGATCCAGGCGAAGTTCGCCCGCTTCCCCCTCGTACCGCTCGGCGTCTTGCGCAACCGCACGCTGAGCAGCGCCAACCTGGTCGCCTTCTTCAGCATCGCCGCCCTCTTCAGCACCTTCTACTTCTTCACCCTGGTCCTCCAGCAGGTGCTCGGCTTCAGCCCGCTGCGCACCGGACTGAGCTATCTGCCGCTGACGGTGGGCATCGCCGCCGGCGGCTGGGGCGTCTCCTCCTTCGTGCCGCGCACCGGCCCCCGGCCGGTGCTGATCGGCGGGCTCACCCTGTCCGCGGCGGGCTTGCTGTGGCTGTCCCGCCTCGACGAGCACTCCGGGTTCGCCCCCGATGTACTGGGCCCCGCCCTGCTGCTGGGCCTGGGCATGGGCGGCGTACTCAACGCCACCACCAACGCCGCCACCTCCGGGCTGCCGCCCGAGCAGGCCGGCCTCAGCTCGGGGCTGCTCAACACCACCCGGCAGCTGGGCAGTGCGATCGGCCTGGTGTCGCTGGCGACGCTCTCCGCCTCCCGCATCGAGGCGGGACTCGATGCCGGACAGGCCGTGCCGCGGGCTCTGGCCGCCGGCTACGGCGCCGCACTCGCCGGCGCGGCCCTGTTCGCCGTCGCCGGACTGCTCGCCTCGTTCGCCGTGCCCTCCCGCAAGGCGGTCCGGAAGGGGTCCAGAGGCTCTCGAGGTGAGACAGAGACGCTGGCGGCCTGAAACGACACGGAGGTTCTGCGGTGGCAACCAAGCGGTCCGCGACGACACCGCCCGACTCGCTGAGTGCGTTTCGCACTCAGCGGCCGCGGTGGACGACGGCCACGTCCGACGACGGCAGCACGACCGAGCACACGACCATCGAGGTCCCTGCCGACTACGCCCGGCCCGAGGGCGAGCGCCTCACCCTCGCCCTCACCCGTCACCGGGCGGCCGACCCCGCACGCCGGCGCGGCATCATGCTGTCCGTCAACGGCGGCCCCGGCGGTGACTGGGGCCGGGGCCGGGGCCTCGCGGCGGCGTTCGCGGGCACCCCGGTGCATCAGGCGTACGACCTGATCGGCTTCGACCCGCGCGGCACCGGCGCCTCCACCCCGCTGTACGCCGAGGTCACCCTGCCCAAGGCGCCCTTCGACTCCCGCCCGCCCGACGAGGCGTTCGCGGAGCTCGCCGAGGACATGCGACGGCGCGAGCTGGGCTGTGAACGGGCCGGCGCCGCCCTGCGCCCCCACATCAGCACCCGCAACACCGCCCGGGACATGGACGTCATCCGGGCCGTGCTCGGCGAGGAACGCCTCTCCTTCGTCGGATACGCGTACGGGGCCTACGTGGGCGCCGTCTACGGGAGCCTGTTCCCGGACCGCCTCGACCGCAGTGTGCTCGACTCCTGTGTCCACCCCGGCTGGACCTGGCGGGAGCAGTTCCTGTGGCAGGGCGACGCCGTCCAGCGCAATGTGGACCAGTGGGCGCGCTGGACCGCGGACCGCCACGGCCGCTTCGGCCTCGGCGACGAGCCCGCCGCGGTCCTCGTCACCGTCGAGGAGGTCGTCGCCCGGCTCGAGAAGCAGAGCGACACCCCTCATCTGCGGACCCTGTTCGACGGGGCCGTCGGCAACCGGTCCGGCGACCGCGGCCGGTGGGCCGACCTCGCCGTCCTGGTGGCAGAACTGCTCGAGGCGACCTCCGCCGAGGACACGGACAGGTCCCGCACCCTGCTGTCCGAGCAGGGCACCTGGCGGCCCGGTGACGCGGAGGGCGAACTGCGCACGGCGGTCCTGGAGGCCATCACCCTCGAGCACGCCTGGCCCGAGGACCTGGAGGTCTACTTCCAGGACATGCGGGAGTTCCGCGAGCGTTTCCCGTACGGCTACGGGGTGCTCCGGGCCCAGCCGTGGGTGGGCGCCTTCCGCACCTTCACCGCCCCCGAGGAGCCCGTCGTACTCGCACGGGACGGCTACCCGGTGGGCCTCGTCGTCCAGGCGGACGGCGACCCCATGGACCACTACGCGGGCGGTGTCGCCATGGCCGAACGCCTCGGCCACCACCTGATCACGGTCGAGGACTCGGGCGACCACGAGATCTACGCCCTCCTCGCCAACCCGCGGGTGGACGCGCTCGTCAGCCGCTACCTGGTGGAGGGCGAACTGCCCCCGCCGCGCGTGAGCGTTCCCGCAACCACACCCAGGCCGGACATCCCGGCGGACCCCGCACGAAGGAGCAACCAGCCGTGACGACTGCCGCCAACCGACAGGACTTCAAGGTCGCCGACCTGTCGCTCGCCGCGTTCGGCCGCAAGGAGATCACCCTTGCCGAGCACGAGATGCCGGGCCTGATGTCGATCCGCCGCGAGTACGCGGACGCCCAGCCCCTGGCCGGCGCCCGGATCACCGGCTCCCTGCACATGACCGTGCAGACGGCCGTCCTCATCGAGACCCTCGTCGCCCTCGGCGCGCAGGTGCGGTGGGTGTCCTGCAACATCTACTCCACCCAGGACCACGCCGCCGCCGCGATCGCGGTGGGCCCGAACGGCACCCCGGAGAACCCGCAGGGCGTCCCCGTCTTCGCCTGGAAGGGCGAGACGCTGGAAGAGTACTGGTGGTGCACCGAGCAGGCCCTGACCTGGCCGGACGCCGTCGGACCGAACATGATCCTCGACGACGGCGGCGACGCCACCCTCCTCGTCCACAAGGGCGTCGAGTACCAGAAGGCCGGCGCCGTCCCGGACCCGGCCACGGCCGACAACGAGGAAATGGCCCTGGTCCTGCGGCTGCTGCGCGACAGCCCGCTGGACTGGGCCGTGCTGGTCGGTGAGATCCGGGGCGTGACCGAGGAGACCACCACAGGCGTCCACCGCCTCTACGAGATGCACCGCGAGGGCACGCTGCTCTTCCCGGCGATCAATGTGAACGACGCCGTCACCAAGTCGAAGTTCGACAACAAGTACGGCTGCCGGCACTCCCTCATCGACGGCATCAACCGCGCCACCGACGTCCTCATCGGCGGCAAGACGGCCGTGGTCTTCGGCTACGGCGACGTCGGCAAGGGCTGCGCGGAGTCGCTGCGCGGCCAGGGCGCGCGGGTCATCGTCACCGAGATCGACCCGATCTGCGCCCTGCAGGCGGCGATGGACGGCTACCAGGTCGCGACCCTGGACGACGTCGTCGCGACGGCGGACATCTTCATCACGACCACGGGCAACAAGGACATCATCATGGCCGCGGACATGGCCAAGATGAAGCACCAGGCGATCGTGGGCAACATCGGCCACTTCGACAACGAGATCGACATGGCCGGCCTCGCGAAGATCGAGGGCATCGTCAAGGACGAGGTCAAGCCCCAGGTCCACACCTGGAAGTTCCCCGACGGCAAGGTCCTCATCGTCCTGTCCGAGGGCCGCCTGCTGAACCTGGGCAACGCCACCGGCCACCCGTCCTTCGTGATGTCGAACTCCTTCGCGGACCAGACCCTGGCCCAGATCGAGCTCTTCACCAAGCCGGCCGAGTACCCCACCGGCGTCTACGTGCTCCCCAAGCACCTCGACGAGAAGGTGGCCCGCCTCCACCTCGACGCCCTCGGCGTCCGCCTGACCACCCTGCGCCCGGAGCAGGCCGCCTACATCGGCGTGGACGTGGCCGGCCCCTACAAGCCGGACCACTACCGCTACTGACCAACCGTCACCGACACCGTCACCGACACCGACACCGACACCAGGAGTGTGCATGTCCCGCCGTCTGTTCACCTCGGAGTCCGTCACCGAGGGCCACCCGGACAAGATCGCCGACCAGATCAGCGATGCCATCCTCGACGCCCTGCTGCGCGAGGACCCGGCCTCCCGGGTCGCTGTCGAAACCCTCATCACCACAGGCCAGGTGCACATCGCGGGAGAGGTGACGACGAAGGCGTACGCGCCGATCGCGCAGCTCGTCCGCGACAAGATCCTCGAGATCGGTTACGACTCCTCGAAGAAGGGCTTCGACGGCGCCTCCTGCGGCGTGTCGGTGTCCATCGGCGCGCAGTCCCCGGACATCGCGCAGGGCGTCGACACCGCGTACGAGCAGCGCGTCGAGGGCGCCGCCGCAGGCGAGGAAGGGGACGAGCTCGACAAGCAGGGCGCCGGCGACCAGGGCCTGATGTTCGGCTACGCCACCGACGAGACGCCGACGCTGATGCCGCTGCCGATCGACCTGGCCCACCGGCTGGCCCGCCGGCTGACCGAGGTCCGCAAGGACGGTACCGTCCCGTACCTGCGCCCCGACGGCAAGACCCAGGTCACCATCGAGTACCGGGGCAGCCGCCCCATCCGCCTCGACACGGTCGTGGTCTCCTCGCAGCACGCCGCGGACATCGACCTGGAGGCGCTGCTCGCCCCCGACATCCGCGTGTACGTGGTCGAGCATGTGCTCAACCAGCTCGCCGAAGAGGGCATCAAGCTGGAGACCGAGGGCTACCGGCTGCTGGTCAACCCGACCGGCCGGTTCGAGGTCGGCGGCCCGATGGGTGACGCGGGCCTGACCGGCCGCAAGATCATCATCGACACCTACGGCGGCATGGCCCGGCACGGCGGCGGCGCCTTCTCGGGCAAGGACCCGTCCAAGGTGGACCGCTCCGCCGCGTACGCGATGCGCTGGGTCGCCAAGAACGTGGTCGCCGCCGGTCTGGCCTCGCGCTGCGAGGTCCAGGTCGCCTACGCCATCGGCAAGGCCGAGCCCGTCGGCCTCTTCGTCGAAACCTTCGGCACCGCACTCGTGGCCATCGACCGCATCGAGAAGGCCATCACAGAGGTCTTCGACCTGCGCCCCGCGGCGATCATCCGCGACCTCGACCTGCTGCGCCCCATCTACGCCCAGACCGCCGCCTACGGCCACTTCGGCCGCGAGCTGCCGGACTTCACCTGGGAGCGCACCGACCGGGTCGAGGCCCTGCGCAAGGCTGCGGGGATCTGACATGCGCGTCGCCGTCACCGGATCCATCGCCACCGACCTCCTGATGGTCTTCCCCGGCAGCATCACCGACCAGCTCCTGGCCGACCAGCTCGAGAAGATCTCGCTCTCCTTCCTCGTCGACGGCCTCGACGTCCGGCGCGGCGGAGTCGCCGCCAACATCTCCTACGGCCTCGGCGGCTTCGGGCTGAGCCCCGTTCTCGTCGGCGCCGTGGGGGAGGACTTCGCCGAGTACCGGATCCATCTCAAGGAGCACGGGGTGGACACGGACAGCGTCCACGTGTCCGAGACCCGGCAGACGGCGCGCTTCCTGTGCATCACCGACCGGGACATGAACCAGATCGCCGCCTTCTACGCGGGCGCCATGACCGAGGCCCGGGACATCGCCATCGGGCCCGTCGCCGAGCATGCGGGCGGACTCGACCTCGTCCTGGTCTCCCCGAACGACCCGGAGGCGATGCTCCGCCACACGGCTGACTGCCGCGAGCTCGGCATCCCCTTCGCCGCCGACCCCTCCCAGCAGCTCGCCAGCCTCGAAGGCCACCAGATCGAGCAGCTCGTGGACGGCGCCCGCTGGCTGTTCACCAACGAGTACGAGGCCGCGCTGCTCCTGGAGCGCACCGGATGGCAGCGCGCGGACGTCCTCCGCCGGGTCGGGACCTGGGTGACCACGCTCGGCGCGGACGGCGCACGGATCGACCGGGACGGTGAGGACCCGGTGCGGGTGCCGGCCGTCCCGGCCGGCACCACGGCCGACCCCACCGGCGTGGGCGACGCCTTCCGGGCCGGGTTCCTCGCGGCCGTCGGCCGCGGGCTGGACGCCGGGAGCGCGGCCCGGCTGGGCTGCGCCCTGGCCACCACCGTGCTGGGCACGGTCGGCCCTCAGGAGTACGAGGTACACCCCGCCGCGCTCCTGGCCGACATCGAGGCAGCCTACGGCGTGCAGGCCGCTGCCGCCTTTCGCCCCTGGCTGAGCGAGGAGCCGCGATGAGCACCCGGGCCGATGCGCTTCGCCAGGCGCTCGCCACCCGTGTGGTGGTCGCCGACGGAGCCATGGGGACCATGCTTCAGGCGCAGGACCCCACGATGGAGGACTTCCAGCAGCTCGAGGGCTGCAACGAGGTCCTGAACGCCACCCGCCCGGACATCGTGCGCTCCGTGCACGAGGAGTACTTCGCGGTGGGCGTGGACTGCGTGGAGACGAACACCTTCGGTGCGAATCTCGCGGCACTGGCCGAGTACGACATCCCCGAGCGGAACTTCGAGCTGTCGGAGTCCGGTGCACGCATCGCCCGCGAGGTCGCCGACGAGTTCACCGCCTCGACCGGGCAGCAGCGCTGGGTGCTCGGCTCCATGGGCCCCGGCACCAAGCTGCCGACGCTGGGGCACATCTCGTACGGGAAGATCCGCGACGGCTACCAGATCAACGCCGAGGGCCTGCTCACCGGCGGCGCCGACGCACTGCTGGTGGAGACGACGCAGGACCTGCTCCAGACGAAGTCCTCGATCGTCGGTGCGCGGCGGGCGATGGAGGCGCTGGGCGTCTCGGTCCCGCTGATCTGCTCCGTGACCGTGGAGACCACCGGCACGATGCTGCTGGGTTCGGAGATCGGCGCGGCGCTGACCGCGCTGGAGCCTCTGGGCATCGACATGATCGGTCTGAACTGCGCGACGGGTCCGGCGGAGATGAGCGAGCACCTGCGCCATCTCGCCCGCAACTCCCGTATCCCGCTGTCCTGCATGCCCAACGCCGGCCTGCCGGTCCTGGGCAAGAACGGCGCGCACTACCCCCTGTCGGCCTCCGAGCTGGCCGACGCCCAGGAGGCTTTCGTCCGGGAACACGGCCTCTCCCTGGTGGGCGGCTGCTGCGGTACCACGCCCGAGCACCTGCGCCAGGTGGTCGAGCGCGTACGGGGAGCCACGCCCGGGGCCCGCGACCCGCGTCCGGAGGCAGGGGCCGCGTCCCTCTACCAGACCGTGCCGTTCCGCCAGGACGCGGCCTTCATGGCGATCGGCGAGCGGACGAACGCGAACGGGTCGAAGAAGTTCCGCGACGCGATGCTGGAGGCCCGCTGGGACGACTGTGTGGAAATGGTCCGCGACCAGATCCGCGAGGGCGCGCACATGCTCGACCTGTGCGTGGACTACGTGGGCCGTGACGGCGTCGCGGACATGGAGAAGCTGGCGGGCCTGTTCGCCACGACTTCCACGCTGCCGATCGTGCTGGACTCCACGGAGGTTCCCGTCCTGCGGGCCGGTCTGGAGAAGATCGGCGGGCGTGCGGTCATCAACTCGGTGAACTATGAGGACGGTGACGGGCCGGAGTCGCGTTTCGCGAAGGTCACGGGTCTGGCCCGGGAGCACGGTGCCGCGCTGATCGCGCTGACCATCGACGAGGAGGGCCAGGCCCGTACCGTCGAGCACAAGGTCGCCATCGCCGAGCGGCTCATCGACGATCTGACCGGCAACTGGGGGATCCACGAGTCGGACATCCTCATCGACACGCTCACTTTCACGATCTGCACGGGTCAGGAGGAGTCGCGTAAGGACGGCATCGCGACGATCGAGTCGATCCGTGAGCTCAAGCGCCGCCACCCGGACGTGCAGACGACCCTGGGCCTGTCGAACATCTCCTTCGGTCTCAACCCGGCCGCGCGTGTGCTGCTGAACTCCGTCTTCCTCGACGAGTGCGTCAAGGCCGGTCTGGACTCGGCGATCGTCCACGCGAGCAAGATCTTGCCGATCGCGCGCTTCGACGACGAGCAGGTGGGCACCGCCCTCGACCTGATCTACGACCGGCGTGCCGAGGGCTACGACCCGCTGCAGAAGCTGATGGCCCTCTTCGAGGGCGTCAACACCAAGTCGATGAAGGCCGGCCGCGCCGAGGAACTCCTCGCCCTGCCGCTGGACGAGCGCCTGCAGCGCCGCATCATCGACGGGGAGAAGAACGGTCTGGAGACCGACCTCGACGAGGCCCTCCAGACCCGCCCCGCCCTCGACATCGTCAACGACACCCTCCTGGAGGGGATGAAGGTCGTCGGCGAGCTCTTCGGTTCCGGTCAGATGCAGCTGCCGTTCGTGCTCCAGTCCGCCGAGGTGATGAAGACGGCGGTCGCCTACCTGGAACCGCACATGGAGAAGAGCGACGCCGAGGGCAAGGGCACCATCGTGCTGGCCACCGTCCGCGGCGACGTCCACGACATCGGCAAGAACCTCGTCGACATCATCCTGACCAACAACGGCTACAACGTGGTCAACATCGGCATCAAGCAGCCGGTGTCCGCGATCCTCGAAGCCGCCGCCGAGCACAAGGCCGATGTCATCGGGATGTCCGGTCTCCTCGTGAAGTCCACCGTGATCATGAAGGAGAACCTGGAGGAGCTCAACCAGCGCAAGCTGGCAGCCGACTACCCCGTCATCCTCGGCGGCGCCGCCCTGACCCGCGCCTACGTCGAACAGGACCTCCACGAAATCTACGAGGGCGAGGTCCGCTACGCCCGCGACGCCTTCGAGGGCCTGCGCCTCATGGACGCCCTCATCGCCGTCAAGCGCGGAGTCCCCGGCGCCACCCTCCCCGAACTGAAGAAGCGCCGCGTCGCCAAGCGCACGGAAACATCAGCGGCCGGCGCCGCGGACTCCCTCGGCCAGATGGCGGAGGCGAAGGGCCCGGCCCGTTCCGACGTGGCCGTCGACAACCGCGTCCCCACCCCGCCGTTCTGGGGCACCCGCGTCGTCAAGGGCATCCCGCTCAAGGACTACGCCTCCTGGCTCGACGAGAGCGCCCTGTTCAAGGGCCAGTGGGGCCTCAAGGGCGCCGACACGATCGCGTCCGAGGGCCGGCCGCGGCTGCGCATGTGGCTCGACCGGCTTCACACGGACCACATGCTGGAAGCCGCCGTGGTCCACGGCTACTTCCCCTGCGTGTCCAAGGGCGACGACCTGATCATCCTGGACGAGCGCGGCAGCGAGCGGACCCGGTTCACCTTCCCCCGCCAGCAGCGCGGCCGGAACCTGTGCCTCGCCGACTTCTTCCGCCCCGAGGAGTCCGGCGAGACCGACGTCGTCGGCCTCCAGGTGGTCACCGTCGGCTCCAAGATCGGCGAGGCCACGGCCAAGCTGTTCGAGTCCGACTCCTACCGCGACTACCTGGAGCTGCACGGCCTGTCCGTCCAGCTCGCCGAGGCCCTCGCCGAGTACTGGCACGCCCGCGTCCGCACGGAGCTCGCCATCGCCGCCGACGACCCGGACGGCCTCGACGGAATGCTGCGTACCGAGTACCAGGGCTGCCGCTACTCCCTGGGCTACCCGGCCTGCCCCAACCTGGAGGACCGCGCCAAGATCGCCGACCTCCTCCAGCCGGAGCGCATCGGCGTCGTGCTCTCGGAGGAGTTCCAGCTCCATCCCGAGCAGTCCACCGACGCCATCGTGATCCACCACCCCGAGGCGAGCTACTTCAACGCACGCTGACCCCCCGCCCCGCATCCCACGAAGGAGCCACGACCCACATGGCCAAGACCGCGACGCCGACGACCCCGACCACGTCCCGCCCGCCGGCCGCCGAGCCGGCGCCCCAGGAGATGATGCTCCAGCTGCTGATGGGCACCTTCGTCAGCCAGGCGATCAGCGTCGCCGCGAGCTACGGTGTCGCCGACGTCCTCGCCGAAGGCCCGCGCACGGCGGACGAGATCGCCGCCGAGGTCGGTGCCCACGGGCCGACGCTCTACCGCCTGCTGCGCCCGCTGGGCGACATGGGCGTCTTCACCGAGCTGGACGGCCGCCGCTTCGCCCTGACCCCGCTGGGGGAGCTGCTGCGCGCCGGCACTCCCGGCTCCCTGCGCGGACTTGCCCGCCACTTCGGCTCGACCATGCACCGCGCCGCCTGGTCCGGCCTCCACGAGAGCGTCCGCACCGGCGAGTCCGCCTTCGCACGCGTCCACGGCCAGCCCCAGTTCGACTATTACCGCACCCACCCCCAGGACGCCGCGGTCTTCGACGACGCCATGACCTCGGTGGCCTCCGCGGTCTACGCCACCCTCGATGCCTACGACTTCAGCCGCTTCGGCACCGTCGTCGACGTCGGCGGCGGCAACGGCGCCTACCTGGCCGGCATACTGAAGGCCCACCCCGGGGTCCAAGGTGTCCTGTTCGACCTGCCCGACGTGGTGGAGCGGGCCCTGCCGCTGCTCACCGAGGCCGGCGTCGCCGACCGGGTGAAGATCGTCGGGGGCTCCTTCTTCGACGAGGTCCCCGCCGGTGCCGACGCCTATGTCCTGACCGCCGTGGTGCACGACTGGAACGACGAGGAGTGCGTACGGATCCTGCGCAACTGCCGGGCGGCCATGCCCGACCACGCCACACTGCTGCTCGGTGAGCCCGTGCTCCCCGAGGGCCCGCAGCCGTCCATCGGCAAGCTCCTCGACCTCGAGACGCTCATCGGCACCACGGGGCGGCAGCGCACCGAGCGTGAGTTCCGAGAGATCCTCGAGCCTGCCGGTCTGCGGCTCACCGGAGTGACCACCAGCGCGGGCCCCGACTGCCTGGTCGAGGCCGTGGCCGCGGACGGGGACGAGGGCCGACGGTGACCTCGGCCCGCTTCCTGGCCGAGGTTCTGGCGGCCGGCGAGCGCAGTTTCTCGTTCGAGTTCTTCCCGCCGAAGTCCCCGGCCGGGGAGCGCGCCCTGTGGGACGCGATCCGGCGCGTGGAGGCGCTCGCGCCGACCTTCGTCTCCGTGACCTACGGCGCCGGCGGCTCGTCCCGCGACCGGACCGTCGAGGTCACCCGGCGGATCGCCGCCGAGACCACCCTCCGGCCCGTTGCCCACCTCACCGCCGTCGGCCACTCGGTGGCCGAGCTGCGCCAGATCATCGGCCAATACGCGGACGCGGGCATCCGGGACGTACTCGTCCTGCGCGGCGACCCGCCCGGCGATCCGCGCGGGCCGTGGGTACCGCACCCGCAGGGCCTCACCTTCGCCCGCGAGCTGGTGGAGCTGGTCCGCCGGTCCGGGCAGTTCAGCGTGGGCGTGGCGGCCTTCCCCGAACTGCACCCGAGGTCGGTGGACTGGGAGAGCGACATCCGGCACTTCGTCGCCAAGTGCCGGGCCGGCGCCGACTACGCGGTCACCCAGATGTTCTTCGACGCGGAGGACTACCTGCGGCTGCGCGACCGGGTCGCGGCGGCCGGCTGCGACACCCCGATCATCCCCGAGATCATGCCCGCGACCGACGTCCGGCAGATCCGCCGGTTCGCCGAACTCAGCGACGCCGCCTTCCCGGAGGACCTGGCCCGTCGGCTGGACGCCGTACGCGACAACCCGCAGGCCGCGTACCGCATCGGTGTCGACCATGCCACCGCCATGGCGGACCGGCTCCTCACCGAGGGAGCCCCCGGCCTGCACTACATCACCCTCAACCGCTCCACGGCCGCCCTCGACATCCACCAGAACCTGGCTCTGACCGCAGCCCGCCCGCTGCAGCCGCACTGATCCCCGCAGCGCGCGAAGGGGCCCTGCTCTCCACCGGAGCAGGGCCCGTTTCCGTGTCTCAGCGCGCCGCCGGCGTCACCAGCCTTCGACGGGCAGGCTCCACAGGCCGTAGATCACCGCGCCTTCCTTGCGCTCGATCTCCAGGAACGGCTGGGCCAGTTTCAGGCCCGGGATGCGGTCGAACAGCCGGCTCCACACGATCTCCAGCTCCAGCCGGGCCAGGTCGGCGCCGATGCAGTGGTGCACGCCGTGGCCGAAGCCCAGGTGCTTGCGGCTGCCGCGGCTGATGACGAGCTTCTCCGGCTCGGGGAAGACCTCGGGGTCGCGGTTGGCGGCCAGGCCGAGGCAGAGGATGCCGTCGCCCTTGGGGATGACCTTGCCGCCGATCTCGATGTCCTCCAGCGCGACCCGGGGCACGGCCGTGTCGCCGATGGTGGCTATCCGCACCAGCTCTTCCACGGCCGGCTTGATCAGCGACGGGTCGTTGCGCAGGAGTTCGAGCTGGTCGGGGTTCTCCAGCAGGCAGGCCGTGCCCAGCGAGATCTGGCTCGCGGTGGTCTCGTGGCCGCCGTTCATCAGCAGCCGCACCATGTTGAACAGGTCCCGGTCGGTGTACTCCTCGCCGGACGCCTCGTAGTCGGCCATGGCCCGGCTCAGCAGGTCGTCGCCCGGCTCGCGCTTCTTGAGCTGGATCAGCTCGTCGACGTACTCGTTGACCTCGACGATCGCGGCCTGGCGCTCCTCGGTCGAACTGTGGCCGCCCAGCAGGGCCGTACCGTGCTTGATGAAGAAGTCGTGCCGGTCCTGCGGAATGCCGAGCAGCTCGCAGATGACGGTCATCGGCACCGCCAGCGAGAACACCCGGTGCATGTCGACCGGGGCCTCCATCGCCAGCATCCGGTCGATGTGCTCGTCGACGATCTCCTCGATGCGCGGGCGGAGCCGCTGCACCTGCCGGTTGGTGAAGGTCAGGGCCGCCTTGCGGCGGGTGTCGATGTGCTCCTTGCCGTCGTACCCGATGAACGAGGTCTCGGTGCGGTACTCGGGCGGCGCTATGAAGTAGAAGGGGAAGTTCTCGTGCCGGCGGGAGGCGCTCACCCGCGGGTCGGTCAGCAGCTGCCGGATCGTGTGGTAGCCGGTCACGGTCCATATGCGCAGGCCCGATCCGCTCAGCGTGACTTGCGAGACGTCCTCCTCGGCCATCTGCGCGTACTCGGCCGGCGGGGTGAAGGGGCAGGTGCGCCGGTAGGGGAACGTCTGGGTCTGCTCCTGGCCCTGCTCGGCGGTTTGGCTGGTCACAATGGGTCCTTCCGGGTGGGAGCGGCGATGGGTTCAGTGCAAGGGGCCGAAGAACGCGCGCAGTTCGGCGACGAGCACACCGGGCTGTTCCAGTGCCGGGAAGTGGCCGCCGCTCTCGTGGTCGGTGAAGCGGCGCAGATCGGTGAAGCGGCCCTCGATCCAGGGGCGCGGCATACGCCCGTCCGCGGGGAAGTTGGAGACCGCGGCCGGGACCGCGACGGAGCCCAGCGCCAGCTTGTTCTGGCTCTCCCAGTAGATCCGGGCGGAGGAGGCGGCGGTCGCGTTCAGCCAGCCCACCGTCACCGCGTCGAGCAGCCGGTCCCGGGGGACGGCCTTCTCCACGTCACCGTCGTGGTCGCTCCACGCCCAGTACTTCTCCACCATCCAGGCGAGCTGCCCGGCCGGCGAGTCGGTCAGCCCGTAGCCGAGGGTCTGCGGGCGGGTGGTCTGGATGACCGAGTACCCGCCCTCGTTCTGCTGGAACTCCTTCATGGCGGCCAGCCCGGCGAGGTCCCGCTCGGACAGCTCGGCCTGCTCCTGCGGCGGACGGGCGAACGGCATGGTCAGGTGGATGCCGATCAGCCGACGCTCCCCGGCCGGGCGGGCCGTGTCCCGCTCGCCGAGGATCGCCGTGACGAACGAGCCCCAGTCCACGCCGTGGGCGGCGTACCGGGCGTAGCCGAGCCGGGTCATCAGCTCGTCCCAGGCCGCGGCGGTGCGCTCGGCCGTCCAGCCGGGCCCGGACGGTTTCTCGCCGAACCCGTACCCGGGCAGTGAGGGGCACACCACGTCGAAGGCCGGCGCCGCCGGGTCCCCCGGGTCGGCCAGCTCCCCGATGATGTCGAGGAATTCGACGACCGAGCCGGGCCACCCGTGGGTGAGCAGGAGAGGCACGGCACCAGGGCGCGGGGAGCGTACGTGCAGGAAGTGGATGCCGAGCCCGTCGATCTCGGTGCGGAACTGCGGCAGTGCGTTGAGCCGGGCCTCGGTGGCCCGCCAGTCGTAGCGGTCGGCCCAGTACCCGCACAGCTCCTGTACGTAGGCCAGGGGGGCGCCCTGAGACCAGTCGGACACCGTCTCCGGTTCCGGCCAGCGAGTGCGGGACAGCCGCTGCCGCAGGTCGGCCAGCTCCGCCTCGGGTGTCTCGATGCGGAAGGGGAGAAGGGCGGAGCTCATCCGGCGGTCCTTTCGGGGGGCGTGGCGGGGCGGTGCGTGGCGCGGCCGAACTCGGGCATGCCCGCCGGGCGGGCCGGGAGCGAACCGGCCCGCCCGGCACGACGGACCCTAGGCCGCCGCCCTGAATCCCGGCTCGAGCGGCGGTCAAGAGGCGCGAGGCTGCCGGGCGTGGCCTTCAGCCCCGGCCCCCGCCCACGTCCATCCCGCCGTCGACGGTGACGATCTGACCGGTCACCAGGGAACTGGCCGGGTCCGCGAGCCGGGTGATCCACGGGGCGATGTCCTCGGCGTCCGCGACCCGGCCGAGCGGGATGCCGTGGACGACACCCGCGAACAGGCCCTCGACCTCCTGGGGGCCGAGCCCGTTCGCGGCGTACGCCTCGGTCCGTACGAAGCCGGGCGCGACCGCGTTGACCCGGATCCCCCGGTCGGCCAGCTCGGCGGCCCAGCTCCTGGTGAAACTGTGCACGGCGGCCTTGCTCGCCGAGTAGACGGAGCTGCCGGGGCCCGGGTTGTGGCCGCCGCGGCTGGAGACGAGGACGATACTGGCGCCCGGGGAACGCAGCAGCGGCAGCAGCCGGTTGGTGAGCAGCAGCGGGCCCAGGACGTTGATGTCCAGGACCTCGCGGGCGGCGTCCGTGTCCAGCGCGGCCAGCGGGCTGAACCGGAACACCCCGGCGTTGTGCACCAGGACGTCCAGGGTGCCGCCGGCGTCGCGCACCGCGTCCGCGACGGCCTGCGCGCCCTCCTCGGTGGCCACGTCGGCAACGACGGGAACCACGGCGGGGCTGAGGCCGGCGGTCTCCTCGAGCCGGTCCTTGCGCCGGCCCGTGACGATCACCCGGGTGGCGCCGAGACCGGCGAAGGCCAGGGCGGTGGCCCGGCCGATGCCGGTGCCGCCTCCGGTGACGACGACGGTACGGTCGGCGAACGGCTGGTCGGTCATGGCGGATTGCCTCATTCCTTGGTTCGGGACAGTCATTCGGAACAGTCACTCGGGACAGTCGCCCGGGATACGGCAGGGGACGCCGTCCGGGGCAGGGCGTCAGGGAACGTCGCCCGGGGCGGGTCAGGCGGACGCGATACGGATGTCGTGTCCCGCGCTGTCCGCCGCGGCGAAGCCCAGCAGCCGCTCCCCCTCCTCGGCCACGGCGTCCGTCTCGGCCCGCGACAGGGCCGCGAACGGCTCGACGCACAGCGTGGCCGTGTCCCGCTCCCGGGCGACCGTCCAGGTGCCGCGCACCAGGCCGTCGACGAGCACGGTGGCCCGGATGATCCCGTTGCGGGTGAAGACCGCCGAGCGGGGGACCTCGCCGAGGATCCGCGCCCGGTCGGCGTGGGAGAGCAGGATGTTGTCGAACTCCGGCAGGAACCGCACCGGCGCCGGGATGTCCGGGCCGGGCAGCGGCCCGTCGGGCACGTCGAACAGTTCGGCGCCGTGCTCGTCGCGGAAGGTACGCAGTGCGGGGCGCAGCCGCTCCAGCACCGCACGCAGCCCGGTCAGCCCGGCCCACGTCTGCACGTCCTTGACGCTCGCCGGACCGTAGGCCCGCAGGTAGCGCGTCACCACCGTGTCCAGCAGGGGCGCGCGGTCCAGGGAGCGGCCGAGCCAGGACTCGGCGGCCGCGTACCGGGTCCGGCCGCCCACGCCCCAGATACCGCGCGGCGGCACCTGGACCACCGGCAGCAGATTGCGCACCGCGTACGCCAGGCCGGCGGGATCGCGGTCCGGCCAGATCCCGCCGAGCGCCTCGCCGATCTCCTTGGGCGTCAGCGGACGCTCCGCGAGGACCGCCCGCCCCACCTCCCGCAGCCGCTGGGCCGACAACCCCTCGGCGGCCTTGGCGTAGCGGGTGGCACCGCGCAGGTCCCGGTCGAGGGCGGGCTGGGTCAGGGGCCGCAGCGTCAGGCAGTCCTGGGCGGTGACGAGGTGGACGGTGGCGCGCATCAGGGCGATGCGGACCGCCTCCCGCCGGCTGATCAGCCCGGCCAGTTCCCCGGGCGCGAAGTCCGCCAGCCGGGTCCACAGCCCGACGTACGGCGGGTCGGGCGCCTGCGCCTGCATCCCTACCAGATGGCCGATCGTCTCGGCGGCGGTCAGCCGGTGCCGGCGCAGCAGCAACTGACGCTCGAGGAGTGCGCGGTTGAGCGCGCGGCGCGAGAGCGTGGACATGCCCGCACTGTGCCCGGCGCCGCTCGGGGCACCCTCGAGGACCGGGGGCCGGCTCGTCGGCCGTGCGGGGGCCCGGGGCCCCAGGGATCCTGTAGGGGCCCTTCCTACTGTTGCCCGATGGTGACCACGGAACGTGACGACGTACGGCCCGGCGGCCCCCTGAGCGGGCTGCGGGTCATGGAACTGGCCGGGATCGGCCCGGCGCCGTTCGCCTGCATGATGCTGGCAGACCTGGGTGCCGATGTGGTCCGCGTCGACCGGGCCGACGGGGCCCGCTCGTTCGAGGACTGGCACCGCATCCTCGACCGGGGCCGCCGCTCGTTGGTGCTCGACCTCAAGGCCCCCGACGGCGTGGAGGCGGCGCTGCGGCTGGCCGCGCGCAGCGACGTGCTGGTGGAGGGTTTCCGCCCGGGTGTGGCCGAACGCCTCGGCATCGGCCCGCACGTGTGCGCGGAGCGCAACCCGGCCCTGGTGTACGCCCGGATGACGGGCTGGGGGCAGGGCGGACCGCTGGCCGCCGCCCCCGGCCACGACATCAACTACATCGCGCTCAGCGGCGCCCTGCACGCCATCGGCGGCGCGGACGGGCCGCCGGTGCCGCCCGTCAACCTGCTCGGCGACTTCGCAGGCGGCGGCATGCTCCTCGTCTGCGGTGTCCTCGCCGCCCTGTACGAACGGCAGCGCTCCGGGCTCGGCCAAGTCGTCGACACCGCCATCGTCGACGGCACCGCGAACCTGCTGGCCATGCTGCTCGGCATGGCCCAGGCGGGGCAGTGGCCCCGCGGCCGGGGCCGCAACCTCCTCGACGGCGGAGCCCCCTTCTACTCCGTGTACGCGTGCGCGGACGGCCGGCATGCGGCGGTCGGCGCCTTGGAGGACCGCTTCTACCTCGCCCTCCTGCAGGGCCTGGGCCTGGATGCCGGGCGGCTGCCCGACCGGTCCGACCCGGCCAACTGGCCCGTTCTGCGGGAGGCGTTCGCCGCCCGGTTCGCCACCCGCACCCTGGACGCGTGGACCGCTGTGTTCGACGGCACCGAGGCATGCGTCAGCCCCGTGCTGTCCGTCACCGAGGCCGCCGCCCACCCGCACCACCGCGCCCGCGGCACCTTCGTACCCACCGCCGACGGGCCCCAGCCCGCCCCCGCGCCGCGTTTCGCCAGGACCGCCGCCGCCGCGCCCGCTCCGCCGCCGCACCCCGGCGAGCACACCCGGGACGTCCTCGCCGAGTGCGGCTGGAGCGAGGCGGACATCGAACGGCTCCTGCTGTCGGGCGCGGCCCACGGCCGCCCGGCCCCGCTCGCCGTGTGACGACCAGCCGCGCTTGAGCGAGACCCGACTGGAGCACCACACCCTGCTGGCACCTGGTCGACGGACCGCTCGACGGAACTGATGGAGGCTGACCCACCCATGACCACCTATGTCTGGGACTACCTGCCGGAGTACGAAGCCGAGCGGAAGGACATCCTCGATGCCGTCGAGACCGTCTTCGGCTCCGGCCAGCTGGTCCTCGGAAAGAGCGTGCGCGGTTTCGAGGAGGAGTTCGCCGCCTGGCACGGCGTACGGCACTGCACCGGAGTCGACAACGGCACGAACGCCCTGAAGCTGGCCCTGCAGGCCCTCGGCGTGGGGCCGGGCGACGAGGTGATCACCGTTTCCAACACGGCCGCCCCGACCGTCCTCGCCATCGACGCAGCCGGAGCCACGCCGGTCTTCGTCGACGTGCGCGAAGAGGACTTCCTCATCGACACCGAGCAGGTCGCCGCGGCCGTCACACCGCGGACCAAGGCCCTGCTGCCGGTCCACCTCTACGGCCAGTGCGTCGACATGGCGCCCCTCACCGAGATCGCGAAGGCGCACGGGCTGAAGATCCTGGAGGACTGCGCCCAGTCCCACGGCGCACGCCGGGGCGGCCGGCAGGCCGGCACCTTCGGCGACGCCGCGGCGTTCTCCTTCTACCCGACCAAGGTGCTCGGCGCCTACGGCGACGGCGGCGCGGTGCTGACCGACGACCCGGACGTCGACGGCAAGCTGCGCCGGCTGCGCTACTACGGCATGGAGCAGACGTACTACGTCGTAGAGACGCCCGGCCACAACAGCCGCCTCGACGAGGTGCACGCGGAGATCCTGCGCCGCAAGCTCACCCGCCTCGACGCCTACATCGAGGGACGGCGCGCGGTGGCCCGCCGCTACGAGGAGGGCCTCGCAGACCTCACCGGGCCCGGCGGGCTCCTCCTGCCGTCGACGAACCCCGGCAACGAGCACGTCTACTACGTCTACGTCGTCCGCCACCCCCGCCGCGACGAGATCATCGAGGCGTTGAAGGCGCACGACATCCTGCTCAACATCAGCTACCCGTGGCCCGTGCACACCATGACCGGCTTCCGGCACCTCGGCTACCCCTCGGGCTCCCTCCCGGTCACCGAACGGCTCGCCGGCGAGATCTTCTCGCTGCCGATGTACCCGTCGCTGCCGCGGGAGACCCAGGACCGGGTGATCGGCGCCCTCCGCGATGTGCTGGCCGCGCTCTGAGGGAGATCCCACGATGAAAGCACTCGTACTGGCCGGAGGGCTGGGCAGCAGGCTGCGGCCCTTCAGCCATTCCATGCCGAAACAGCTCATGCCGATCGCCAACAAGCCGGTGCTGGTCCATGTGATGGAGGACCTGCACGCCCTGGGCATCGAGGAGGTCGGCCTGGTCGTCGGCGACCGGGGCCGGGAGATCGCCGACGCCCTCGGCGACGGCTCGCACCTCGGTGTGCGCCTCACCTACATCCAGCAGGACCTGCCGCGAGGCCTCGCCCACTGCATCGCCATCTCCCGGGGCTTCCTCGGCGACGACGACTTCGTGATGTACCTCGGCGACAATATGCTCACCGAGGGCGTCAAGGAGATCGCCGACGACTTCCGCGCCGCCCGCCCCGCCGCGCAGATCGTGGTCCACCCGGTCCCCGACCCGCGTGCCTTCGGCGTCGCCGAGGTCGATGCGGAAGGCCGGGTGCTGCGGCTGGTGGAGAAACCCAGCCGGCCGCGCAGCGACTTGGCCGTCATCGGCGTCTACTTCTTCACCCCCGCCATCCACGAGGCGGTGGCCGCCATCGAACCCAGCGCACGCGGGGAGCTGGAGGTCACCGACGCCATCCAGTGGCTGATCACCCGCGGCCACGACGTGCGCGCCCGTACCTACCGGGGCTTTTGGAAGGACACCGGCAAGGTCGAGGACGTCCTGGCCTGCAACCGCAAGCTGCTGGACGGGCTGAAGCCGTCCGTCACGGGCGACGTGGACGGCACCAGCGAGCTCGTCGGCGCCGTCGTCGTCGAGGAGGGCGCCCGCATCGTGCGCTCCCGCATCGTCGGCCCCGCCGTCATCGGCGCCGGCAGCCGGGTGGAGGACAGCCACATCGGTCCGTACACCGCGATCGGCCGCGAATGCGTGCTCAGTTCGGCCGGCGTCGAGGACTCGATCATGCTGGACGGGGCCCGGGTGGAGCGTGTCGGCAGTGTCCACGGGTCTGTGATCGGCCGGGACGCCACGGTGACCGCCGCGGTCGGCACCCACGGCAGCACGCTCGTGGTCGGCGACCACTGCAGTGTGGTGGTCGCCGCATGAGGTCTTCGTGACGGGCGGCACGGTCTTCACCGGCTCGCACGACGTCGTGCACTTCGCCGCGGAGCCGAAAGGCGGCGGCCGCGACCTCCGCTCCAGCCGTTCTTGAGTCCGCCGCCCGACGGTTGCCCGACCGGCCACGTATTGCCGAGCACCACGTGCACAAGTGAGGAGGGACGATGGCTGAGCGGAGCTTTCAGCTCTACGACACGACCCTGCGCGACGGAAGCCAGCAGGAAGGCATGGTGCTGACGGTCGAGGACAAGCTCGCCGTCGCCCGCCACCTCGACGCCCTCGGCGTCGGATTCATCGAAGGCGGCTGGCCCGGCGCGGTGCCGCGCGACACCGAGTTCTTCCGCCGGGCCCGCACCGAACTCGACCTGAAGCACGCCCAGCTGGCGGCCTTCGGCGCCACCCGCCGGGCCGCCACCTCCGTTGCGGTCGACCCGCAGGTACGCGCCCTGCTGGCCGCCGGGACCCCGGTGATCACGCTGGTCGCCAAGAGCCACACCGGCCATGTGAACCGGGCCCTGCGCACCACGCTCGCCGAGAACCTCGCCATGATCGGCAGCACCGTACGGCACCTGGTGCACGCCGGCCGGCGTGTCTTCGTCGACGCCGAGCACTACTTCGACGGCTACCGCCTCAACCGCGAATACGCCCTCGCGGTGGTCCGTACCGCCGCTGAGGCCGGGGCCGAGACCGTCGTACTGTGCGATACCAACGGCGGCTCCCTGCCCGACGAGGTCGGGGAGATCGTGGCGGAGACCGCCGCCCTGACCGGGGTGCCGCTGGGCATCCACTGCCACGACGACTCCGGCTGCGCCGTGGCCAACACCATGGCCGCCGTGGACGCCGGAGCCGACCACGTCCAGGGCACCGCCCACGGGTACGGCGAACGCTGCGGCAATGCCAGCCTGTTCACCGTGATCGGCAACCTGGTGCTCAAACGGGGCCGCGAGGTCGTCGACCCGGCGCAGCTCACCGGCATGGCCGCCACGGCGCGGGCCGTCACCGAGCTCACCGGCGTCCCCCCGCTGCCGGCCGCCCCCTACATCGGCGGCGCCGCCTTCACCCACAAGGCGGGCCTGCACGCCTCCGCGCTGCGCGTCGACCCGGACCTGTACCAGCACATCGACCCGGCCCTCGTCGGCAACACCATGCGCACCCTCGTCTCCGACATGGGAGGCCGCTCCTCCGTCGAGCTCAAGGCGCGCGAACTGGGCTACGAGATCACCGCGGACTGCGAGGAGGTCGCCCGCGCCGCCGCCCGCGTCAAGGACCTGGAGAGCCGCGGCTACAGCTTCGAGAGCGCCGACGCCTCGTTCGAACTGCTGCTGCGCGAGGAGCTCGGCGGACGCCCGCTGGAGCCCCCGTTCGCGGTGGAGTCCTGGCAGGTGTCCGTGGCCGGGGAGGGCGCGGAGGAGGAGGTGCGCACCGAGGCATCCGTGCGGCTGTGCGTCGATGGGGTGCCGCTGGCCGCCACCGGAGTCGGCAACGGCCCGGTCAACGCCCTCGACCGGGCCCTGCACCAGGCCCTCGACCCGTACTTCCCGCAGCTCGCCCGCCTCGAGGTGGTCGACTACCGGGTCCGGGTCCTGACCGGAGAGACCGGCAGCGGGGCCGCCGCCCGCGTCCTGATCTCCTGCCGCGACGGCGAACGCCGCTGGGGCACCGTGGGCGTCGGCCGCAACACCGTCGCCGCCAGCTGGCGCGCCCTGCTGGACGCGGTCCACTACGTCCTGCTGGACGAAGTCCGCCCCGGCCGCGGCGCCGTCCCCCTGGCGACGGCCTGGGCGGGCTGACCGACCTCGATCCATGGGAGTAGCCGTGCGTGTGGAAGACATCTGGATCCGGGGGACCTCCGTACGGCTCCCCGGCTCGCTGCAGGTCGCCGAGGCCGTCGCGGCCGGCGCCTGCCCTCCCGGCATCGCCGCCGCGACCGGCCTGGAGTCGGTGGCGTACTCGTCGGACGAGTCCGCCGCCGAGATGGCGGCGGCGGCAGCCCGGACCGCCCTCGAGCGGGCCGGCTCCGGACCCGAGGACGTCGGCCTGCTGCTGCATGCCGACACCTATCACCAGGGCCAGGACCTGTGGCCCGTCGCCTCGTACATCCAGCGCGAGGCGCTGGGCAACAGCTGTCCCGCGGTCGAGATACGCCAGATGTCCAACGGCGGACTCGCCGCCCTGGACCTGGCCACCGCCTACCTCACCGCCGGCCACGGGCACGCCGACGCCCTGCTCACAGCGGCCGACCGGTTCTGCGAGCCCGGCATCGACCGCTGGCGCACCGACCCCGGAACGCCCTACGCCGACGGGGCCGCCGCCCTGGTGCTCTCTCGCCGCGGAGGCTTCGCCCGGCTCCGTTCGCTCGCCCTGCTCGCCGACCCCGAACTGGAGCCGCTGCACCGCGGCGACGAGCCCTTCACCCGGGCCCCGTTCACCCACCGCATCCCCGTCGACTTCGACGAGGCCAAGCGCGCCTTCGTCGCACGGGCCGGCATGTCCTTCGCCATCACCCGCGCCCACGCCGGCCAGCAGACCGTCATCAAGCAGGCACTGGCCGACGCCGGGCTGGAACTGGCCGAGGCGGAGTGGGTGATCCTGCCCCACTTCGGTCGTCGCAGGCTGACGTCCATCTACTACCGGCCGTTCGGCATCGACCCCGCCCGCACCACCTGGGAGTGGAGCCGCACGGTCGGGCACCTGGGCGCCGGCGACCAGTTCGCCGGCCTCGACCACCTCGTGACGACCGGCCGGGCCCGGCCCGGCGACCGCTGCGTGCTGATCAGCGTCGGCGCCGGATACAGCTGGGGCTGCGCCGTGCTGGAGATCACCGAGGCGGCCCACTGGGCCGCGCCCTGACCTGGATCCACCCGCGCTCGAGCCGCCTTCGAGCCCGACTCTGACACTCTGATCCGGCCGCTGCGACGGCCGCACCGAAGGGAAGGTACGCCGTGGCCACCGCTACTCCCGCCACCTGGGACACCCATGTCACGGAGCACTCCGTGACCGTGGCCGCCCCGCCGGAGACCGTCTACGGCATGGTCGCCGACGTCTCCGCCTGGCCGCAGGTGTTCGGCCCCACCGTCCACGTCGAGGTGCTCGAGGAAGCCCCGGCAGGCGGCGGCGAGCAGCTGCTGCGGATCTGGGCCATCGCCAACGAGCAGGTCCGCACCTGGACCTCGCGCCGGGTCCTGGACCCGGCCGCCCGCACCGTCACCTTCCGCCAGGTGGTCTCCGCCGCACCCGTCGCCGCCATGGGCGGTGCCTGGCACATCGAAGCGGTGGACGACGGCACCACCCGGGTGGTGCTGCTCCACGACTACCGCGCGGTGGACGGCGACCCGGCCGCCGAGCAGCTCATCGAGCGGGCCGTCGACCACAACAGCCGGGCCGAACTCGCCGCACTCAAGAACGCGGCCGAGGCCGGCCTGGCCGGCGAGGAGCTGCGGTTCACCTTCAGCGACAGCGAGACCATCGCCGGCGCCGCCGGGGACGTCTACGCCTTCCTCGACCGCGCCGACCTGTGGCCCGAGCGACTGCCGCACGTGGCCCGGCTCGCCCTCACCGAGGAGGAGGGCGGCGTCCAGCACCTGGACATGGACACCCGCAGCCCCGACGGCTCGCTGCACAACACCACCTCGGTCCGGGTCTGCTTCGAGGACCGCCACGCGATCGTCTACAAGCAGCTGCGGGTGCCCGCCGCGATGAGCGGCCACACCGGCCGGTGGACGATCGAAGCGCTGGGCGACGGTACGGTGAAGGCCACCTCCTGGCACACCGTCACGCTCGACCCGGAGGGCGTACGGAGCGCGATGGGGCCCACCGCCACCCCCGCCGATGCCCGCGACCTCGTGCGCAAAGCCCTGGGCACCAACAGCTCGACCACGCTGCGCCACGCCAAGAAATTCGCGGAGGACGCCCGTGACAGGCCGTGATCTGAGCAGCCCCATCACCGTCGTCAACCGGTTCGGCGTCACGGGCGACGTCGCCGAGTTCGAGCACGGGTTGCACCGGCACTCCCAGTTCCTGCGCCACCGCGCCGGCTTCGACTTCCTGGTCGCCATGCAGCTCCTGGAGCAGCCGCGGACCTACGTCCACCTCGGCCACTGGCGCAGCCTGCGCGGCTTCCTCGACACCGTCCACGACGACTCTTTCACCGATCAGGTCCGCCACCTGGGCCCCCTCGTCGACGCCGAGGCAGACCAGAGCGTCAGCGTCGGCCGGACCCTGAACGAGGGCGCGCCCGTGGGAACCTCCGCTGTCGTGCTGCTGCGCGCCCAGGCGCAGAGCGACCCCGCCGAGTTCGAGCGCCGCTACCAGGCCCTCGGCGACGCGGGCGCGGAGTGCGGCGGCTTCGGCGGCAGCGATCTGCTCCGCTCGACGATCAAACCCCTCGCCTACACCGGCGTCCAGTGGTGGCGGGACGCGGCCCACTGCGAGGGGGCGCTTGCCTCCGCCGGCTACCGGGCCGCGCTCGCCGGCCTCGGTGAACCGGCCGCCGTCACCACCGAGCGCGCCCGGCTGCTGGCCTACGAGCGGGCCGTCGGCTGAACTCCACAAGGACGGGAGCCGGGCACCACGGGTCCTCGGCTCCCGTCCGTGCCACCCGCGAGCCCAGCTCGAGCACCCGGGTGCACGCTTCGCACATGGCAGAAGAGACAGGAATTTCCGTGCTGCGCGGCCTGCCGGATGCGGCGGAGCTCGCTGCCGTGACCATGGTCCTGATGGCACTCGTGCGCAGCCGGGCCGCTGCCCCCCGGGGCCCGGTCCCGGCGGCGCCCGCCGGCTGGGGCGTCGCCGGCACCGGCCGCGAGGCCGCCGCGTCCTGGTCCGTCCGGCGCGCGAGGTGGCCGCGGTGAGGGCGGCACCGGACTTCACGGGCCTCCTCGAAGCCAAGGCCGCCGAGGCACCCGATCACGAGGCCCTCGTCCTGCTCACCGAACGCGACGGACTGCTGCGGCCCGACGCGGTCACCTACGGGGAACTCGACCGCCGGGTCCGCGCCCTGGCCGCCAGGCTGCGCGAGCACACCGTGCCCGGCGACCGGGTGCTGCTGCTGCACTCCTCCCGCCGGCTGTTCACCGAGGGATTCCTCGCCTGCCTGCGCGCCCGGGTCGTCGCCGTTCCCGTCGGACCCCCCGCAGGCCGCGCCGGCCACCTCGACGACCGCATCGCGGGCATCGTCAAAGACGCGGCGGCCGGGTGCGTGCTCACCGCGGCCGCGCACGCCGCGGAGGTCTCCCAGCTGCTGGCCCGCACCGGACTGGGGCAGGTCACCTGCTTGCTGGCGGACGTCGCCTGTGACACCCCGGACCGCGGCGCGGAACCGGGGCCCGCGCCGGACGCGGACACCGTCGCCTACCTCCAGTACACCTCCGGCTCCACCCGCGAACCGCGCGGGGTGATGGTCACCCACGGCAACCTGCTCGCCAACCAGGAGGCCATCCGCCGGGCGCTCGGCACCGGCCCGCAGTCCCGGTTCGGCGGCTGGCTGCCCCTGCACCACGACATGGGGCTGGTCGGCCAGCTCCTGCACCCGCTGTGGCTCGGCGCGACCACCGTGCTGCTCACCCCCGAGGCCTTCGTCAAGAAGCCCTTCCACTGGCTCGACACGATCTCCCGGTACGGCCTCACGGTCAGCGGTGCCCCCGACTTCGCGTACGAACTGTGCACCCGCAAGGTCAACGACGCCCAGCTGGCCGGGCTGGACCTCTCCCGTTGGCAGACCGCGGTCGACGGCGGTGAACCGGTGCGGGCCGACACCCTGCGCGACTTCGCCGAGCGTTTCGCCCCCGCCGGGTTGCGCCCCCAGGCGCTGATCCCCGCCTACGGCCTGGCCGAGGCCACCCTCCTCGTCGCGGGCGGCGCTCCCGCCGGGCAGCCGTACCCGCCCGCCGCCGGCGGGCCGCGCCCGGGCGCCGCACTGTGCGGGCCGGCCGCCACGGAGATCCGCATCGTCGACCCCGAGAGCCACACCGAGGTGCCCGACGGGCACAGCGGGGAGATCTGGGTGCGCGGCGCCGGCGTCGCCCGCGGCTACTGGGGCCGGCCCGCCGAGACCGCCGCCGCCTTCGAGGTACGCCTGGGCGGCGAAGGGGGCTATCTGCGCACCGGTGACCTCGGCGTCATGCGGGACGGCATGCTCCATGTCACCGGCCGCATCAAGGACGTGATCGTGGTGGCCGGCCGCAACCTGTGGCCGCAGGACCTGGAGCGCACCGTCCAGCAGGTCTGCGGCCGGTTCGGCCCGGCCAGCGTCTTCGCCGTGCCCGGGGCCCGCGAGCGCGTCGTCGTCATACAGGAGGTGCGGGCGCACAGCCACTACGACATCGACCTGGCCCAGCTCGCCAACGCCGTCGAGGCCCGCATCGGCGAGGAGTACCAGATCCGGACCGGGGCGCTGCTGTTCGTACGGCCCGGCACGGTCCGCCGCACCACCAGCGGCAAGGTCGAACGGGCCGCGATGCGCGGCATGTTCCTGCGCGGCGAGCTCGGCGCCCTGTACCAGCGGATCGACCACGAGATCGAAGCGCTCACGGCGGACGGACAGCCTGCCCGGACCGCGGCGGGAGTCGGCGCATGACGACCGTGGCGGACCGGGCCGCGGCACTGGAGCGGTCCTTCGGCCCCCTCGACGACCCCGCCAACCCGCTCGGCGGGCGCGCACTGGTCGCCGCCGACGCCGTGGGAGCCGTACTGCCCGCGGCCGAGCGGGTCCTCGACGAGCACGGCTTGAACAAGGAGTTCGTGCCCGCCGGTCTCGGCGGCCGGCTGCGCCGCATGGACGAACTCGGCCAGGTGCTGCGCCCCGTCTTCCGGCGGGACGCCTCCCTCGGCTTCGGCTACGGGCTCAGCTGCTTCTTCGCCGTCACCCCCGTGTGGACCGCGGGCGACCGGGGCCAGCAGGAGCTGGTGGCCGGGCTGATGCTGGGCGGCGAGCGCATCGCGGTCGCGCGGCACGGAGTGGCGCACGGCAACGACTTCACCCGGGACGAGTTCACCGCGGCTCCCGGGCCCGGCGGCCTGCTGCTCAGCGGCAGCAAGACCGGCATCGCCAACGCCTCACGCGCCCGCGGCCTCGTGGTCTTCGCCAGAACCGGTCCGCCCGGCGGCAGCGCCAGCCACACCGTGCTGCTCCTGGACCGCGACCAGGTGCCGCCCGGCAGCATCCGCGACCTGGGCCGCCGGGCGACCCAGGGCATGCGCAGCGCCGAGTTCGGCGGGCTGCTCATCGACGACTGTCCCGTGCCGCCCGGCGCACTGGTCGGCGCCGTGGGCGGCGGCTACGAACTCTCACTGCGCTCCTCCCTGGTCATCCGCGGGATCATCCCCTCGATCGTGCTGGCCGGGGCCGACACGGCGCTGCGCACGGTGTCCTCCTTCGCGGCCCGGCCCCGCCCCGACGGCCGCTCCTCCCTGGACGTCCAGCACGTCAAGGACGTGCTCGCCGGCGCCTTCTTGGACCTGCTGCTCGTCGACTGCCTCGCACTGGTGGCGACCCGGGCGCTGCACCTGCTGCCCAAGCAGATGAGCGCGTACGCGGCCGCCGCCGCCTATCTCGCCCCCAAGCTGGTCTCCGAGTGCATGGACGAGATGTCCGCGGTCCTGGGCGAAGAGACCTTCGCGGAGGCGGGCGCGTACGGGATGTTCCGCAAGCAGCTGCGCGATCTGCCGGTGACCTCGCTGGGCCACGCGGGCAGCGCGGGCCGCCAGCTCAGCATCCTGCCCCAGCTGCCCTTCTTCGCCCGGCACGCCTGGTTCGCCGATCCGGAACCGCCCCCCGCCCTGTTCCGGCTGCACGACGAGCTGCCGCCGCTCGACCTGGGGCCGCCCGCGTTGCTGGGCGACTCGGACCCGCTGGCGGCGGCCCTGGTGGCCGGCACCGACCTGTTCGAGGCGGGGCGGCTGCACCACGGTGGCCGGGACGGGGGAGTGCTGCGGTTCCTGGCACGCGCGTTCGTCATCGAGCTCGCCGAACTGCGCAAGGAGTTCGCCGGCATCCCGCAGGGCGACCGCAGGGCCCTGGCCAGCCCGCACAGTCTCGCCCTCGCTGACCGGTACACCCTGGTCCTGGCCGCCGCCGCCTGCCTGGGTGTCTGGCGGGAGCAGCAGGCCGCCGGGGACCGCGCGGACGGCTTTCTCGCTGACCCGGCCTGGCTGTGCGCGGCCCTGTACCGGCTGGCCCGCCGACTGGGCCTGGCGCTGCCCGACCGGCCCGCCTCGGCCGAGCAGCGGGTGCTCGCCGAGGTGCTGGCCCGGCTGCACGGCCGCCGCAGCTACGACCTCTACGGGTCCCCGCTGGCCTGACCGCCCTCCGAAGAAGTAGGGAGCAACGACCATGTCCATCAAGGAACCGGACCGCTTCGGCGGGGTCCACCGCGAATGGCTGCTGGCGCGGGTAGCCCAGTACTTCGGCCGGGTGGTGGAGGACACCGTGCCGCTGGCCGAGTACGGGCTCGACTCGGTGGCCGCGCTCAGCCTGTACGGCGACATCGAGGAGGAGTTCGGCCCGATCATCGACCCCGACGACATCTGGGCCTACCCGACCGTGCGGGACCTGGCCCGCCGCATGATGTCCCGCGACATCAGGGCGGGCGACGGTCACCGGGTGCGGGCCGCGTTCATCTTCGCTGGGCAGGGCTGCCAGCACCCCGGGATGACGGCCGGGCTGTACCTCGACTCCGCCACCTACCGCGGGCACCTCGACGAGGCGGCCGAGGCGCTGATGCCGTACCTGGGCCTGTCGGTGGTGGACCTGATCCTGAGCAAGGCCCCGACGATCCACCAGACCGCCTACGCCCAGTCCGCCCTGTTCGCCGTCGGGTACGCGCTCGCCAAGACCCTGGAGACGGCCGGCGTCGCGCCGGTCGCGGTCCTGGGCCACGGCATCGGGGAGTTCGCGGCGGCGGCCGTCGCGGGAGCCCTGGGCCTGGCCGACGCGGCCAAGCTGGTCGCGCTGCGCGGGGCGTTCCTGCAGTACCTGCCGTCCGGCGGCGGCATGATGGCCGTCGGCGTCACCCTGCGCGAGGCGCAGGAGCTGGCGGCTACGGAGCCGGGCGTGAGCGTCGGCGTGATCAACGCGGTCAAGTCGACCGTGCTCTCCGGCGGCGTCGCCGGCCTGGAGCGGATCGAGGACAGGCTCGCGGCCCGCGGCATCCTCTGCCGCCGCCTGTCGGTGACCCACGCGTTCCACTCGCCGCTGATGGAGCCCGCGGTGCCGAAGGTGGAGGCGGTGGCCCGCCGGGTGCCGGGCGGGATGGCCCGGATCCCGTTCTACTCCACTGTGTACGGCCGGCTCACCACCGAGCCGCTGTACGCCTCGTACTGGACCAAGCAGCTCACCGCGCCTGTCCGGTTCGCCGACGCGGCACGCGCTCTGCTGGACCAGCAGGCACCCACGCACGTCGTGGAGATCGCCCCGCGGCCCGTCCTGCGGCCGTACCTGGCCCGGATGGGCGGCCCTGTGTGCCTTCCGGTGTGCACGGGACCGCAGAGCGACGCCGTGGACCTGGCCGGGGTGATCGCCGCCCTGGGCGCCGGCCCGCTGGCCGCCGAACTCGCGAGCGCCTGAGTGGCCGGCCGGATCGGGCGGCCCCTGCCCGCCCTGGGACCGGGCAGCGTGTGGGACCCCGCCCGCGAGGAGCTGGCCGGCAGCGGGAGCGTCCTGGTCTACGCGACGATGCCGGCCTGGCTGCCGCGCGGCGACCCGGACGGGGTGCGCCGGCTCCTGGGCCGGGACTGGCCCCGCTCCGAGAGCTTCGCGCGGCCCCGGATGCGGGACCGGTTCGTGGCCTCCCGGCTGTTTCTGCGGTACACGGCGGCGGCAGTGCTGGACACCACCGCGGACCAGGTGGACCTGGCCTACCAGCCGGGCGGGCGGCCGTACGTGCGCGGCTGCGACCAGATCGACGTCAGCCTGAGCCACACCGAGGAGATGATGATCGTCGGGGTCACCCGCCGGGGGCGGATCGGCGTCGACGTGGAGCGTGCCGACCGCCGGCTGGCCGGCACCGGTTCGGAGCTGCAGGCGTGCACCCCGTACGAGAAGCGGCGGCTCGACGAGGGCGGCGAGCAGGCGCGCAACGACACCATGGTGCGGCTGTGGACCCTCAAGGAGGCGTACAGCAAGGCGCTCGGGCAGGGGCTGCGGTTCCGGTTCACCGAGTTCGGATTCGACCTGGGGCCGTCGGAGGTGCGCCTGGTACGCCCCGACGGCACCCCGGCCGCCGGCGCCGAGTGGATCTTCGGGACCTTCGGGGTCGGCGGCCGGTATGTGGTCAGCGCCGCCGTCCACGACGCCGGCTTCGGGGAGCCGGCGGACGTGTCGGTGGGGACGATGCTCGACGAGGGGATGCTCGATGCGGTGCTGGGCCTGGCGAGGGCCGGGTCAGGGGATCCAGCCGGCTTCCTCGGCGATCCGCACGGCATCGATGCGATTGCGCGCGCCGAGTTTGCTGACGATGGCCGTCAGGTAGTTGCGCACGGTGCCCTTGGAGAGGAAGAGGCACCCGGCGATCTCGGCGGCGTCAGCGCCCTGCGCCGCGAGCCGTAGCACCTCCAGCTCCCGGGGCGAGATCGGGGCCTCCGGCGAGTCCCAGGCGGTCAGCGCCAGCTGGGGGTCGACGATCCGCCCGCCGGCGGCCACGGCCCGCACCGCCTGGGCCAGCTGGTCCGGCGGCGAGTCCTTGAGCAGGAAGCCGCCCACGTGCGCGGTCAGGGCCCGCCGCAGCGTGCCGGGGCGGCCCAGGCTGGTCAGGATCAGCGTCCGGCAGGAGGGCAGCACGGTGTGCAGCTCGGCGGCGGCGGTCAGTCCGTCCGTGCCCGGCAGGTCGATGTCGATGATGGCCACGTCGGGCCGGGTCTCCAGCGCCGTCTTGACGATGGTGTCGCCCCGGTCCACGGAGGCGACGACCTTCAGGTCGGGTTCCAGCTCGAGCAGTGCCACCAGGGCGCCGCGGATCATGTGCATGTCCTCGGCAAGCAGAATCCTTACGCCGAGCATCAGTCCCCCGGTTGGTCAGACCGTCACGATAGGGCGGCGGCCGTTTCGGCAGCACGCGGCCCCGTGCTGTGGGCGGCACCCTCGGAATTGCGCGGCTGAGCAGGGGCGTACGCCTCGAGATGGAAGTTGCCGTCCTCCCGCAATCCCGCCGTAAGCCGCCCCCCGATCTCCGCGAACCGCTCCCGGAGATTGTCCAGGCCGCTGCCGGACTCCCGGTAGCCGGTGCCCGGAGCCGCCGGCTCCGCCCCGTCGTTGACCAGCCGGAGCCGGACCGTCTCCGCCTCCACGGCGGCGGAGATGGTGCAGCTCTGCACCTTGCTGTGCCGCAGGATGTTGGTCACTCCCTCCCGCAGCGCGGTGGCGAGCACCGTGTCGACGACCGGGTGCAACCGACCGCAGTCTATGTCCACCTCGGCCCGTACGTCGGCGGCAGTCAGAATTGCGGCGGCCGATGTGGCCTCGTCCCGCAGGGACATGTCCCGGTAACCGCTGGAGACCAGCCGTACGTCGGTCAGGGCCTGGCGAGCCACCCCGAGCAGTTCGCCGGTCTCTGCCTGCGCCTGCTCGGGGCGGACCGCGATCAGACGGTGGATCAGCTCCCCCTTGAGGGTGATGGCGGACAGGCTGTAGCCGAGCAGGTCGTGCAGGTCCCGGGCGAAGCGCAGCCGTTCCTGGCCGACCGCCATGCGCGCCAGTTCCTCACGGGTGCTCTGCAGCTCGTGGACGAGGTCGGTGAGCCGGCTCAGACCGTAGATGACCAGGCCGCAGAGCGTCCCGGCGATGAACAAATATCCCACCTGGGCCGCGGGCAGGCCCAGCGCGGTGGCGTACAGGGGAATGCTGGCCACCACGGCCCCGAACAGCGGCCAGGCGATCCTGGTCGGCAGCGCCAGCAGCACGGAACCGGCCAGCGGCCCCTCCATGCTGCCCCAGGAGATCCCGAACCAGACCAGCGGGACATAGGTCAGCAGGGCCTGGAAGGCCAGCACCGTGAGCCTGCGGCGCAGGCTCCACAGCCGGGCCCGCGGCGCGGTCACGATGAACTGGACCCCGAAGACCATCAGGACCAGGCCTGTGCAGACCACCAGCCGGAAGGGCTGGGGATCCCCCCACCGCAGGACGTTCAGGATGGTGACCGCGGCGTAGCAGCACAGTGCGGTGACGGTGATGCCGCGCGCCAGCCGGGGGGCCGGAAGCTCCGGTCGGTCCCGGACTTGACTGGAGCGGTCCGACATCGCAGCCTCCTTGGCCAAGGACTGTGGCAGAACCGCATCCTGGCTTGTGGTTGAACCCCGGCAAGATCGTTTCTCGAGTTGACGAAGTCCATGTGCCGGTCGAGCTTAGTGAACAAACATTCCCACCGGCGACAGTTGGGGGCGAGAGGCGCGAATTCAGACGAACAGGGGGACGGGGTTGAGGTCCTCGGACCGGATGGGGCGGGTGCGCCACCCCATGCGCACCGGCACGTCGTAGAGCCGGCCCGGAGCGAACCGCGCCCAGAAGTGCCGCAGGCCCGGCACGATCACCTTCACCACGGGAAGCCCCACATCGGGCCGTGTCTGGTCGAGCACGAGCAGCTCCATGCCGTGGGCGCGCACGAGCGCCTCCGCCGCCGCCACGTCGGCGCGCAGATCGGCGCGCGGGACGTACCCGTACGCCACGGGCCCGCGCGCCTGCTCGCCTGGATCGGGCAGCAGATGTGCCTGGTTCTCCACGGTCGCACCGGACCACCACCGGCGCAGTTCCTGCGGAATCAGGTCGGGCTGCGGGGCCGGTCCGCCCTGCGCGCCCTCCGCCGGAGGCAGCAGTTGGCACATCTCGGTGACGGCCCGGCGCAGCGCCAGCCGCGGATCGAAGTGCGCCCCGAACCCGAAGCACAGGGCCTGCTCGGCGCCCTCGGCGCGGCGGGAGACGGCCGCCATCACAGGGATGCCGAAGTCGGCGGTGAGATCGAGCACCCACAGGCGCCGGCCGGCCTTCGCGTACGAGGTACGCGCGCGGGTGAGCCACGGCTCGTCGAACGCGTCGAGGTCGACGGCCGGCCGGCGCAGCCGGTTGTACCACCACAGGGCCACCGCGTCGCGCTCCACCAGCTCCAGGAAGCCCTGGACCACTGCGTCCTCCGGGCTGCTGCCCGCCGCGTTCCCGTTGGAGTCCGCCCAGGGGGAGCCCTCGGCGCCGGCCGGCTGCGGTCCGGGGCCTTCTCCGAAGTACAGCATGGAGGTGGGCAGCAGCCGGTGCCGTCCCGCCGTGAGCGACCACACCGGGGTCCACTCGCGGGCAGCGCCCCGGTCGAAGGGCGGCGGCACGGACTGGGCCGGGGAGTGCCGCGCGTTCCACCGCTCCCGGTCCCGCAGCTGCCACCCGGCATACAGCTGGCAGTCATTGGGATGCAGCGCCGCGCTCCCCAGATTCGCGAGCGAGTCCCGTACCACGGGCTCGTCGCCCTGCCGGGTCCCGCAGTAGCGTTCCGCCGCCTCGCACAGCGCGCCCGCCTCCGCTTCCTCTGGGGTGACGCCCTTGCCACCGCTGTGGCTGCGCGGCCCGTCCAGCGGCAGGCCGCGCAGCGCCAGGTTCCGCCCGGAGACCCACCGGTTGAGGCCCTCCGGGGTGCCCGGCACGGCCCGCACCTCGGCGATGATCCCGGTGACCGGGTCGACCAGGTGCCGGTAGCGGGCCAGTACCTGGGCGGGGGACAGGGCACGGTGGTTGCCGCCGCCGCCCGCCGCCTTGGGCCGCGACACCAGCGTTACCGGCCGCCTCACCAGCTCGCCCACCAGCCCCGGATCGCCGCAGGCGGCGCACTGGGGCCGCCGCGACACCGGGTGGTGGCTGCTGCGCAGGGTGCGCGTGTCGAGGGTGCACACCGCGCCCTGCCCCTCGTACCGCATCCCCGCTGCCCACTTGAGGGCCTCCAGCACGGTGGCCTGGAGTCCCAGCATGCGCACGGTGCTCAGCGAGGCCTCCGGCAGTGCCACCGGTCCTGCCAGACCCAGCGCGTGGCGCACCCCGTCCTGCGAGGAGCGATGGCCCCGCAGCCGGTGCTCCAGGCACGACCAGCAGGGCCCGTCGCCCGCGCCGAACACTGGACCCACCCACACCTCGGGGCCGCAGGGCCGGGCCAGCAGCCACGGCCGCCGGTCCGCCCGGTGCCGGGCGTCGACCTGCGCGAGCCCCGGGTCCAGGTAGTCGTCGCACAACACCAAGGAGAACGCGGCCCGCCCCGCTTCCGCGGCCAGGGTGAGCCCGGCCGCCTGGCACTGCGCACGCGCTGCCGCGCCGTCCGTCCGCCCCAGTGCGATCACCTGCACCGCGGTGTCCCGGAGCGCCGACAGCGCCGCGGGGAAGCCGAGGCCGGCCAGCTCCCAGTACGCCTCCGCCGCCGCGTCGGCGGCCGGGTCCCGGTACCCCACCAGATCGGCCCGCGCCAGCGCGGCGATCACCTGGCCCGCCTTCGTCGGCGTCAGCTCCGCCGCCACCTCGGCGAGTACGGCGGGCAGGGTCCGGGTGCCGTCCAGCAGCGAGGCCAGCGCTTCCACGTCCCGCCCCCGCAGCACCGTGGTGCCGCGCTCCGACAACAGGTAGACGGCCTCACCCCTGACCGCCTCCACCCGCAGATGACGCTTGAAACCCACCGGAAGATCGGCGGGCACGGTCCCGGCGACCGTCACGGGCGCCACATGCCGGCCGGCGCCTTGCGGGTGCCCGGACCGTGGGTGAAGTTGCACCACATGGTGACCGTGAGATCAGGGTTGTCCAGGTCCTCCATCAGCAGTTCCCCGGACAGGTACACCGGCTCGGCCAACGTCAGGCCGAACTCGGCGAGCACCGCCATCGGGTCGTCGGTGTACCGCTGCGCAAGGTCCGGCTCCAAGCCTGTGCGGGCGGTCAGCAGGGCGTGCCGGTGGTCCGCGGCGTTCACGTGCAAGGTGGTACCGGTTTCGACAGCAGTCGACCCGACCATGATGTTCCCCTCCTGAGCGGTCGTGTGGGGTGGTCCCCGACGTCCCGTGGCTCAGGATTCTGCGGTGCGGCCCTCATGGATGCACAGTGCTCCGCTCACCATCGCGGTATGACATTTTCATGTCCCTGTTCATGAAACGCGCACTGGGGCTCGAGCGTCGCGGCTGCCAGGCTCGTTCAATGCTCCGGCCGAACGCCGGTGGCTTGGCCCCACGGGGAACCGAGGAACAGGGGAGCATGATGGAGATCAACGTACTGGGCCCGCTCACCGCATTCGAGCACGGTGTTTCCGTGGTGCCCACGGCGGCCAAGCCGCGCCAGATCCTCGCACTGCTCGCCCTCCAGTCCGACCGGGTCGTGACCGTGCCGACCCTGATGGAGGAGATCTGGGGCGAGGACATTCCGCGCAGCGCGGCGACCACGCTCCAGACGTACATCCTCCAGCTCCGCCGGAAGATCGCCGCGGCCCTGGACGGGGACCCGGTGCGCCAGGCCAAGGACGTCCTGGTCACCCAGCACGGCGGCTATCTGCTCCAGGTCCAGCCCGGCCGGGTCGACGCCCAGGAGTTCACCCGGCTCGCCGCCTCCGGGCGCGCCGCCCACGAGGCGGGCGACCACCGAGCCGTCTCCGACCTGCTCGGCAGGGCCCTGGACATGTGGCGCGACGGAGCCCTGGTCGACGTCCGCGTCGGCAGCGTCCTGGAACTGGAGGTGCTGCGGCTCGAGGAGGACCGGATGGCGGCGCTGGAGCGGCGCATCGAGGCGGACCTGCATCTGGGCCGGCACACCGGGCTCGTGCCCGAACTGCGGGTGCTGGTCGCCAAGCACCCCATGCACGAGAACTTCTGCGCCCAGCTGATGACCGCCCTGCACCGCTCGGGCAGCGCCTGGCGCGCCCTGGAGTCGTACCAGCGGCTGCGCAGCACCCTCATCGACGAGCTGGGCCTGGAGCCCTCGCCCCGGCTGCGGCGCCTCCACCAGGCAGTACTCTCCGCAGACCCGGTGCTCGACCTGCCCGTGCCGGCCACCGGCTGACGGCCCGCCCGATCCAGTGCCTCTCGAGGCAGGCTGCCTACGTTCGGCCGATGACGATCCTTGAAGGTCTCCCCTCCAGCCCGCCCGCCCCCGACCTGCGACGGGCCACCGCCGAACTGCTCCGCCTCAAGCACGAGGTCAGCCACGGGCCGGATCCCGCGGCCACCCGGCGCCAGCACGAGAAGAACAAGCTCACCGCCCACGAGCGCCTGGCGATCCTCTTCGACCGGGGCACGTTCACCGAACTGGAACCGCTGCGCCGCCACCGGGCCACCGGCTTCGGCCTGGAGGACCGCAAACCGCACGGCGACGGCGTCGTCATCGGCTGGGGCCTGGTGCACGGCCGCACCGTCTTCGCGTACGCCCACGACTTCCGGGTCTTCGCGGGCGCGCTCGGCGAGGCGCACGCCGCCAAGGTCCACAAGGTGATGGACCTCGCCGAGTCCGCCGGCGCGCCGCTGGTCTCGCTCAACGACGGGGCAGGCGCCCGTATCCAGGAAGGTGTCACCGCCCTGGCCGGCTACGGCGGGATCTTCCGCCGCAATGTCGCCGCCTCCGGGGTGATCCCGCAGATCAGCGTCATTCTCGGCCCGTGCGCGGGCGGTGCCGCCTATTCGCCGGCCCTCACCGACTTCGTGTTCATGGTGCGTGAGACCGCACAGATGTTCATCACCGGGCCCGACGTCGTCCAGGCCGTGACCGGCGAGCGGATCACCCACAACGGCCTGGGCGGTGCCGACGTCCACGCCACCGCGTCCGGCGTCTGCCACTTCGCCCACGACGACGAGGCCGAGTGCCTGGAGGACGTGCGGTACCTGCTGTCGCTGCTGCCGTCCAACAACGGGGAGCTGCCGCCCGCGGTGCCCTGCGAGGACCCGGCCGAGCGCAGCACCGGGGCGCTCGCCGACCTGGTGCCCGCCGACCCGGGCCGCTCGTACGACATTCGGGCGGTGATCGCGGAAATCGTCGACGACGGCGAGTTCTTCGAGGTGCACGAGGGGTGGGCGGCCAACGTGGTGTGCGCACTCACCCGCA
Source organism: Streptomyces sp. CA189 (assembly GCF_056428985.1). Classification (NCBI taxonomy): domain Bacteria; kingdom Bacillati; phylum Actinomycetota; class Actinomycetes; order Kitasatosporales; family Streptomycetaceae; genus Streptomyces; species Streptomyces sp. CA189. The sequence continues at coordinate 33,369 of NZ_JBWJVM010000011.1, read as the reverse complement.
TCGACGGCCACCCGGTGGGCATCGTCGCCAACCAGCCCGCCCACCTCGCCGGCGTGCTGGACATCAACGCCTCCGAGAAGGCCGCCCGCTTCGTGTCCACCTGCGACGCCTTCAACATCCCGCTCGTCACGCTGGTGGACGTACCCGGCTTCCTGCCCGGCGTCGGCCAGGAGCACAACGGCATCATCCGGCACGGCGCCAAGCTGCTGTACGCGTACTGCAACGCCACCGTCCCCCGTATCTCCCTGGTACTGCGCAAGGCGTACGGCGGCGCCTACATCGTGATGGACTCCCGTTCCATCGGCGCCGACATGGCCTACGCCTGGCCGACCAACGAGATCGCGGTCATGGGTGCCGAGGGCGCCGCCAACGTCATCTTCCGCCGGGAGATCGCTGCCGCCGACGACCCGCAGGAGGTGCGGGCCCGGCGCATCAAGGAGTACAAGGCCGAGCTGATGCACCCCTACTACGCCGCCGAGCGCGGACTGGTCGACGACGTCATCGACCCCGCCGACACCCGCCGCGTCCTGGCCCGCTCGCTGGCCGCACTGCGCGCCAAGAAGGCCGAGGTACCGGCCCGCAAGCACGGCAACCCCCCTACGTAGTGCCGCCTTCCGTCAGGTCCACGCACACGCGAGCCTCCGTCGAGGGCACACACGTTCCATGGCTGCACCGGAGACGGCAGCACGCCACGAGCGGCTGACCGTGCCGGCCGGCCGGCCGGGGCGGGGAGGCCCTGACCCTGAACCACTCCGGCCGCCGCATCGATTGACGAGCGTTACGGACGAAGGGATCGGCAGTGACCCCCACAGTTCCATACGGCTCAACGGGGCCGGAGCCGCGCAGAGTCGTCATCACCGGCCTGGGCGTCGTGGCCCCCGGCGGGGTCGGTGTCAAGGAGTACTGGAACCTGCTGACAGCAGGCCGGACCGCCACCCGCAGGATCACCTTCTACGACCCGTCGCCGTTCCGTTCCCAGGTGGCCGCAGAGTGCGACTTCGACCCGAAGGCCGCCGGACTGTCGCCGCAGGAGATCCGCCGGCTCGACCGGGCGGCCCAGTTCGCGGTCGTCTCCACCCGCGAGGCGCTCGCCGACAGCGCCATCGACCTCTCCGCGCTCGACCCGGGCCGCATCGGCACCTCGCTGGGCAGCGCGGTCGGCTGCACCACCAGCCTGGAGCGCGAGTACGCCGTCGTCAGCGACGGTGGACGCAAGTGGCTGGTCGACCACGAGTACGCGGTCCCCGAGCTGTACCGGCACTTCGTACCCAGCTCCATGGCCGCGGAGGTGGGCCGGGCGGCCGGCGCCGAAGGTCCCGCCGCGGTCGTCTCGACCGGCTGCACCTCCGGCCTGGACTCGCTGGGCCACGCCGTGGACCTCATCCGCGAGGGCACCGCCGACGTGATGATCGCCGGCGCCACGGAGGCCCCGATCTCGCCGATCACCTCGGCCTGCTTCGACGCCATCCACGCCACCACCCCCCGCAACGACACCCCGGAGAGCGCCTGCCGGCCCTTCGACCGCACCCGCAGCGGCCTGGTCCTCGGCGAGGGCGCGGCCGTCCTGGTCCTGGAGGAGCTGCAAAGCGCCCGGCGGCGCGGGGCGCACATCTACGCCGAGATCGCCGGCTTCGCCTCCCGCTGCAACGCTTACCACATGACCGGCCTCATGCCCGAGGGCCGAGAGATGTCCGAGGCCATCGACGTGGCCCTCGCGGAGGCCCACCTCGCACCCGCCTCCGTCGACTACATCAACGCCCACGGCTCCGGCACCAAGATGAACGACCGCCACGAGACAGGCGCGTTCAAGCGCAGCTTCGGCGAGCACGCCTACCGCACCCCGATCAGCTCCATCAAGTCGATGATCGGCCACTCGCTCGGGGCGATCGGCTCGCTGGAGATCGCCGCCTGCGCTCTGGCGATGGAGCACGGAGTGCTGCCGCCCACCGCCAACCTGCACGAGCCCGACCCCGAACTCGACCTCGACTACATCCCGCTGACCGCCCGTGAGCAGAAGACCGACGTGGTGCTGAGCGTCGGCAGCGGCTTCGGCGGCTTCCAGAGCGCCATGGTGCTGGCCCGCCCGGAGAGGAGCAACGTATGAGCACGGCCGCCGTGGTGACAGGCGTGGGCATCACCGCCCCCAACGGCCTGGGCGCCGAGGACTACTGGAAGGCCACCCTGGCCGGCGAGTCCGGACTCGGGCCGGTCACCCGCTTCGATGCCTCCCAGTACCCGTCCCGCATCGCCGGCGAGGTCCCGGGCTACGTCGCCGAGGACCACATCCCCAGCCGGCTCATCCCGCAGACCGACCACATGACGCGGCTCGCGCTGACCGCCACCGACTGGGCGCTGGCCGACGCCGGCATCGACACCTCCGAACTCCCCGAGTACGGCATCGGCGTGGTCACCTCGGCGTCGGGAGGGGCCGTCGAGTTCGGCCAGCGTGAGCTGGAGAACCTGTGGAGCAAGGGCAAGGAGTACGTCAGCGCCTACCAGTCCTTCGCCTGGTTCTACGCGGTCAACACCGGCCAGATCTCCATCCGGCACAAGCTGCGCGGCCCCAGCGGAGTGCTGCTGACCGAGCAGGCCGGCGGCATCGACGCCATCGGCCACGCCCGCCGCCAGCTGCGCAAGGGCTTCCCCGCCGTCATCTCCGGCGGAGTCGACGCGGCCATCTGCCCCTGGGGCTGGGTGCCGCAGATCGCCTCCGGGCTGATGAGCACCGCCGAGGACCCCCAGCGCGCCTACCTCCCCTTCTCGGCGCAGGCGCGCGGATACGTGCCCGGCGAGGGCGGAGCCATCCTCCTCCTGGAGGACGCCGAATCCGCCCGTCGGCGCGGAGCGCGCCAGATCTACGGCGAGATCGCCGGGTACGCGGCCACCCTCGACCCCGCCCCCGGCACCGGCCGCCCGCCCGGCCTGCGCCGGGCCGCCGAAGGCGCGCTCGCCGACGCCGGGCTCACCCCGGGCGACATCGACGTCGTCTTCGCCGACGCCGCCGGAGTACCGGAACTCGACCGGGCCGAGGCCGAGGCCATCACCGCCGTCTTCGGCCCCCTGGCGGTGCCGGTGACCGCCCCCAAGACGATGACCGGGCGCCTGCTCGCCGGCGGCGCCTCGCTGGACGCGGCCACCGCCCTGCTCGCCCTGCGCGACGGCGTCGTACCCCCCACCGTCAACGTCACGCCCGACCCCGCCCACCGGCTCGACCTCGTCACCGAGGCGCGCGAGGCGAACCTGCGCACCGCCCTGGTACTCGCTCGCGGACACGGCGGGTTCAACGCGGCGCTCGTGGTGCGCCGCGCCCACTGAGTACGCCCGCTCACCCCACACGCTCAACACCCCTGCCCAGAGGCCCAACCGAGAGGACGGCACCGACCATGAGCACCACGACCACCGCAACCAGCACCGCCGCAGCCGCGGCCACCGCCGTGACCCTGACCGACCTGACCCGCATGCTGCGCGAGAGCGCGGGCGAGGAGGAGGGCGTCGACCTGGACGGCGACGTCATCGACACGCCCTTCATGGACCTCGGCTACGACTCCCTCGCGCTGCTCCAGGTCATCGGCCAGATCCAGCGCGAGTACGGAATCACCATCCCCGACGACGCCGTCGTCGACGCGGAGACCCCGGGCGCGCTCCTCGCCCTGATCAACTCCGGTCGGGCCGGCGCGGCCTGAGCCGGCCTCTGCGCGGTCGCCCCGCTCCCCCGCCCCCGCGGGCGGGGCGACCGCCCCAGGGATGCCCCGGGACGTCCGGGTGCTCCACGCACGGTACGAGCGGCCGGTGACCACGGCCCAGGAGGAGGGAACATGTCGCTCACGTCGTACAGCGCGGTCGTCCGCAGGCTGGTGGTCAGCCCCGGCGCCGCGCCGCAGCAGCACCCCTGGCCCCTGGCGTCGGCCGCCTCGATCTCCGCGGTGCTGCGCGCCTTCGGCCGCCCCCCCGAGCACCTGCCGGTCCGTACGGTCGTCCTCATCGCCGCCGCCCGCCTCGAACCGGGACTCCCCTCGCACCACGAGGGGTTCGCGGTACGCACAGCTCCCCCGGGCCACGCGCTGCGCCAGGCCCACCAGGCACTGCACGACGGCACCGCCGACCTGGTCCTGACCGCCGGGTTCGGCGAACCTGACCCGCAAGCCATCACCGTCCACGCCGTCAAGCGCGCCGCCGAGGCGGTGGCCGACGGCGACGCCGTCCTCGGTGTCCTCAGCGCCGACGAGGACACCGAGCCGCCGCTGCGGCCCCTGCGCCACGGCCGGCGGTCCACCGACCCCGAACACCACCGCCTGCTGCTGTGGTCCGGCAAGGACGCCAAGGACGAGGCCCGGGTCCGAGGCGAGCTCTACCCGCTGCTGGGCGGACTGCACCGCGAGGCCTTTCCCTCCCTGCCGACCGCCGTACCCTGCGGAGCCCCGCCCGGGCCGGTCCGCGGTGCCGCCGTCACGGTCGCCGCGCTCGCCGCCGCGACCGTGCACAAGGCCCGGCCCGTCGACGCCCGTCAGCCCCGGCCCGTCGCCCTGCTCTTCCCCGGCCAGGGCTCCCAGCACGCCGCCATGGCCGCCGGCCTCTACCGCCGTGAGCCCGTCTTCACCGCCGCCGTGGACGCCGCGCTGTCCCACATGGGCGAGGAGGGCCGACGGATCCGCGCGGACTGGCTGGCCCCCGGCGCGCCGCTGATCGGGATGGACGACGTACGCCGCGCCCAGCCGCTGCTGTTCGCGGTCGACTACGCGCTGGGCCGGCTCGTGCTCGGCTGGGGCGTACGCCCGGTGGCGCTGCTCGGACACAGCGCGGGCGAGCTCGTCGCCGCCTGCCTCGCCGGGGTCGTGTCCCTGCCGGACGCAGCCGCCATGGTGATGGTCCGGGTGCGCGAGGCCGTGAAGATCCCGGAGGGCGGCATGCTCGCCGTCGCCGCCGGCGAGGACCGACTGCGCCCGTATCTGAGCGGGGACGTCGGGATCGCGGCCGTCAACGCAGGCCAGCAGGTGATGCTGGCCGGTTCGAAGGACGCGCTGGCGGGCGTGGAGGCCCGGCTCAGGGCCGACGGCCTCACGGTGGTCACCGTGCCCGCCACCAGCCCCTTCCACTCCCCGGCGATGGCCCCCGCCTCCGAGGCGGTGGAGGCCCAGTACCGGGGGATCGCGCTGCGCGAGCCGAGGCTGCCCCTCTACTCCGGCTACACCGGCGCCCTGATGCGCCCGCAGGAGGCGCTCAGCCCCCGCTTCTGGGCCCGCCAGATCACCGACACCGTGTACTTCAAGGCCGCTCTGGAGGAACTCCTCGCCATCGAGGACGTCCTGCTCGTCGAGGCGGGCCCGCGCCAGACCCTGACCGCCTTCGCCCGCAGGCACCGCGCGGTCCGCCTCGGCGCCAGTGCGGCCGTCCCCCTGTTGCCGGCCCGCCGGGGCACCCCGGAGGCCGACCGGCAGTCCGTGCTGAACGCGGCGGCCCGCATCTGGACCGAGGGCCACGACCTCGACACGGACGCCCTGTCGCGGCTGTGGAACTGGAGCGACGAGGAGCCCGCGGCGCAGCGGGCCCGCCCCCGCATCCCGGTCCCGGCGCTGGGCTCGTGACCCGGCCGGGCTCCTGGGCCGTCCGGCTGCTGCGCGAGGCCTACCGGTCGCTGTCGGCAGCGGGATGGATCTGGATCGGCGCCCCCATGCCCCCGCCGCCCGATGCCCGGGCGCCCGCCCGGCTGCGCCCGCCGCCCCCCGGTCATCCCGAACGGCTGCGGCCCGACCTCCCGCTCAGCCGCGCCGAACTGATGCTCCAGCGGGAGCTCGTGGACCGGGACTGAACCGTTCCGGGTTCGGTAGAGATCTCAGTTGGTGGCTGTGTAATTGGCTTCGTATTCGACAGGTGGGATGTGCCCTATCCCACCGTGGAGTCGGCGGTGGTTGTACCAGTCGGCCCACTCGGTGGTGGCGAGCTCGACGTCCGAGAGCGTCTTCCAGGGCCGCTGCGGTTTGATGACCTCGGTCTTGTACAGACCGGTCGTCGACTCCATGAGCTTGACTCTGTCGGGGATCTTGTGCCGTCGAGTTCATCTTCCGAGGGTTCGCCAGGAGGTGAGCAGGGGGATCTTGTGCTGGTCGAGGTAGTTCTGGAAGGCCGTCGGTTGTCGGGGCGGAGAGCATCCTTCGGCCGACGGTAGTCCGCTGAGACGCTCGATGTTGACGGCGATCGCGGTCAGGACGTGCTGAATGTGGGCTTTGCTCTGGCCTCGGTAGCGGCAGCGTCGCATGCCGTGGCCGTGGGCGAACTCGTTGATCGTGCCTTCCACCCCGGAGCACTAGCGCGGCGTCCCGCAGCGATCAGGACTGCGGACCGGGCGGCCTTCCGAGCCACCGGTTCCAGCACCCGTCATGAGGCGGCAGTGCTGGTGAACACGCGGAGCGATCGCGAGCCGGGTCAGAGCGCGGCGGAGACGATGGCGAGGACGAGGCCGGCTGCGGCAGCGATGATGGCGGTGGCTCCGGCGGATGCCCACAGGGGATGGCCAGTTCCCTTGGGCTGCGCGAGGTCGGCGAGGTTGTCGGCGATCCGGGTGTACAGGGCGTTGAACGGCGTTAGCGACGAGTACCAGCGGCCGAGTCTGTCTATTTCGCCGGCGCTCTCGCCGTCGGGGATGTGTCCGCCGTGCATGGTCTGGCGGTGCGTAATACCTTCAGCGGCGACTTCGTCGAGGTGGTGGACGGTGGGGCTGGTGGTCTGGCAGACGGGGCAGCGGTAGCGGTAGCGGCGCACGGGCTGTGTCTCCTGATGCAAAGGTGAGTTGGGCAGGGCAGCGCGACGCCCCGCCGGGAAGGGTCTCCACGGGGCGCGGGGTTTGGCTATCAGGTTGGGGTGCCTACGGCCTTCTACGAGTTCTTGCGGTAGACGCCGGGCTTGACCCGTTCGATCTCGTTCGTTTTGACGAGGGCGGTCAGGACGTTGGACAGGGTCTTCTCGTTGAGGCCGGTGAGAGTGCGGATCTCTTCCTTGGTGATCTCCAGGCCAGCCGAGTCGTCGAGCAGGGCCAGGACGGCGGCGTCTGCACTGGGCTCCGGCGCCGCCTTGAACCCGCTGTCGAGCGGCGGCGTATACTCGCCGCCGCCACCCCAGGCTGAGCTGGTGTCGGGGGAGCCGTTGCCGTCCCCGATGACTGACACCTCGGCGATCTCGTTCCGGTCGTCCCAGCCCGGCCAGTCCGCCGGCCAGACGATGCGGTTGTGACGGATGTACGGGGCCGCAGATTCGAGGATCCAGCTGCGCATCATCTGGACAGGCTCGCCGGGCGATCCGACGTAGCCGAGGCCGAACGTCCTCGCCGGGTCGTTGAGCGGGATGTCGTCCGACCACACCAGAGGCTCGTCCTCGGCGGACCAGGCGGCCGGGATCGCACCGGGGTCGATGCCCTCGAAGCCATCGACCGTCACCAGGTTCGACTGGGCGGAGTCCGTACGCAGCATGACCATCGCGCCGCCCTGGATCACGTTGGTACGCAGAGCGGTGGACCCGCCGAGCTTGTCGGTGTTAACGGCCTGGTTGACGATCAGCAGCGTCATGCCGAGGTTCCGGCCGAGCGCGGCGATCTTGTCCAGGATAAAGACGGCCTCCTTGCCTTCCTCGGTGGCGGAGTCGGTGATCATGTGGGTCTCGTCCACGATCACCATGACCCACGGGCAGTCCGCGCCGGCCTTGAAGTTCTTGCGGCCGAGCCGCGCCGACTCCGCGACCCGGTGCTGCGGCAGGGCGTAGGCAAGGCGCAGGGCATCGCCCTCGTGCTGATGGCGGCACTCCTTGTCGGGGCAGGAGCCGGGAAACTCGCCCGTCTCGATGGCGCCACCTACCCCACCGCGCTCCGCCACGCGGCGGCCGCATTCGCTGCGGTGCTCACCCTTGCCGCCGCCGTTACTGCAGCCCTGGCCACAGTTCTCGTGTGAGGGCGAGCGGAGCGCCCGTGGTAGATAGTGCCAGGTGTCCTGTCTCAGAGAAGTTTGACCAGTCTCAAGGAAGTTTGACCGCACGACATCGGATACGGAGACGCTGCTCGTGCCGGATCCGGCGCTGCGCCTGATCTCGCCGGACTCCGTCCGCGCACCGGCAGTCCGCAGTTCGACATCCCGCGCAGTGCAGTTTTGTGTACAGCATCTTTCCAATGGCGGAATCTGGGAGGCTCAGCAGGATTGCAGCCAGCGGAAGGACTGAACACGTGCGCTTGCTCGATGACCTCCAGCAAGGTCTTGCGAGGCGGCACCGCCAGATCGTCAACTCCAGGCGGCAGAACTTCGGCCACGAGGTGAGGTTCGCAGCCGACTGGATCGGCAAGCAGCCACTGCTCGCCGCGATCATCGCCGAGGCCCGCCGAGTCGAGGAGCCACCGGTCGGCCCACCGGGCGTAAGGGGCCGTCAGACCGAGCTGTTCACGCGCTCGGGCTGCTCGGGCCGAGCGTTGTCGTGCTCCTTGACCCGCTTCCCGAGCAGGATGAAGAACAGGACGAGTCCCACGGTGAGGATGATGTGCCCCAACCCTCCTACCAGGGAGAAGAGTTCGGGAACCTCGTTGCCGAGCACGGTCTGGGTGCCCCGGTAGAGCATGCTGAGGCAGGTGATCGAGAGGCCCGCGTTGTAGAACCAGAAGAAGTAGGTGAACTGCTTGTTCCCGGACAGCGCGAACACCTTGTCGAGGCCGAGAACTATGAGGAAGACCAGCATGCCCAGCGCGAGCAAGTGCGTGTGGAGGACCCCGAGCTGGGTCTCGCCCTCGAACTCGTTGATCTTGGTCATCTCGCGGTAGTACAACCCGGAGAGCACTCCGACAATCATGTAAATGTGCGCCGCGACATACGACTTCCGCATCCCCGTGCCCGCTCCCTGCTGATCCCATCGCGCCCCTGACGGTGGCCATTGAAGCACCACGCGTAGCCTGTTCGGCGGAACGAACGGCCCCGCTCAAGCCGGCTTCAAAGCGAGATTCCACAGCCCCTGGAGCCCCACCCACGGCCACGGGAACCCGGCCACGGCGTGCGGCCCCGCGGTCCACGCACCCGGCGCACACCGCCTGGCCTGCGATGGACGCCCCGTCCGGCCCAGGCGGGAAGAACCCTTCCCGAAGGCGTACGGAACCAGGGTCCCGAGCCGTCCACCCACCGGTCGGCCGATGCCCCGCCATCCACGGTCTGGCGAATTCCTCTCCAGCAGTGGCGAGAAACAGGCAGGCAGTCGGTCGGGCCGGAGGGCCGGGAGAGGTGTCGACTTCAGTCGAGGAAGGTGTAGCCGAGCGGATTGCTCAGCCGCCCGCAGTCGGTGCCCGCATAGACGGAGACGGTCGCCGCCATGGGCCACTGGGGTGCGACGGCGACGACGGAGGTGTCACTGAGCACCACCACGTCCGAGGCTTCCCGGCCCGTGAAGCACCCGTCGGCCCCCAGCGTGCCGAAGAACACCCACGTAGAGGAACCGAGGTTGGCGCCGGTCAAGGTGACCTGATTGCCACCGCTCAAAGGACCGGCATCCGGCCGGAGCGAGACGAGCTCCCCTGCGGAACCCCGTCCGGCGGACCGGGCTGCCCGAAGAACGCCCCGCCCGCACAGCGCCCGGGCCCGGCGGCCTCGGCACGCGGCGCGGAGTGACCCAGCGGCAGGGCCCACAGGAACACCGCGACGAGCAGAAGCCCGGTCCGGCGCTGGGTACGCGTCATGGCGAAGAGACCTTCCGGCGAAGCGGGCGGACCGGGGCACCCCGGTCCGCCCCATCATGAGGAGCCCGCACCACGCGAATCCAGCACCAACGCGCCGAGCGGCGAGTCGGCGAAAAAGTCTGCCCGAAGGTGTCCGAGGCCTCCGGATCCCTCGTAGAGCCAGGTGTGGCGCGATCCGCGCTACAACGGCCACCCGGCCCATCACTCCTGCCGGGCCGGCTATCGAAACGGGAGAAGCCGTGACCACCACGACATCTCTGTGTACCACCCGGTGCCTGCTCGGGACCTTCCCCGACCTGGCCGACGGTGTACAGGCGTGTACCACCCCTGAGGTACCCGGGTGGCTGCGGCCCGAGTCCACCGGCTCGGGCCGGGTGCTCTGCGTGCTGAGCGCGGAGTTCACCCAGCTCGTGACGGAAACCCGGAACGGGCTCTACTGGTACGCCTACCGGCTGTGCGGAAACCACGCGCAGGCGGAGGACCTGGTGCAGTCGGGATACCTCAAGCTCTGGAAGAGCGCGAACTACCGTCTCGCCTCTCCGGAGCACAAGAGGGCTCTGGCATACAGGGCTGTCAGGAGCGAGTACCACGACTACCTCAGGGTCAAGTCGAACCGGTACGCGCCCACCGACCTCGCCGGTTACGACGTGGCCGCCGACAGTTCTGCTGCCGATGAAGAGCTCCTTGCGGACGAGAACGCACGCGAAGTGCTGCAGGCCATGAATCAGCTTCCCGAAATCTTCAGGAGGCTGATCGAGTTCGTCTATATCGACGAAGGGACCGTGGCCGCGTTCGCCGAGTCTGCGGGTCTTGCCCCGAAGAAGGCGAGCCGCTATCACCTCGAGGCCCTGAAGATCTTGCGTGGGATTCTTGGGGAGTATTAACAAGGGAGGCAGACCATGGACGCCGTAGCAATGCGTCTTCGTCTGGCCGCCGATTATCTCAAGAGGGAATCCAGCGCGGCTGTGGACGAGATGGTGTGCACGGCATTTCTTGCCGTGCACACCCCCGCGGTCGGCGTTGGGGAACTCGACCGGAGGGGGGAGGGCGTTTCCCTCCCCCCTCCGGGGGGATATCCCCGGCCGGCGCACTGGAGAAACGAAAAGGATCAGCAGCGCCTCCGCTTTATGGGGGAATTGGAGACACTGCTGGACTGCGAGAAGGAAGGACAGCTCGATGGTGAGGCTCTGCGCAGAATCGCAGAGTTGACTGAACTGTTCTTTGGTGAACAGCACGCTCAAAACTGGTGGTACCGAGCAGCACTGCAGGGTGACCGTGTGGCCATCCTGATGCTCGTCGACGACTGAGGACCTCGGCGGTACAGCGACTGGCAGGATCGCGACCGCCCGCACCACCGTCTGGAGGGAAAAGTGGCCGGTAGCCGGGCGAGAAGGACGCGCGGTGCACGGCAGACGAAGCCAGCACACGCGATTGTGGATTGTAAGTGATGAACAGCTCGGAGCCCGGCAGAGTACTGCCGGGCTCCGAGCCCACCCCCCCGTGTAGATCTACTGAGGAGCCAGGATGACAGGAGCAGAACACCCCGCACCACGGGGGAGCTCGCGCACCATGACGACCTTGGGTTCCGGGTCGCGAAACACCGTCTCGGTCAGTGCGATATCAGCACCGAGGAGCAGGGCTCCCGTTGCGAACCCGATGACCACTGACCCGCGCATGCGTCCCGGGTTGAACCACTTTCCGAAGGCGCCGCTCTCACCGCTCTCACCGCTCTTCAAAATCCGCCTGCCTGAGTTGAGGAGTGATGTTCTCACTCGTAGAACGACGGCAGAAAAGAGTTCGGACAGACCCCGGCCGCGGACGCCGCGCTCGCGCCGGCCCGCGTTCTCGGGACCGGCTAGTCGGCGGCGACCGCGCGCAGGATGTCCAGGCGGGCCGCGCGCCGCGCCGGACGCCAGCCCGCGAGGACACCCGCCGCCACGCCCACCAGGGCGACGACGGCGAGTTGCAGCGGCGGGACGGCGAACGCGAACGCACTGTCGCTCGCCCCGTCCGAGGCCTTCACCAGTACCCACCCGAGGACTCCGCCCAGCGCCAGACCGCCGGCCGTGCCGAACGCGGCGACCAGGACCGACTCCCAGCGGACCATGGCCCGCAGCTGCGCCCTGGTCTGGCCCACCGCCCGGAGCAGCCCCAGTTCGCGGGTGCGCTCGTGGACGGCGAGGGTCAGCGTGTTGGCGATGCCCAGCAGGGCGATCAGCACGGCGAGGGCGAGCAGCGCGTAGACGAGCGTGAGCATCATGTCGATGCCGCCTGCCGCCGACTGCGCGTACGCGTCGCGCGTCTGCACCTCGGGCCCCCCGTACAGCGCGGCCGTCTTCTCGACCGCCGCCACACCGGCCGCCGCCGACACCCCGTCCTTGAAGGTGACGGTCACCAGCGAGTCCGTGTCCTGCGCCCGGTGCGGCGCCCAGGCCGCCCGCGTGATGACGTAGTCGCCGGCCAGCTCCGACCGCTCGTACACCGCGCGGACCGTGAAGGGCTGCTTCTGCCCGTCGGTGAAGGCGAGTTCGACCGTGCTGCCGGGCCGCCACCCGTTCCGCGAGGCCTCCTTCGCGGACACCGCGATCCCGTCCGGTCCCAGCGCGTCGAGCCCTCCCGACACCGCGCCCAGGTCGAGGCCGACCGCGAGCGCCGCCGGGTCGGTGACGGTCAGCGCCCGCCCCGAGCCGTCGACCTCCGCGACCCCCTTGCCCAGGCCCACCGCGCCCGCCACCTCGGGCAGCGCCGCGACCGCCGGTGCCAGCTGCGGGCTCAGGCCGCTACCGCCCGCCCCGAAGGACGGGGCGCTGATGGCCACGTCACCGGCGAAGGAACGCGACACGGTCCGGTCCATGGTCGCCTTCAGTGACGAGCCGAAGACGGTGAACAGGGAGACGACGGCGACGCCGATCATCAGCGCGGTCGCCGTGGACGCCGTCCGCTTCGGACTGCGCCGCGCGTTGCGCGCCGCCAGGGCGCCGGTCACCCCGCGCACCCGCTCCAGCGGCCGGCCGAGCATCCGCACGGCGGACGAGGACGCCACCGGACCCAGGACGACGAACGAGGCCGTCGCCAGCACCGCGCCCGCCCCGGACAGCCACAGCGACAGCGACGGTACGGCGAGCACCCCGGTCAGGATCACGCCGATGCCGGCCGCGCCCAGCGCCACGCCGGAGACCGTACGGGACCGCGAGGCCCCCGACTGGTCCACCGCGCTGTCGAGCAGCGCGGCCAGCGGCGCCGTGCGCCCGGCCCGTACGGCCGGCAGCACGGCCGACCCGAGGCAGACGACGAGCCCCACGGCGAGGGGAACCAGCATCGACAGTCCGCTGATCACCAAGTCGCCTTCGGGGAAGGGGAATCCGATGGCCGGGAAGAGCGCCTGGAGCCCCGCGGCGAAGCCGACGCCGCCGAGCAGCCCGGCTGCCGAGGCGATGAACGCGACGGCGGCGGCCTCGGCCAGCGTGCCGCCGACGACCTGGCGCCGGGAGGCGCCCAGGGCGCGCAACAGGGCGTTCTCGCGAGTGCGCTGGGCGACGACGATCGCGAAGGTGTTGTAGATGCTGAAGGTGGCGACGAGCAGGGCGATGCCCGAGAAGACGAGCAGCATGGTGGTGAAGAGGGTCAGGAACTGACCGGAGACCATGTCGGTGTTCTCCCGGGCCGATTCCTGTCCGGTGATCGCCTCGACCCCCTGCGGCAGCACCGCGGTGAGCGCCTCCACCAGCTCGCCCTGGCTCGTTCCCGGACCGGCGCGCACCTGGATGGACCCCGCCTGACCGGGCGCCGGCGTCAGGTACTTCTCCGCGTCCGCCTGGGTCATCCCCGTGTACGTGACCTGCGCCATGCCGTCCGCGCCGCCGAAGGTGGCCAGTCCGACGACCGTCACCGGGACCGGGTCGGGCGTACGCAGCACCGTCGTGTCGCCGAGTTTCAGCCCGCCCTTCTCCGCGGTGGCCCGGTTGACGACGACCTCCCCGGTCCGCTCCGGCGCCCGGCCCTCCGCGAGCCGGTACGGATTGAGTTCCGGGTCCGCGATCCAGTTCCCGGCGAGCGTGGGCGGCCCCTGGCCGCTGATCGGTTCGCCGTCGGAGCCGACGAGCTGCCCCGCGCCCTGGACGGCGGGGGCGGCGGCGGCCACGCCCGGGGTGCGCCGGATCTCCTCCACGAGCGAGGTCGGTACGGGCTGCCGGGTGCCCTGGGCCGTGCCCGGGACGGTCACGACACGGGAGCTGCGGACCACCGCGTCGGTACCGCTCGTCGCGCCGGCGAACATGCCGTCGAAGCTCGCGCGGAGGGTGTCGCCCATGACGAGCGTCCCGGCGAGGAAGGCGACACCGAGCAGCACGGCCGTGAAGGTCCCGGCGAACCGCCGCTTGTGGGCGCGCAGCGAGGCCGTGCTGAGCCGCAGCACGGTGCGGGCACCGCTCGTGCTCATGACTCCTCCCTCAGGGCGGCCGCCGCCGTCAGCGGGCGGGGGTCGAAAGACTTGAGCCGGTCCAGGACGCGGTCCGCGGTGGGGCCCGCCATCCGGTCGACCAGCCGCCCGTCGGCGAGGAAGACGACCTCGTCGGCGTGGGCGGCGGCCACCGGGTCGTGGGTGACCATGACGACCGTACGGTTCATCTCGCGCACCGCCCGGCCCAGCAGCCCGAGCACCTCCTCACCCGAACGGGAGTCGAGGTTGCCGGTCGGCTCGTCGGCGAACACCACATCGGGGCTGCCGGCGAGTGCGCGGGCCACGGCGACGCGCTGCTGCTGGCCGCCGGAGAGCTCGGCCGGCCGGTGGTGCAGCCGGTCGCGCAGTCCGACGACGTCGATGAGGCTGTCGAGCCAGGCACCGTCCGCGCGGCCGCCCGCGAGGTCCTGGGGGAGCGTGATGTTCTCGGCGACGGTGAGGGTGGGAATCAGGTTGAAGGCCTGGAAGACGAAGCCGACGCGCTCACGGCGCAGCAGGGTGAGCCTCCGGTCGTCGAGCGCGCTGAGGTTCGTACCGCCGATGGAGGCGGATCCGGAGGTGAGGGTGTCGAGACCGGCGGCGCAGTGCATCAGGGTGGACTTGCCGGAACCGGACGGTCCCATGATCGCGGTGAAGCGGCCGGCCGGGAAGTCGACGCTCACCCCGTCCAGGGCCCGTACCTCGGTGTCGCCCCGGCCGTAGACCTTCACGGCATCGACGACCCGGGCGGCGGCGGTCCTCATGCCACACCGCCCTTGGCGGAGCGGCCGAACTGCTCGTCCAGGACGGACAGCCGCCGCCAGTACTCGTCTTCGTCGATGTCGCCGGAGGCGAAGCGCCGGCCGAGGATCGAGATCGGGGAGTGCTGGCCGTAGGGAGCGCCACGGCCCTGCCACGGTGCCCGGCGGCCGCGCCACACGGTGCGCCGCAGCACGGTGACGGCGCCGACCACCACGGCCGCCCAGACCAGCGGGAAGAACAGGATCCACGGGCCGGGCCCGTCGTGCGCGAGGGTGGTCAGGGTGTTCATATCGGTTCAACTCCTCGGAAGCGTGGACGTGTGCGTCACACTCCGAGACTGGCGCCGGGAGGGGGTCCGGGTCGTCGTACGGCCGGCTGCACCGCGCGTACCACCGGGGGAGTACGAGGGCCGGGTTGGGGGCGGTCAGCCGAGCCAGCCGGGCCGGACCAGCCCCGACTCGTAGGCCAGGACGACCAGCTGGGCGCGGTCACGGGCGCCGAGCTTCACCATCGTCCGGCTGACGTGGGTCTTCGCGGTGAGCGGGCTGACGACCAGGCGGCGGGCGATCTCCTCATTGGACAGGCCCAGGCCCACCAGCGCCATCACCTCGCGCTCCCGCTCCGTGAGCCGCTCCAGGCCAAGGCCCGCGCCGTCGGCGGCGGGCTGCTTGGAGCGGGCCGCGAACTCCGCGATCAGGCGGCGCGTGACACCGGGGGACAGCAGCGCGTCGCCCTCCACCACCGCCCGGACCGCCCGCAGCAGTTCCTCCGGTTCGGTGTCCTTCACCAGGAAGCCCGAGGCGCCGGACCGGAGCGCCTCGAAGACGTACTCGTCGAGCTCGAAGGTGGTGAGCATGACCACCCGGACGTCTGCCAGCGCCGCGTCCTCGGTGATCCGCCGGGTGGCGGCGAGCCCGTCGCACACCGGCATCCGGATGTCCATGAGGACCACGTCCGGACGCAGCGCGCGCACGAGGCGGACGGCCTCGTCGCCGTCGGCGGCCTCCCCCGCCACCTCGATGTCCTGCTGCGCGTCGAGCAGGGCCCGGAACCCCGCCCGGACGAGGAGCTGGTCGTCGGCGAGCACCACACGGATCACGGATCCTCCTGGGACGAGGCGGCCTTCAGCGGGATCCTGGCAACCACGCGGAAGCCGCCGTCGGGGCGCGGCCCGGCCTCGATGGTGCCACCGAGGGCCGCGGCCCGCTCGCGCATGCCCACGAGACCGGTGCCGCTGCCGCCCGCCGGATCGCCCGTGGCCGGCCCGTCGTCGTCCACGCGCAACTCCAGGACGCGGGGCTGCCAGGAGAGGTGAATGCGGGCGGAGCGTGAACCGGAATGCCGCACGACGTTGGTCAGCGCCTCCTGCAGGATGCGGAAGGCGGCGAGGTCCGCCCCGGGCGCCAGCGCCCGCGCGTCCCCGCCGGTCGCGATGTCGACGGTCAGCCCGGCCGAGACCGCCTGCTCGGCGAGCTCGGGGAGCCGGTCGAGACCGGGCGCGGGCGAGCGCGGCGCGTCGCCGGGACTGCGCAGGGTGTCGAGGACCTGCCGGACCTCGCCCAACGCCTCCTTGCTGGCCGCCTTGATGGTGGTCAGCGCCGAACGGGCCTGCTCGGGGTCGGAGTCGAGCAGGGCCAGCCCCACTCCCGCCTGGACGTTGATCACCGAGATGCTGTGCGCGAGGACGTCGTGCAGTTCGCGGGCGATGCGCAGCCGCTCCTCGTTCACCCGGCGGCTCTCCGCCGCCGACCGCTCGGCCCGGGCGAGGGCCCACTGCTCCCGGCGTATGCGGACCAGCTCGGAGACGGCCAGGATGGCGAGCACCCACGCGGTGACGACCATTTCCTGCGCCCAGGGCGCCGGGCCGTCCCCGGCGGGCGGGAGCCGGCGGTAGAGCCAGTGGCCGATGAGCAGGTGGCCGACCCACAGCAGCCCGACGGCCCCCCAGGCGGCTCTGCGGCGTCCGGCGACGACGGCGGCGAAGCAGGCCAGGGCCAGGCTGATGAACACCGGGCCGTACGGGAACCCGGCGCCCATGTACACGAGGGTGACGGCACTGACCCCGTACGCCACGGCCACCGGGTACCGGTGCCGCCACACGAGCAGCAGGGGCCCGAGCAGCAGCAGGAGCCGCGCGAAACCGTCCAGCGCCACCCGCCCGCTCTGCTGCTCCGCGGCCCACCCCGAGCCGACCTGGGCGAAGACGGCCACGAGCAGCGAGGAGCGCCAGGCCGGGCCCCGCCCGGTCCGCTCCACCCATCGCTGCCACGGAGGAACCCCCGGGCGCTCGCGCTGCTCTTCCATGCGTCCACGCTAGGCGTCGCCCAGCCGCTCGTGCGTCACCCCGGCGTAGCGTTTCACAGGTACTCCCCAGGTAGTACGGGTACTACGACGCACGGCCGCTGACCTTGGAGGCGGCGCCGTCCACCGCTCCGCGGGACACGGAGCGTCGCCTGCGGCCACGCTTCGTCAGACCCCCAGGGCTTGAGGATCGACAGCGCCACCATGAAGACGTACGAGGTCAGCGAGATCATCGGGCCGAGCAGTACCTCGCCGGCGTCGGCCAGCGGGTGGCCGGCGGTCACGTCGGTGTACGCGTCGACGATGGAGTCGCGGAACCCGAAGAACGTTCCGACGATCATGGCGAGGGTCAGCCAGAACTTCGTGTAGATCCAGCGGTGCCGTGCCAGCCCCCAGCTCGATCCCAGCGCCATCAGGAGCCCGGTCAGCAAGGTGAGCAGGGCGAGGGGGAAGACCACCCAGTCGACGAGGGTCTTCATGGAGCGGACGGAGGCCTCGAGGACCGGTGCGGATTCGGTCGTGGCCGCGGTGATGCCCAGAGCGAGCAGCCCGAGTGCGATCCCCAGCCAGCCGGCGGCTGAGACCACGTGCACAACGAGGGTCGCCCGACGTGCGGGACGCTTGAGTTTCATGCGAACACCGTGCCGTTCAGCAGCTGTTGGGGGCGTCTGCCGGGGGGAGTAGTCGTGCGTACCGGCCTCGGAGTACACGGCGCGGCGAAGGGGACGCCGGCGGCGCGGTCAGGCGAGGTGCGTCAGGGACGGACCGGCGGACGGCGCACCCGCGGGCCGCCGCTCCCGGGCGGCCCGCTCGTCCGCATCCGCCAGCCAGAACAAGACGGGCGGCAAGACCAGCTCGATCACGGTCAGCGCCACCTGGAACCCGTCCGGCCACCCGTGCACCGTCAGGGACAGCAGCCGCCCCAAGCCGCCCAGCAGGAACACCGCGGCGAGCCACCGCACCACGTTCGCGGGGACGGGGGACTGCCGGGCCGCCCACAGCCACGCCAGCCCGTACCCGGCGAAGATCGCCCCGAAGAACCGGCCCAGGCTGTCCAGAGTGGGGCCGGCGTCGGCCTCCCCCGGAATCGCGGCATTGCCGCCCACCACGTGGAACAGCCCGATCGCCGTGCACGCGAGACCCATCACCCATGCGAACACCCGAAGTGCCTTGGCCATGACGCCACCCCATCTACTTGACGCGCGTCTAGTTAATAGCAGGGTAGCCCCCTTAACTAGACGCGTGTCAAGTAGTAATCTGGGTGCATGCCACCCCGCCGACGCCTGCTCCCCGCCGACCGCCGTGCCCAACTGCTCGCCGTCGGCGCCCGGCTCTTCTCCGCCGCCCCCTACGACGACGTGCTGATGGAGGACGTCGCCCGGCAGGCCGACGTATCCCGCGCCCTGCTCTACCAGCACTTCCCGAGCAAGCACGCCCTCTTCGCCGCGGTCTACCAACAGGCGACCGACCGACTGCTGGAGGCGACCACCTTCGACCCCGGCGCCACGCTCGTCGAGCAGCTCTCCCAGGGCCTGGACGCCCACTTCGACTACTTCATCGCCAACCGCCACGCCGTCCTGGCCGCGAACCGGGTACTGGCGGGCGACCCCGTCATCCAGACGATCATGACGGACGAACTCGACGCCCTGCGCTCACGCCTGCTCAGTGGACTCCCGCTCGCCGACACACGCACGCACGCCGCCGTCTCCGCGGCACTGAAGGCCTGGCTCGTGTTCGTCCAAGTCCTGTGCGTGGACTGGCTCACACACGAGACCTGCACCCGCACCGAGCTGCGGGACACCTGCATCGGCGCGGCGGTCGGCGCCCTGCGCCCCCTGTTCGCCGACGACCCCGCCCCGGACTGGACTCCTGACAGCGGGAGAGCCACCTCGGCTCCAGGCCTTACGCCTCGTCGAGGTGGGCACGCTGAGCCGGGGTCAGCTCCAGGCTGACGGCGTCCAGGGCCTCGTCGAGCTGGGCGACGGTCGAGGCCCCGACGACGGGCAGCACGGGGAGCTCGCCACCGAGCAGCCAGGCGAGGACGACTTGGTTCGCGGTCGCGCCGGTCTCGGCGGCCACATCACGCAGCGCGGCCAACTGGGCCGCCGCGCCCGGGTGGTCGAAGCCGCTCGGGAGGGGCTTGGCGGGGTCGGTGTACGCGCCGGCCAGCAGCGAGGTGTACGCGAGCAGCGTGACCCCGGGTTCGCTGCGGACGTAGTCGAGCAGTTCCGGCGTCGCGTGCTCGCAGGAACCGAAGGTCGCGCCGGGCCGGGGCCGAAGGTAGGTGTACTGCTGCTGCACGCAGCTGTATCCGGCCACCCCTTGCTCGCGGGCCAGCGCACGAGCCCGGTCGATGCGCCAGGTGACCTGGTTGCTCACACCCAACACATCAACCGAACCATCGGATACGAGTCCGCCGAACGCCGCGACCGTCTCCTCCAGCGCCGGCCGACGGTCCTCCATGTGTGCGTACAGGACGTCGAGCCGGTCGGTGCCGAGCCGCTTGAGGCTGCCTTCGACGCCGGCCCGGACGGCTGCCGCCGACAGTCCCTCAGCGGTGCCCGGCCACTCACCGGGGCCGGTCGGCCGGGCGCCGACCTTGCTGGCCAGCACGACCTCGTCCCGGTTGCCACGTGCGGCGAGCCAGCGTCCTATGACCAGCTCGCTCTCGTCGCCGTTCGCGCCGTCGAGCCAGAAGGAGTAGCAGTTGGCGGTGTCGATGAAGGTGCCGCCACGTTCGACGAACCGGTCCAGCAGATCGATCGCCCGCTGCTCGTCGATGCGGGTGCCGAACGGCAGGGTGCCTAGG
Source organism: Streptomyces sp. CA189 (assembly GCF_056428985.1). Taxonomy (NCBI): domain Bacteria; kingdom Bacillati; phylum Actinomycetota; class Actinomycetes; order Kitasatosporales; family Streptomycetaceae; genus Streptomyces; species Streptomyces sp. CA189. Next base: position 13,368 of record NZ_JBWJVM010000011.1, on the reverse strand, counting down.
CAGAGCGTGCTTACCGTGGGGCCGGGTGTGCCGTCCGCGCGCACGCCAAGGGTACGGAAACGCATGGGAGTTCCTCCACGGATACAGAGGGGGGTGGGTGGAAGGAACGGTGCCACCTGGAGCGCGGTCCAGGTCAAACCACTCGGCGGCCCGCTACCGCCGATGGCATGATCCCCGCATGAGCGCACCCACGACCGGCTACCTGACCCCGGCCGAGACGGTTGAACGGTCCGGCTTCAGCCTGGACACCCTGCGGTATTACGAACGCATCGGCCTGCTGGGCGCCGTCCACCGCTCGCACACCGGCCACCGCCGCTTCACCGAGCACGATCTTCAGTGGCTGGCCGTACTGCGCGCCCTGCGCGACACCGGGATGCCGATCGCCGAGATGCAGCGCTTCGCCGGCCTCGTCCGCGACGGCGACGGGACCTTCGCCGAGCGCCTGGCCTTGCTGGAGCAGCACGACGCGCAGGTGGAGCAACGCATCGACCACCTGCGCGGACAGCAGGCCTACGTCCGCGAGAAGATCGCCTTCTACCGCCGGGCAATGAACTGACACCGGCGTAGACGCGGACCAGGATGTCTCCCCCTGACATCCATGACGATCCGGGCGGGCAGCCGTCCCTGGTGCTCAAGAGGGTGGCCGCGCCGTCCCCTGCCGGGGACTGAGGAGGCTTCGCGTGCGCTCCGTGGACCTGTGCGGCCCGTAGGCGGCACCCCAGTACGTCTCGGGTGGTACCGGCCGTGCGGCGCCCCGTGTGATACCCGGCGGCTTTTCTTCAGTGGTTCGGCGTGTGGGCTGCAGTTGGGGACGCTGGTCTCACTTACGGGGCTTCGGTTGGGTTGGTCAGGTTGTGCCAGGCGTGTGTGCAGGTGCCTTGGCAGTGGGTCTGTCTGCGTCTGGTGTCGGCCACGGCGAATACGGAGACGAGTACGCGGAAGGCTTTGATGTGTTCGTCGGCGGGGAGGCGTGAGAAGCCGTAGCGGGGTGGGTCCATGCAGATCATGACTGCGGGGTTGGCGGTGGGTTTCACCCCTGACCGTGCGACGCCGGTGCGGCCGTCTGCGGCCGTGATGTGGGCCTGCATTGCGTACAGGCCGGCCTCGTGCAGTACTTCCTGCCGGCGGGCTGGCGACAGGCTGGTGAACCAGGCGACCCCGTCGTCGAGGGTGAGGAGTTCTTGAGCGATCCCGTTGACGACTCGCTCGGTCCCGCGCCAGTAGGAGGGGTCGTCCACACTGCTCGATCCGGTCATCGTTTGATCATTCCACGATGGTGGTTCAGGGCGAGGGCGGTTGTCGTTGGTCAGTGTGCGTTCTCGTTCATGTTGCGGTGTGGCCGTTGACGGGCTGTCTCTTTGACCTGTGATGCTGCGGGTCGATGAGGCGGTCGGTGATGGGTTGTTTCCGGTGTCGGAGGGGTCTTGAACTGCGGTGCCGCAAGTTGGATGAGGGTCCCGCAAGTGTATTGAGAATTGCGGTGGGCGTTTGGGGCTGTCGGCGGGCAAGCGGGAAGCTGTGTGTCTGGTAATCCGTGCCGGGCCGGTTGCTCCGACGTCAGGCTTGTTCTGCCTGAGGCAGGTCGAGGTAGCGGGCGGCGTCGTGGAGGACCTCGGGGGTGAGGGCTTCTGTGCCGTCGAGGATGGCGAGTTGGGCGGCCATGCCGATCAGCGGCGTGAGGTGCTCCATGAGCCCGTCCGTGATCTGGTAGAGCTTCTTCTGGTGGTCCAGGAGGCTGTCCGGTTTGTGATGCCGCAGCCGGAGCCTGCCATCCAGCGCGGCCAGGGTGCTGACCCATTCGTCGGGGTGTTCCTTGCAGCGGGGTGGGAGCCGGTTGACCCAGAGGGTGGGGACCGATCGAGGCCGGATCGACGCCGTGGATTCTGTGGGTCGGCGCAGCGCGGGGAAGCGGGCGGCGCGGGCTTCGCGGAGGATGTCGCTGGAGCCGATGCCGCTCCAGAAGACGGTCAGGCCCAGTTCGTCGGTGAGGTAGTCGAAGAAGTCGAAGGTCGGCTGCAGGTCCTCGGGCCGCAGCCGGTCGATGCCGTCGACCAGGCAGACCTCCGTGCGGGCGTGGCGCATCACGTGGACGGCGGGGCCGGTGAAGTCCTTCATGCGCTGTACGGGGCGTTGCTCGGTGTCGGGGCGGTACAGGTCCCAGCCGACGAACAGGGCCAGGGCCGCGGACCAGTCGGCGGGTGAGCCCTGTTCGGGCGGGGCGTTGACGCAGACGACGGGGATGCGGTTGTCGTCGATGCCGTGGAGCTTTTCGCGGCGTCCCTGGTGGGCCATGCCGATGTAGTGGAGCAGGGTGCGTTTGCCGGTGCCGCGGCAGTCGCTGTCGATGGCGATGTGGGGGCAGGGGTGGCGGCGTTCACCGTTGAGGCGCAGCAGGCGTCGTGCGGTTTTCAGGCCTGTGGTGATGTCGGTGGTTTCGATGAGGCCGAGCTGGGCGTGGTAGCGCACCCGTGGGTCGTCCTCATCGACTGGGGCGGAGTCGCCGGCCGGCGGGATCGGGGGAGGGGAGGGCTGGAGCCGCACGCGTGCTCGCCAGCCGTGCAGGGTGGTCGGCGGTCCGGGAGAAGCGATCGGTGCCGGCGCCGGAGGCGGGACGCTTGGAGCGTCACGTGCGGGAGTTCTCAACGGTCGTCTCCGTGCTGTGCACTGTCCGGTTCATCGTCGGGCTGAGCGCCGGGCGGGGGAGCGGCAGGGCCGTTGTCGGCCCCGGAGGTGCTCTCCGGGCGGGGCATGGCGTCGGCGTCGCCCACGGGCTCGGGATCGGTGGGGGAGAGCGGGGAGAGGCCGGGCAGGGATGCCAGGAACTCCTCAAGGCTCTGGCCCGCGCCCCGCACGGGTTCGGACGTGTCGAAGAGGTCTGCGGCCGGGCGGTCGAGGGACCGGAACGGGCGGACGGAGTCCGGGTCCAGAGGCGGCATGTCGTCGTCGTAGGGCTCGGCCGGCGCCGGTAGTGCCGGACGGGACGGCACGACCGCGCGGGGAGCCGGCCCGGTGGCGGCGGGCGGGGGACCGGCGGTGGCGGTGCGCAGCAGCTGGGCGGTGGCGCGGGTGATGGCGGCCTCGTCGTGGCGGTTGCCGCCGGCGGCGAGGTGGATGTTCAGTGCCGCGGCCCAGGTCTCCTCGGTCCACCGGTCGCTGAGTAGCCGGCGGTGGATGAAGGGCACTTCGATCCACGGGTCGGTGCCGGGTTCGGCCCGGTGGTTGAACAGCCAGGCGACTTCGGGGTGGTCGGGGGAGTAGTGGACCTCCCAGCGGCCTTGCTGGGCTGTGATCCCGGAGGGCCCGCGGCACGGGTCCAGTTTTCCCCGGCCGAGGTTGTAGGTGCGGTTGTTGATCTGGAAGCCCTTGCGGCTGACCCGTACCCATACCGCCGGCAGCAGTTTGCGGTTCTCCTGCGGGGTCAGGGCGGTGGACCGGTAGCCGCGCAGGGACACCAGGGCCGCGTACATCTGGTTGGGCGTCAGACGCAGCCCGGGGGTGAAGGGGGAACGGAGCGCTCCGTGTGGGGTTTGCTGCCAGCGCAGGACCACCCACTGCTCGAACAGGTCCTGGAGCTGGGGGATCGTCCACAGCGGCTGCTTGCGAACTTGTTTGCCGCGCAGGTCCAGGCGGTGGTGGGTGTAGGTGGCCAGGTGCTGGCTGAAGCCGGTCTTCACCGCCCGCATGGCACGCTCCACGATGGCCTTGTCGACAGCGGTGCGCAGCCGTGCCTCGCGTACCTCGATGCCCAGGGAGTGGCAGGCGCGGGTGAAGTCCGCCGAGATGTATGGGGAGCCGTGGTCGATGACGAGGGTCTCGGGCTTGATGACGGGCCGGGCGGCGGCGCCGGCGAAGCGGGGGTCGGCGGCCAGGAGGTCCTCGAAGGGAAGGTCGGATCCTTCCGCGAAGGTTTCCGGGGCCCAGCCGGGCCGTGCGGGCAGCGGGGCCGTGGTCTGGGCGACGACCTGCATGGTGTCGAAGGAGCGGGTTGCCCGCCCGGCGAGCCACCGGCCACCCCCACCGGTCCGGCCGGTCCGCTTGGGCACGATCAGTGATCCGACGATGCTGCGGGTGGCCACATCGATCGCGATCGTGAGCTCAACGGAGATGACCGGCCCGTCGTCCCCCAGGACGAGGACGTCCAGCCCCGTGGTGTCGATCTGCACCAGGTCCCCGGGCCAGCGGGCCCAGGTCGCCCGCCGGGATCCGGCCGGCTCTGCCGAGATGGCGGATCCGGCCGCGCGGCGGGCAGCGGCGGTATGCGCGTTCTGCGGGGTGATCCCCAGCCGCTCCAGCAGCCGGTAGAACGTCGCCGGACTGTTCACCAGCCCCCGGGCGGTGTCCGGGGCGGCGAGCAGGTGTGCGTAGCGGGCCCGAACCGTCTGCTCCACCCGGTCGATCAGCCTGGACAGGGTTCCCGGTGACAGGCCCCGCTCGCGCTCGTCGTCCAGGACCTCCCACACGATGTCGATCACCCGCGGATCGACGCGTCCATGAGGGGCTGCGGCGCGCAGGTGTCGTTTGTCGACCAGGCCCATCAGGCCTTCTTTACGCCAGGCCGCGCACTTTCGTTCGACGGTGGCCGCGGAAACAGGGACTCCGGCCTGGGTGAGCTGTGCGGCCTTGGCCTGGTACCGCTGGCGCAGGGTGCGGCGCTGCGGGTCGAAGGCTGGCCCCGGCGCGGTGGTGGCGGGAACGTTCGGGGCCTGCTCGTGCAGTACCTCTTTGACATGCCGCTCCCACTTCTCGGCGGCCTTGCGCACGTCGCGCGGCAGGGCACTGAACTCACCGGCGCGCCCGGGCAGCGTGCTGCGCGGCGCCGCGCGGTCCAGTACGGCGAAGTCGGGGGCGGAGGTCACTGCCGTCTGCAGGATGATCAGTGGCTCTACCGGCTCTACCGGTTGCACCAATTCCACTGGTTGTGCGGCGTCGAGGAAGAGGCGCGGTCCGTGGAAGGCGGTGACCACCCACAGGGCACTGCGGAAGCGGATGGTGTCCCCCAGAGCGAGGGTGTCGGCAGCGGCAGGCGCTGCTGCGCCTGCGGCGTGCCGAGGTGCCGCGGTCATGCGACCTCTCCCGGGTGGGCCCATGCCGTCGACGACGGGGTGAGCGGGGTGCTCATGTCGGTGTGTAGGCGTCGCGCCCAGATCAGGTGATAGGCGAGGTCCAGCCCCGACAGTGGGGGCAGGGCGGCGCCGCGCACCCCGGAGCGGATGGTGCGCGGCGAGGTGAACTGCTTGGCCAGCAATTGGTCCTGCCCGGTGGTGAGCCATCGTGGACTGCGGGCGGCGTAGAGGAGTTGCAGGTTGTCCAGGGCCACCCCGGCGGGTGCCACCAGCATCCGGATCTGCCAGCCGGCTGCTGTCGCCGCCACGGCCAGCACTTCCTGCTCGGACCTCCACCGGTCGGTGAGTTCCTCCGGCTGTACGCAGATCACCTCGCGCCGTCCCGCCCGGGAGGCGACGAACGCCGGCCGCACACTGTGGCGGCGTCCTTGGCGGCTCCAATGCAGCTCCATAGGCCCGGCGCTGCGCAGCCCCACCGTCGGGTCGCGGTCCAGGAGTATGGCGCAGTGCTGCTGCCGCAGCGATCCGCACGCCAGGGACTGGTCGGTGGCGGATGCCCATGCGTTGGTGACGAACGACTTCCGTCCCGGGTAGGGGACCGGTCGGTCCAGCGGTGCCAGCGCCTCGAACGGCACCTCGGCGGCCTCGGCCACCGCGAGCTCGCGCCGCCGGCCGAACCGGTCGAGGTAGCGGACGACAATGTCGCCCGCGGTCACCTGGGTCTCCGGCATGTCCGCCACCCCCTTCAACGGTGCCGCGGGCCGCGCGGTGCGCGGGCGCGCCCGCTCCAGCGTCCGCGCACCGCAGTGGCGGACGCGGCCACTTGCAGCTCTTCCCACCGAACGGAGGAAGCGTGCGGACGTGCGTGTGAATCACGGGGTGTGTCACCGGGGAGGAACTTCATACGGCGGTGAACGGATCACTCCAGTCCCAGGGCAGACAGCAGCCCCCGGGGGAAACCGGGTTCTCCTCGCCGTAATGGATCAGTGCTGTGACCGGCTGCCGACCACGACGGCGGCCCATGCCCTCGCCTTCCCCCGTGGCCGGTGCGCACTTGTGGTGCCGGGCGAGCCACTCGGCCACCGGAACCTGCCATCTGCCCGGTGGCAATACGAGCTCACTCGCCAGCCGGGACAGCTTCGCCACCAGTCCGGCCTCGGCCGACGGCCAGGGCCCACCGGGCTGGGCGGCTCGCTGCTGTTCGTAACGCAGCAGTGCCCTGGCCACCCGCAGCGCTTCCGGATACACCAGCAGCCACGCCGTCTCGACGTTCCCGGGCTCCAGCCCGCCACGACCGGCCCGGTCCGTCCACCGGCCGGCCTCAGGGGCGCGGCGCCACCACCATCCGGTGACGGCGAAGGCATCCGCGACCAACGCGGCCCCGGCCGGCCCGTACCGCCGCTCGAGCCGGCCCCGCCGACGGTGCGCGTCGACCACCTCAGGCAGCCGGGCCAAGTCCACGCCGCCCGGTGCGGCCTGGCGTACGTGGGTGAACCGGCCGTGCCGATCGCAGATCTTCCACCGTTCTGGCCAGATGAGCCAGATCTCGCCCCTGTCCCCGCCCCGTGCTGCCGCGCACAGTCCGCAGGCCGGCACCAGATAGTGCGCGGGCGGCTGCCACGGCCACTCCCACCGCGCCCGGTCACCGGGCAGTAGATGGGATTCGCGCAGATGCGGCAGGGCCCACCGCAGCCGCGCGGACGGCACGGCCAGCATCTGCGCGAGCCGGTCCGCGGCCGCGCTGCTCAGGAACACCTCGGCCAGATGCGGCTGCAGAGCCTGTTGCCCCGGCGGCCTGTCACCCAGCTCGCCGAGCAGGAAATCGACCTCCACGCCCTGTACCCCGGCCAACCGCCAGAGGAACGAGCAGTTCGACTCGTACGCCACGAAACGCAACGGACGTGGCGGCAGGCTCCTGCCCCCCACCGCGTCCCCAACCTCCCACCCCCGACCCGAAGCCAACGGATACCCGGTCACCGCGCCACCCCCTGTGCAGACCCCGCCGTCCCGTGGTGCCCGCCTTTGCCCGGCCCCCTGGGCAGCGCGTCGCGCTGTCCGGGCCCGAGAAGCTCCTGGGCCGTGCGGCACTTCGCTCCCTACCACGGTTCGGTCCACCCCCGCCCGAGGGGTTCACTCCCAGGAGTGGCATGGTCCAGGACCCGCGCACCTCTCCGCAGGCCAGCCCGATCGTTCTTCTGAAAGGCCTTGTCATCTGCCCGCGCGAGGAGAGGCTGTCCGGTGCTGCACGACCTGCCTGCCGAACGTTTGCCCAGCACGCTGTGGGCGCGCCAGCGCGCCGCCGCGGACTGCGTCCTCAACGCCTTCGCCATGGGTTACGAACGCCAGCAGGTGATCATGCCGTGCGGCACCGGGAAGACCCACCTCGCCGTCCACATCGCCCACGAACTCACCCCCGCCAGCCGCAGCCTGACCGTGCTGCCCACCCTCCAACTGCTCAACCAGACCGCCCGCGTCTGGTACACCTCCGGCCGCCCGGGCCACTACCTCGGCGTGTGCTCCGACACGCAGACCAGCGAACACGTCCTTAACGGCGTGCTCACCATGACCAGCGACCCCGCCCACCTGGCCGCCGCCGTGCGCACCGCCGACGGGCCCGTCAGCGTCTTCGCCACCTACGCCTCGCTGCCCAAGCTCGCCGAGGCCCACCGCCGCCACCTACTGCCACGCTGGGACATCGCCGTCATCGACGAGGCCCACCGCACGGCCGGTGCCCGCCGCAAGCCCTGGGCCGTCATCCACGACAACGACGCCATCCCCGCCCGCCACCGCCTCTACCTCACCGCCACACCCCGCATCTGGGACGTGAACCGAGGCATCATCACCGAGCCGATCGCCTCCATGGACGACACCCGCCTCTACGGCCCCGTCGCCTACCGCTACTCGCTGGCCGAGGCCATCCACGAGGGACGGCTCGCCGACTACCGCATCGCCGCCCCCGAGATCCACCACCCGCAGCTGCACGCCCTTTTGACCGGCCGCGACGGCGCCAGCCGTACCCCGCAGGCCGACGCCATGCGCGTCGCGGCAGCCCAACTGGCCCTCCTCAAAGCCCGCGAAGACCACGGCATCCGCCGCACGGTCGTCTTCAGCAGCAGCATCGCCGCGAGCGACGCCTTCGCCGACACCCTGCCCGAGACCGCCGCCGCCCTACCCGCAGGCCATGCCGACGACCTGTGGGTCGCCAGCATCCACTCCGGCCACGGCCGCCGCGAGCGGCGCCAGCGCCTGGACCGCTTCGGCCAGCCCCCACGCGACCAGCGCCAGAACACGCCGACGGAGCTGAGCGTGCTGTGCACCGTGCGCCTGTGCATCGAAGGCGTCGACTTCCCGCTGGCCGACTCCGTCCTGTTCGCCGAACCCAAGCAGAGCACCATCGACATCGTCCAGGCGATCGGCCGCGCGCTGCGTATCGGCCCGGGCATGAACAAGATCGCCACCCTCGTCATCCCCGTGCTTTTCGGCCCCGGACAGCGCGCCGAGGACGCATTGTTCGGCACCCCCTACCACCTGCTGCACCAGGTCATGATCGCGCTCAAGGCGTACGACGAGCACTACTTCCACCGCCTCCCGATCGGCGGCACTCTGCTGGGGCCGCCGGTTCCGGCCGCCGCTGTCCGCCCGGCCCGCGCCGTGGAGATCGCCCCGCACCTGATGCTGAGGGTCATGGAGCCGGAGCCCGACATCTGGGAGGCGGGGATGGCCTGTGCGCAGGCCTTCTTCGACACCCACGGCCATCTGAACGTTCCCAGCAACCACATCACCGCCGACGCCTTCCACCTCGGCTGCTGGCTGGGCTACCAGCGAGCCCTGAAGGCCGCCGGGACCCTCTCTGCGGCCCGTGTCGCCGCCCTGGCCACCTGCACCATGCCCTGGGCCCACGCCAAGGACAGCACGGAAACCTTCCTCACCACCGCCCAGGGCTACGCCCGCTCCCACGGCCATCTACTCCCGGAAGCCGCCGAGACCCACCAGGGCCGGCCGCTGGGCAGTTGGCTCGAAGAGCAGCGCCGCCTGGCCGCCGCCGGCACTCTGCCGGCCCCCTACCGGCGCGCCCTGAAAGACATCGACCGCTGGTGGAACCCCGCCTGGCCCCAGGCGTGGCAGCGCATGTGCGCCCGCGCCCGCGCCGCCGGCACACCCCTGTCCCTCTGCCCCGGCCCACTGCCGGCCGACGCCGACGACCTCACCCACTGGCTGGATGAGCAGTTCGACACCTTCCCCGCACTCGCCAAGGGCCAGCAGACCCAACTGGCAGCGCTGCCGCTGCAGCACGACCCGCTGGCCCTCGCGCTACGCGCCCCGGCTGGCCACAAGGACACCACCCACGCCCACGGACTGCGCGCCGCCCGCCGCTTCTACCGCCGCCACCAGCACCTGCACGTCCCCGCCCACTACACCGACCAGGAAGGCGGCACCCGCTTCCCGCTCGGCCGGTGGATCACCGACCAGCGCACCCGGGCCAGCGAAGACCGCCTCACCCGAGAAGAGACCGATTCCCTCCAGGCCCTGGCCATGGAATGGACCCCGGGACTGCAGTGCGACGACACCCCGGCCGCCCTGCCCGGGCCCCGCCCACAGACGATCAGCACCAGCGGCACCAAAGCCCCCGCTCCGCAGCCGCCGCACGAGCACACCCGGCCCGGCCCGGTCTTCCGGATCGCCTGCAGCGCCCCGCCGGCCGGGCTGCCGGACATCCTGTTCCACGGCGGGAGCCGCATACTGCTCACCATGCCCGCCGGGGCGGACAAGACCATGACGGACGCCGTAGCCGTCCACGAGGCCGCAAGCCCCGCCTGCCTGCTCCTCGGCCCCCACACCGCCTACCTCCACCAGGCGGTCAGGACTTGGCGGATGGTCAGCAAGGGGCCGCTCGCCGACCTCAGCATCCGTCCCACCCGCAGCGGCAGGGCAGGCGTCCGGCTGAACGGCGTCGCGGGCGAACTGGCCGCCTGGATGGCACAGCAGCCCCCCGGCGCCCTGGTCGTGGCCCGCCACCTCGACGCCGCCCTCATCGCCCGCAGCCACCGCGACCACCACCTGCCGCCCTGGGAACACCTCGTCGTCGAAGAAGCCCACCGCACCGCCGCCGAAGGCGTCATCACGCCGGACAACCCGCACGCCGCGGTCCACAACGACGACGGCCTCCTCGCCCGCACCTGCCTCTCCCTCACCGCCACCCCGCCCATTCCCCGCGACCTACCCGCCCCCGGCGACCGGCAGGCCCTCGTCATCTGGGACGTCGACATGCCCGCTCAGCCGGTCTTCGGCACCCACCACCCGACCGTGCAACGCCCTGAGCTCGTCGAGACCGGACTGCTCACCCCCTACCAGCTGCTGAGGATTCAGGTCCCCGAAACCCTCGCTCTCCCGCGCTGGCGCGCCCAGGCCGTCGGCGCGGCCCACATCATCGAACAGCACCACCTGCGCCGCGTGGTGGCCGTCCTCGCCGACATGAAGCAGGCCGAAGCCTTGGCCTGCCTACTGGCCGTGCGGATGCTCGACGCGGAGATCCTCGTGCCCCGCCAAGGGCTCCGTGCGCTACCCGCAGCCCCAGCGAGTCATCCCTGCCAGCGCGCGAGTGACCCCGTGGCCCGCGACTCGGGCCAGCTCCTGCGCCGTGCTCACGCCTGCATCACAGAGCTCGGGCACGGCCTGGGCCTCGTCCTTGCGGACCCACGTCCGCAGTGACTTCGGTGATACCGAGATCCGCGGCCACTGCCGCGTACGTCCGTTTCCCGGCAGCGGCGCGATAGAGCGCGACGGCGTCCTTCCTGAACTCCTCCGGATACGGAGACCTGCGTCCCACCTGGACATCCCTCCCTGGACCATCAAGATCCATTGTCAGGGTGTCCACTCCCCGGGGGTCAGCCTCAGGTCGCCCGTGGCCCTCTACCGGGCCAGTCCATGCCGAGGTCGGCGCGCTGCGCCCGTTCCAGCCGTGTTCCCCGCACAGGCAGCCCGATCCATTCGTGTTCGGGGTGCCTGTGCGGGGTTGCGTGGAGTCGGAGGGTGACGCGAGGCAGGCCGTCGGCGCAGGGCCTGCGCCGCGAGGGTGCGCTGGGGAAAGTGGCTGCGCGAAACTCGCTGCTCTGTGTGGGCGGTCGGCTGGAATACTGTCCTGATGAGTAGAGATGCAGAGGTCATCGTGCTGGCGCGTGGGGCGGAGGCCGTGATGGAGCCGCTTACCCACCCGGATGCCGAGAGGGGGTGGCACGAGTGCTTCCGGCGCGTGGACGACAGCATGTTCGGGGGGTGGGGCGATTCGTCCGAACAGTGCTACACCTGGGTCATCCAGTTCGGCAAAGGCGAAAGATGGGCCATGCTGCTGCCGCATCTGGAGTCGTTGCCGTGGCCGGACCCGTGGTCGGTCCAAGTCCTGGTACACGACCAGGACGATGACTGTTTCGGCTTGTGGATGATCAACGATGGCCGGCTGGTGGAAGTATCGCTGCCCCGTACCCGGCGGGTGCCCTTCTCGACCTTCAAGTTCGGTGTGCTCGAACGTACTGACCGTACCGACCGCTGAGGAACCCATGACTGGCGAGTCGGTCGCCGGGGCAGCGGCTACAAGGCGTCTCTCGCACACGCTGCTGGACCCGGCCGGACACCGTCGCACGCCCGGCGAAATGTGACCCGGCCAGCTGCGGTCTCGCGACCAGGCGCCCCGGCGCTCGACGGACACGCGCTCCACCAGTAGGGCGCTGACCTGTGGAAAAAAGATCCCGACGAGGTCATGACACCGCACGACGGTCCAGATCAAGCAAGGCCCCCAAGATCGAAGCCGTTGATCATCCTCAAGGAATGTCTGCCAGAACCTGGCTATCACCGATACGCGGTGCTGCTAAAAGTGAACCAAGCCAGTCACCGAAACCCGTCGGGGCTGGCGCTGCCTGCCCTACGACCGCTGCCCGGGCCCGATGACCGTGAGTCCCACCTGCTCGGCGAGCCAGTGCGCATACGGCTCCCCCGTCTGTCGGCCGTTGAACACTGCGCTGCGGATGTGGACGAGGACGGTGTGGTCGTCGGCCGGTTGGTCGAGGTCGCGGGTGCGGGTGTTGAGGAGGAGTGTCACCTCGGCGTGCTTGGACTCGCTGGCGAATCCCGCCTCGGGCGCGTCCGGCCAGCACAGGCTCGCCCAGCGGATCTCGCCGATGTTCGCGCCGGTCGCTGCCGAGAAGGCGTCCTCGATGCTGCCGACCGGCTGGTCGACCAGCGAGCACTCGACCGGCAGCCGCCCTTCGTACGCGGACAGGTCGGCCGGCAGACCGGGCGCCTGGACGCCGACGACCAGCGCGGGCTGCTCCTCGAACGGCACCCCCTCGAACTCCCCGCATTCCTCCTGCCCCCGGAACCACACCCCGGGCAGCTCTTCCGCCGCCCGCCGTACCTCGGCGACGGAGGGGAGTTCTACGGACACGGAGACCTCGGAGTACTCGCGGCGGCCGAACTCCATGAGGCGGCGCGCGGTGCTCATGGCAAGCGCGAGGTCGGGGGAACGGAAGACGGGATAGGCGACGTCGTTGGACATGCGGTCACTGTGTCACGGTGTTTCACCGCAGGTCATCGCATTTTTCGGCACAGCCGAACGCCCCCTCCCCTCCGGGAGCCAGGTCTGCCCAAGGCCCCACTCGGCGTACCCCGCCCCATGGGCACTTCCCCGTGCGGGGACACCGCGTCCACGAGACCGGCCAGTTCGCGAAGCCCCCCGCCGCGAGCGCACCGTACCCCTACCCCGCCCGGAATCTGAGCGCATGACCCGAACGTCGCGCCCCCTGGGCGCCGGGCCCCGCTCCGCAACTCCCCCCTGCACGGCCCGGGCTGGCCGCCGGCCCCGTCTCGCTGCGGGCTGTGCCGGGTGGGCCTTGTGCTCCGGGTACACGGACGGAGGTTTGGTCCTGTCGCTGATGGCTTGCGCCGTAGTCCTGAACAGCCCGTGGCGGTCGGGCAGCCAGGCAGGGTGTGGGCGTGATGAGCTATCACGACGAGACGTCCTGCATCGTGTCCTACGCCCGTCACGGCACGCTGGATGGGCTGTTGCAGAACGGCCCGGGCTGGGCGCAGCACACACGGTCTGCGCCGGTGGCAGCCGCGCCGTGCGCGTGCGTGTGCGACGGGCTTCACCGGGCTGGAATTGGGATTCCCAGCGCGACACCCGTTAGAAGCCGTTGTCTTACCGGATGTGATCGTTGAGTTTCTGCTGGTCAGCATGGTTTCGGTCGGGTGAGGGATGCTCTCGACGTTCTGTTTCCGCTTGATCGTCGAGGGGTGTGCGGTGGCGTCGATG
>NZ_JBWJVM010000010.1:0-189255 GCF_056428985.1 Streptomyces sp. CA189 | reverse complement strand
GTCCGGGGACGTGGGGTCCGGGGGGCCGGGCGGGCCGGGTGGGGGATGGCGCTGCGGTCAGTGTTCGGCGGGGGCCCGGCGGTCGGTGATCAGGCTCATGGTGTGGCGGACCGCGGACGCGACGGCCCCGTCGGGCCCGCTGACGGGTCCGGCCATCAGGCGGGCGAGGACGGCCGCCTTGCGCGGTCCCCGGACGCCGAAGGCGGTTTCCAGCCCGTCGCCGTGCGGGCTGCGCACGTCGATGAGGCGTACGACGATGTCGTCGCGCTGGAAGATGCTGCTGCTCACGGTCGGGGCGTCGGGCCGGTGGGCGGCTTCCTCGTCCTGCCGGGCGAGGAAGCGGGCCAGCGCCGGTCCGCAGCCGGGCTTGGCCGGGTAGAACAGCGCGTGGCGTCGTACGTCGGACCGGTCGGCGCCGCCGGCTTCGCGCGCGGCGACGTGGTGGACGGCCGGGAGCGCGGCCTTCATGAAGAACATCCGGGCGGACTCGGGGTTGCCGAGGTCGCGGTCCTGTTCGAGGTGAGGGTTGATGGCCTCCTCGACGGCCCGTACCTCGGGCTGCTCGGAGACGTGCCGCAGCGCGGACATCAGGTCCCCGCGGACCTCCACCGTACGCACGACCCGGTTGCCGTGCATGAACAGGGTGGTGCGGCAGAGCCGGGTGTGGCCGTCGACGTCGGCCGCCGGGGAGGCGTAGCTGGAGAGGAGGGCCGCGACCTCCTTCTCGCTGCCGGGCTTGACCGTGAAGGTCAGGGCGTGGCGGACGATGTCGGCGCCGAGCCGGGGCGCTTCCTGCAGCCGGGCACCCCTGGGCCGCTGAGCGTCCTGGTAGCCGCGGCCGGTCTCGCGCAGGACGGTGTACTTGAGCGGGCGCATGGCGCGGGCGCAGGCGCCGAGCGGGCGCACCTGCTCGGCGTGGTGCTCGCTGTTGACCCAGGCGAGGTACTGCGGTGCGCTCTCCCACTCGCTGGTGATGAGCCACTGCGAGGGGTTCTCGAAGGACTGGCAGAGCTGGTCGCTGATGTGGCCGGGCTCCGACGCGATGTCGTGGCGCAGTTGCTCGTACGCCTCGAAGAACCGCTGCTGGGCTCCTTCGTGGAGGTCCATCAGCAGGACGACCCGGAGCATGGATCCGTCGAAGGCGGACTGTGACACCCGTTCGGACAGGGTGGTCGTCATCTGCTCACTCCTTCGTGAGGGCCCTGGGGGAGGGGGGGGGGGTTCATCGCGTACGGACCCTCGTCCGTCATCGGCGGTGGCGCCCCGGACCGGCGGCCGTCGCGGGGACGGCAGGCCGGCGTGTCTTCGGGGGAACCGCTGTCGCTCATCGTCATCCGGGTGGGGACGTACCGCTACATCTCCGGATCAAGCGGGTGACAACCGGCGTATCTCCTGGGCTTGGCCGGCGATCGGGGGCATAAAAGAGTGCACTCCCCCCACACAGAATTCAGGAGCTCGCAGCTGATGGAAGACACGGCAGATGTTCGCGTACCGGTTCTCGTCGTGGGCGGCTCCCTCGTGGGTCTGTCCACCTCGCTGTTCCTGAGCCGTCACGGCATCAGGCACCTGGTAGTGGAGAAGCACGCCGGTACCTCCGACCACCCGCGCGGGCGCGGTATCAACGCCCGGACCATGGAGTTGTTCCGGGTGGCCGGGGCGGAGGGCGCCATCCGGCAGGCGGCGTGCGCGCTGGAGAACAACATGGGCATCCTCCAGACGGAGTCCCTGCTGGGCGGCGACCACAAGTGGCTGGTCAAGGCCATCGACCCGGCCGGGGCGCTCAGCAAGTTCAGCCCGACCGGCTGGTGCGTGTGCAGCCAGAACAACATCGAGCCGATCCTCGCCGCGCAGAGCCGCGCCCAGGGCGCCGACGTGCGGTTCTCGACCGAGCTGATGAGCTTCGACCAGGACGAGACCGGGGTGAACGCGCTGGTCAAGGACCGGGAGACCGGTGAGCACATCACCGTCCGCGCCGACTTCCTGATCGCGGCGGACGGCCCGCGCAGCCCTGTGCGCGAGCAGTTGCGCATCCCGCAGACGGGCAGCGGCGAGCTGTTCCACAACGTCAGCGTCACCTTCCGGTCGCGGCAGCTCGTCGAGGTGCTGGGCGATCTGCGGTTCATCGTCTGCTACCTGATGAAGCCGGGTGCGGACGGTGCGCTGCTGCCGGTGGACAACGACACCCAGTGGGTCTTCCACCTGCCGTGGCACCCTGACCAGGGGGAAACCCTGGAGGACTTCACCGCGGAGCGGTGCCGGGAGCAGATCCGGGCCGCGATCGGCGTGCCGGACCTGGACGTGGAGATCGGCGGCAAGGCCCCCTGGCACGCGGCCGAACGGATCGCCGAGCAGTACTCCTCCGGTCGGGTGTTCCTGGCCGGCGACGCGGCCCACGAGATGTCCCCGACCGGCGCGTTCGGCTCCAACACCGGCATCCAGGACGCGCACAACCTGGCCTGGAAGATCGCGGCGGTCCTGAACGGATCGGCGGGCATGGGACTGCTGGAGACCTACGGGGAGGAGCGGCACCCGGTGGCCGTGGCGACCGCCCAGCGCGCCTCGGCCCGTTCGGCGGAGCACAGCCACCCCGGGTACGCGCCCCCGCCCACGATGGGCGGCGGACCGGGCAGCGGGGTCCTGACGACGGCGATGGCCTACGCGTACCCGAGCGGGGCGTTCATCGGCGGCGACCCGGCACGGCCGGTCATCCCCGAGGGGATGCGCATGAAGGGCGACCCCGGCACGCGGGCCCCGCACATGTGGCTGACGCGGGCCGACGGCGAACGGGTCTCCACGGTGGACCTGTACGAGAGCGCGTTCGTGCTGCTGTGCGGCGCGGGCTCGCCGTGGCGGGCGGCGGCCGAACGGGTGGCCGAGCGGCTGTCGGTGAAGCTGGACGCGTACGCCATCGGGTCCGCGAGCACTCCCGGCGCCGATCTGGTGCAGGAGGAGGGCTCCGACTGGAGCGAGGTGCACGCCATGTCCGGGGCGGGCGCCGTGCTGGTGCGGCCGGACGGGTTCGTCGCGTGGCGCTCGCAGGGGCCCGTGGCCGATGCCGAGGCCGCGCTGACCGAGGCGCTGTCCACGGTGCTGCGCCGGGCCTGACCGGCCCGTACGCCGAGTGGTCCCCCTGCCGCCGGCCCGTAAGCGGGCCGGGGGCAGGGGCGTTCATGGGTGCCGCCGATCCGTGCGGGTCGCTTCAGCCGCAGGCCCAGCAGCCCGCCCAGCAGCCGGAGCCGTGGTGCGCGGGGCGCCGGCGTCGGGCGGTCTCGGCGGGTGCCGCTGCCGCTCCGGCGGAGTTCCGGCGGGCGAAACAGGCGACGACCACCGCGATCGCGGCGAGTTCCTCGGGGGCGGCCACGCCCTTCTCCACACGGAGCAGGCTGGCTATCGGGGCTGTCTGAGCTATCGGAGCGTCCTTCAGCATCGGCTCGGCCTCTCGCACAGGCGGATAGCAGGACCCCCCTCGCGGAATCCAAGGACTCCGGACGTTGCCGACGCTAGCGGTGCGCGACACGCCCGGCATGCCGGGCAGTTGCGCGAAAGCCCAGGTCGCGGCCGCGCCGACCGGGTGACGCCGGGCTTGTGGCCGCGCGCGGTGATTGGGCCGTAGGAGTGGCGGGCCCCGTGGCGGGCGGCCCCGTGGCGGGCGGCCGCGCGAGGGGGCTCCCGAGCGGGAGCCTTGCGCGGCCGCCCGTGCGGGGGCGCGCCGAGCCGGTTCAGCGTGGCCGGTTCAGCGTGGCCGGTTCAGCGTGGCGGCCGGGTCGGCGGGCCGGGTCACTGCTTCCGGGAGACGCGCCTACAGGGGGCTACCCCTCATGAGCACTTCTTCCACGAGAAGTGGTAGACGCTGTTGATGCTGCCGTCGGTGGAGTCGAGGGCCATGTAGCTGGTCTTCGCCGGGTCCGAGGTGCCGACCTCGGCGCGCAGCTCGGTGTTGATGTTGAAGTTGCGCTGTTCTCCGCAGGGGGCGAAGACGAGGGCCTCGATGCCCGTCGTGTCGGAGGCCTGCCAGTTGTCGTCGAGCTTGCCGTGGAACTTGTGGGTGCGGTACTCGGTCTGCTTCATGCCCTGGAAGTAGTAGCTGGCCTTCTGGGTGCCGACCGCGCCCTTCTGGAGGCTGCCGAATCCCCGGTAGTCGACCTGGGCGACGGCGTAGGTGTACCCCTGCGGGACGTGTACGAGCAGGGAGAGCAGGCAGTTCTTGCGGCCGTCGGTCGGGGCGCTGTTCCCGCCCGCCATGGCCAGGTACTCGCTGTAGGTGACGGTGAAGGCCGAGTTGTCCTCGGCCACGGCGACGGTGGCGCTGCCCGGCCGGCAACCCGAGCCGTTGACGGTGGCGACGTCGACGCCCACCCGGTCCTCCGGCGCGGCGAGGGACCCGGGACCGCCCGCCGCCCCGGCGGCGGAGGCGGGCAGGAGGGCGAGGAGGCCGCCGGTCACGAGGGCGGCGCCGAGCGCGGTGCGCAGTTTTGTGATCACCCGGCCATGGAAGCGGTCCGTACCGTGCCGACCGGTGAACGGGTGCGCGGCCTCACTCCGATGGCCGGGCCCTTTCACCGCAGAAACGTTCGGGCAGGGCCTCGGGGAGGGCCGAACGGCTCATCGGCGGGGTGCCGGTCATGCTATATCAGCTCATTCCTCCCGGTATTTCCTATGCTGAGCGCCCTACGGAACCGCCCGCGCCGAGGAGCCCCATGCGCCGCCTGCACCGGTCCGCCCTGCTCTCCGCCACCGCGGTCGTCTGCGCCCTGACCCTCGCGGCCGCACCGGCCGCCGCCGGGGCGCCGGGGCACGGGGCGCCCGCGCGGGGTGCGCCGGGCCACGGCACGGACGGCGGGGCCGCGGGGACCGGCACGGCGGCCGGGACCCGAACGGCGCCCGGGACCGACCCGGCCGGGACCGACCCGGCCGAGGCCACCGTGATCGGCGCCGGCCACGCGCGCGCCCACGCGGAGCTGCGCCGGGCGGCCAAGGGGGCCGTGGGGTACCCGCAGTCCCGGCGCACCACTAGCCTGTCCTCGCTCGCCGCCTCCCAGCGCGAGGCCAACTCCGCTTTCGAGAAGACCGTTTCGGGACGCTTCGCCGAGTACTTCCCCTCCCCCGACTTCGGCGTGCACGTCGCCCTGCTCCCCACCGGCAAGGTGCTGCTCTTCTCCTTCTCCCGGGTGGAGACCGATCCCACCAAGGAGACCGGGCCCACGGACCGGACCGGCCCGGCGAACGCGGGCCGCGCCTACCTGTGGGACCCCGCGAAGGGGACCGGCGCGCGGGCCTTCAAGAAGGTCACCCCGCCCGTCGTGCTGATGCCGGACGGTACGCACGCCCCGCGCCCGGCGCCGTTCTTCTGCGCCGGGCACTCCTTCCTGCCCAACGGGATGCTGGGGGTGTTCGGCGGCAACACGGGCGGCAAGGGCGGCAGCGGAGCGAAGCTGTCCTTCGTCTTCGACCCGTGGACCGAGGGCTGGTACCGCAACCGCGACATGGCGGTGGGCCGTTGGTACCCGTCGGTGGTGACCGGTGCGGACGGCCGCCAGATCATCATGTCGGGCCAGTCGGAGCGCGGCACGGGGACGCCCACCCCTGTGGTGGAGCGGTTCCCCGCCCTGGGGCAGCCGGTGCCCTGGCGCCCCTACGACATCCCGCTGGACGTGGCCGTGCAGCGGATGCGCTCCGACGCGCCCTTCCGCAACGACTACCCGCACCTGTTCTCGCTGCGCGACGGCATGATCTACGGCCTGGGGCGGGACGCCGACCAGCAGTGGCTCTTCGACCCGCGCGCGCAGACCCGTACGGACCTGCCCAGACGGCCCGCCGACTTCCGGGGCTACGGCTCCGCCGTGCCGCTGCCGGCGGGGTTCGACGGACCCGACTCGGTGCTGGTGCTGGGCGGGGACCCGCTCGACCCGAACACCTACCGGCTGTCGGGCGGCGTCTGGACCACGGACCGGCCGCGCGCTTTCGGCCGGACCCAGGACGACACGCTGATCCTGCCGGACGCCACGCTGCTGACGGTCAACGGCGCGAAGGACACCAGGGATTACGGGTTCGGTCCGTTCAATCCGAAGGCCGACCTGAAGTTCCGCCAGACCGAGCTGCGGGGTGCGGACGGGCGCTGGAGGCTCGGGCCGGCCCAACGGCTGCCGCGGGGCTACCACTCCAACGCCCTGGTGCTGCCGGACGGCCGGGTCGTGGTCACCGGCGACGAGCTCCAGCAGATCGCCAACGACCCGGACATCAAGGACGGCATGGACGGCTCGATCGAGATCTACGAGCCCGCCTACCTGCACCGGGGCGCCCGGCCGGTACTCGACCGGGTCCCGGCGGGCGAGATCGCCCACGGTGCGGAGTTCTCGGTGGAGAGCTCGACGGCCGCCGGCGTACGGCGGGCCGTCCTGCTGGCGCCGACCACCGTCACCCACGCGGTGAACACCAGTCAGCGCCATCTGGAGCTGCGCATGACCGGTGTCCGCGGCCGCACGATCGGACTGCGGGCGCCGGCCACCTCGGCCGACGCCCCGCCCGGTTACTACATGCTGTTCCTCCTCGACGCGAAGGGCGTCCCCGGCACGGCGAGGTGGGTCAAGCTCGGCAAGCGGTGAACCCGCCTGCCGTTAGCCGCCGTTGATCAGGAACTGCGATCCGGGTTCGATCAGGATGTTGCCCCGGGCGGATCCGGTGATGGTGACGTTGGACAGGATGGCGTTGCCGCGCGCCCCGCCCATGGCCAGGATTCCGGCCCCGTTGTTGGACTTGCCGATGGTCACGTTCGTGATCTTGACGTCGGGCATGACCCCGCCGCCGGTCTTGAACTGGATCCCGTCGTAGGTGGAGTCGTGGATGTCGGTGTCGCGGATGACGACACCCGGGATCGGCAGGTTGGACGGGAACAGGGTGATCGCGCCGAACTCCTGGTCCTCGTTCCAGAACGCGCCGCCGGTGCGGAAGAGCCCGTTGCCCGCGATCAGGGTCTGCCCGGAGAAGGGCAGCGGGTCGTGGTCGGTCGCCAGCATGATGCCGGGGTAGTTCATGGTGTCGTAGATCAGGTTGTTCTCGATGGTGTTGCCGTAGCCGCCGTACAGGGCGATGCCGTTGGCCCGCCACGGGAGCTGGATGGTGTTGTTGCGGAAGTGGTTGTCGTGGCCGATGTCCACCGACTGGTCCTTCACGTACTTGCTGGACCACACCGCCAGGGCGTCGTCACCGGTCGTGCGGAAGGAGGAGTTGAAGACGGTGGAGTTGCGGGTGCCGTTGGCGAAGTTGATGCCGTCGGCGTAGGTGTCGCGGATCCGCATGCCGCTGAACTCGATGCCGTCGCCGGGTCCCCAGAGGGCCGGGATGTTGTCGTAGTCGCGGCCGACCCACACGCCGACGTTGGCGTGCTCGATCCACACGTTGCTGATCTTGGTGTTCTTGCCGAAGCGCCCGTTGAGGCCCACCCCGCCCTCGGCGTTGCCGTCGCCGCCTCGGATCCGGCCCGATCCGAAGATGGCGATGTCGGAGATCTGCGTGTTGTCGTCGATCTCGAAGCCGAAGTTGCCCTCGTGCGGGTGGTTGATGCCGCCGGCGTCCTGCGGCTGGGTCAGCGTGTAGAGCTGGGAGTGCCACATGCCCGCACCCCGGATGGAGACGTTGCTGATGCCCACCTGGTTGAACTGGCCCCGGTTCAGCGGGTCGTCGGTGAGGATCTTCTGCTCCTGGCGCCACTGCCCCTGCGGGATCCAGACGCAGGCGATCTGCCCGTTCTGGTCCGCCGTCACGGCCTTCTGGAGGGCGAGCGTGTCGTCGATGCCGTCGTTCGGGATCGCGCCGTAGTCGGTGATCGAGGTGCACTCGGCGGGCTTGGGCGCCGCCGGGGCCACCTGCTCCAGGTCGATCAGGTCGATGACGTAGTACGAGGCCGTGTCGCCCGCGTCGCGCTGGAGGCGGAAGGTGGTGCCGGGCGGGTAGCTCTGCGCGAGCAGGGCGTGGGACTCGTCGAAGAGCCTGCGGGCGTCGCCGCCGGGGGTGTTGGTCAGGCCCTCGGGGCTGTCGGTGCTGCCGTAGAGCCAGCTGTGCTTGGAGGAGAGGGTCAGCTTCTGGGCGAAGCCGCCGTTGACGTACAGGCTGATCGTGGCGTCGGCGCCGCCGCCGTTCGCGGCGTCGGGCACGGAGTTGCGCACGACGATGGAGTTGGCCTGGTTGGTGGAGGTGAACTGCACGTACTGGCCGGTCGCGGAGAGGCGTACGGACTCGCGGCCCGAGGACTCGGTGGCGAAGTTGGTGTGCCCGAAGGTGCGCTTGGCGTCGCTCTGCAGCAGGGTGCCGGTGTAACTGCCCGCCTCCGCCTCGTACTCGGTGTACGGGAGCGCCGCCCCGCGGCCGACGACCACGGCGCGTGAGTGGCTGTTGTTGTTCTCGTTGGTCTCGGCGACGAGGCCGGTCCCGTCGGCGGTGGCGGTGAGGGTGGCTCCGCCGCTGACCGCCGTCCAGGTGCCGTTGATCGGCACGTTGACGGTCGCACCGGCGGCGATCGCCGGGGTGGGGCCGTTCAGCGTGGTGGCGCCGGCGACCAGCCTGGTGATGCTGCCCGCGCTCACCGCGCTGGCGCCCCGGTTGCGCACGGCCACGGTGAAGGAGACCGGTGCCCCCACGGCCGGGTTGGCCGGGTTGGTGGTGATGGAGAGGGCTTCCAGGTCGGGACCCGGAGCCTGGCCGACGACGAGCTTCGCGGCGGCCGTGCGGCTGTTGTTGGTGTCGTCCTGCTCGGGGACGGTCCCGGCCGGGTCGACCACGGCGGAGACGGTGTAGCTGCCCATCGGGCGCTTGCCGACGGCGACCGGGACGGTGGCCGACGCTCCGGCCGCGAGAGCCCCGACCTGGGCGCTGCCGGCGACGGCGCCCTCGACGCTGACGTTGACGGCGGTGGCCGGGGAGGCGGCCGTACCGGCGTTGCGGACGGTCGCGTCGACCGTGACGGCGTCGCTCTCGGAGGGGGCGGCCGGGGACCAGGTGAGGTCCGAGACCGTCAGGTCCGGGTTCGGGGCGGCAGCGCCGATGACCTGGAACTCGGCCGCCTGGCCGCCGCCGGCCCCGGTGTTGCCGGAGAACTTCAGCTGGACCTCGGCGAGCCGGCCGGTGACGGGAACCGTCACGGTGTTCTGGTTGCCGCCCGGGCTGAACGCGTAGTCGGCGCGGGCCTTCAGGGTGGTGAACCCGCTCGCCGACTGCTCCCGGCCCAGGATCTCGAAGCTCTGCGTGCGGTTGCCCCAGGCGGGGTCGGGGTTGAGCTTGAGGACCACGCCGGTGACGTCGGCGTTGGAGCCGAGCTTCACGGTCAGCGTGGACTGCTGGCCGCCCGCCTCCCAGTAGCTGGTGACGCTGTCGTCGTTGGCGTTGGCCGCGACGAACGACTGGGTGGTGGAGGAGGCCTCGATGGGCTTGCCCTTGGCGAGGTTCACGCCGACGGGGGGCGGCGTGCCCGGGTCGCCGGGATCACCCGGGTCTCCGCTGCCGTCGGCCGAGTACACCTCCAGCTCGGATATCTGCGCGGCCTGCCAGCCCGTGTTCGCGGTGACGGCCACCCGCACGTAGCGGACCGTCGCGGCGGTGAACCCGATGGTCACCGCGTTGGACTGGGCGGGGTTGAACACCCGTCCCGCCGAGGCGGACAGGGTGGTGAAGGTGTTCCCGTCGGTGCTGCCCTGCACGGACAGCGTCTCGGTGCGCGTCTCCCACGGGGCGGGCAGCTTCAGCACCACCTGGTCGACGGCGACGCTGCTGCCGAGGTCCACCTGCACCCACTGCGGGAACGCGCCCGAGGGGCCCTCCCAGTACGAGCCCTGGTTGCCGTCGTTGACTCCCGGGGCCCCGTACCCGCCGAGGGAACCACTCGCGGTGACCGCCTTGCCCAGGGCGAGGTTGGGTCCGCCCGCCGCGGCGGCGAGGGTGACGGGCAGGAGTCCGACCGACATCAGCCCCGCGACCACCGTGCCGGCCACCATCAGCCGGCCGCCTTGCTTCCATCTCATGCTGTCCTCTGTTCCATGAGGGGACCCGGCCCGGCGCAGCCGCGCCTGCCGCAAACTTGCGTAGCGTTATTAATTTTTTGAGTGATCTGATCGCAGTTATGCGGCCATGGCGCCACAGGTTTCTAGCAGATGACGACTTTGTCAACGCTTCGCGCACAGACAGGAGTTCGCCGCACGTCTTCGCCCCGCGGCGATCACCGCGGCCAGGGCGGGCGCGCGACGGCGCCGGGCGCGCCGCGTCCGAGTCCGCGGACGGCCCCGACCTGCGCTCGGCGCCGGAACGCCCCGGACTCGGTGGAGCGGATGGCCTCCTACGCCTGCTGGGCTCGGACGGGCTCCGTCCGGGCCGGGACCGGGGCGAGGCGGACCACCGCCGTGCGTCCGGAGCTCCGCAGCAGGAGCTCCCGCGCTCCCGTCACCAGAACGGCGTCGTACGGGCCCAGTTCGGCGGATCCGTCGAGCTCGGCCGCCCCCTCCAGGGCGACGACCAGCAGGCTCTCGCCGGGGCGGACGGCGAGCGCGAGGTCGCCCCGTACGACGGCGGTGTCGGCGCGCACCACGCCCCGGCGGTACATCACGTTGAAGTTCACCACCGGTCCGGCGAGCAGCCGGCAGTCGGTCGGCTCGTCACCGGGGAACCGCTGGGGCGCGTACCGCCGGTCCACCAGGCGTCGTACGCCGCCGATCGCGAGGTCCATGCCGGCGCCCTCCGCGAGGGTGAGCGTGCGGTCGATGCCGGGGAACACGGAGAAGACGCCGTCGGCGGTGACCTCCGCGAGGCTGACCCGCCAGCCGAAGTCGTCCATCCCCGAGCCCTCGGGTCCGGCGGCGATCTCGCGGGTCACTCCCCCGCCATTCTTCCACCGGGCGGCCGGTCGGTCGGCCGCCCGCAGGATCCGGATCGCTTCGTCGCTGGTCATGTCACCCTTCCGCCCCGGTGACGCGCGCCCCCGGCCCGGCCGAGCCTATCCAGCCGGGCGCGGACCCCACGCGAGAGCGCCCCCGGGCCGCCGCGGGTGTGCGGTGGGCCGGGGGCGGCTCGGGGCCGGCTCGGGGTCGAGTCGGCGGGCGGGCGGGCGGATCAGGCGTCGGCCTTCACGGCCGGGCGGGCGGACACGCTCGCGGCGGATGCCGGGGCGGCCGGGGAGGCGGCGGCGCCCGCCGCAGCCGGCGCGGAGGAGTCCGTCCGCGGACCGTGGGCCCCGCGCAGGCCGATTCCGCTGATCACCGCGACCAGGCCGAAGGCCACGGCGCCGATGGCGAAGGTGAGCGTGAAGCCGGATTCGGCCGGCAGCGCGGGAACTCCCGCCGGGAGGTGTTCGAGCGTCTTCGAGGCCAGGATGGTGGTCACGATGGCGCTGCCGATCGCGCTGCCCGTGGAGCGGGAGATCGAGTTGATGCCGTTGGCGATGCCGCTCTGGTGGTGCGGAACGCTCGCCATGATCACGGCCGGCATGGCCGCGTAGCCGAAGCTGACGGCCGCGCCGACGATGAGGCCGGCGCCGATCACCGAGGCGCTGTGGCCGTGGTCCAGGGCCAGCCAGCCGAAGCCGGCGGCGCCGAGGGCCGCGGCCACCGTCAGGGCCGCGCGCGGCCCGCGGTGGCGGACGAGCTGCCCGCCGATGGGCGAGGCGAGGAGCGAGACGATCGCGCCGGGCAGCAGGAACTCCACGGACGCGCGCAGGATGGAGGCGTCGAAGCCGTAGCCGGTCAGGGCCTTGGGCATCTGGACGAGGTAGGAGACGCCCAGGAAGTTCGCGAACATGCCGAAGCCGACGAGGATGCCGGCCAGGTTGGCCATCAGGACCGGGCGGTGGACGAACATCCGCATGTCGACGAGGGGCTCGCGGACCTTGAGCTCGGTGAGCACCCAGACGGCGGTCATCACGACGGCGCCGGCGAAGCTGCCCAGCGTCCGGCCGGAGGCCCAGCCCCACTCGTGGCCCTGGGAGATCGGCAGCAGGAGCAGCAGCAGGGCGATGCCCAGGGTGAGGGCGCCGAGGAAGTCCGTACGGCCGCCGGTCTTGTGCCGGGTCGCCGGAACCAGGAAGACGACGGCGAGCAGCGCGAGCACGGCGAAGCCGGTGGCCATCCAGAAGGCGTTGCGGTAGTCGGCGTCGCTGCCGGAGGTCAGCAGGCCGGTGGCGACGAGCGCGAGGCCGCTGCCGAACGCGAGGGTGCCGCTGACCAGGGCCATCGCCCCGGGGAGCTTCTGCGGGCGGACCTCTTCGCGGAGCACGGAGAGGGCGAGCGGGAAGATCGCGGTCGCGGCGCCCTGCAGGACCCGGCCGAGGAGGAGCAGCGGGAGCGAGGACGCCAGTGCGGCGATGACGGATCCGGCGACCATGACGCCGAGTACGGCCACCAGCGTCGGCTTCTTGCCGTGCTGATCGCCGAAGCGGCCCAGCAGCGGGGTGAAGACGGCGGCGGACAGCAGGGTGGCGGTGGTCACCCAGCTGACGTTGGCGGTGGTGGTGCCCAGGTCGCTGCGGATCAGTCCCAGGATCGGGACCGGCAGCGTCTGCATCATCGACACGACCATGGCGGCCAGGCTCAGGGCGAAGACGACGACCGTCTCGTTCCGGCCGCCGGCCCGGGTGGTGGCGGAGGGGGTGGGGCTCATGGCAGGGAGGACCTTCTCAGTGCTTCAGATCGCAGATGTTTGACGTCATCAAGTACTTCGACTCCAGCAGACGGTAGACCTCAATAGTTAAGGTGGTCAAGTAAAAGGTTGATAATGTGAAACACCTTGCGTACGCTCCGAGCATGAGCGCCACCACCCCCCACACCGTCCCGACCAAGCTGGAGCTGCTGGAGCTGCTCGCCGCGATCGGCACCGCCCAGTGGCGCGATTTCGCGGCGGCCGCCGCACACCACGGCCTCACCTCCACCCAGGCGAAGGTCCTCGCCCAGCTCAACGGCCCGCTCCCGATGCGCGGCCTCGCCACCCTGCTGGTGTGCGACGCCTCGAACGTGACCGGCATCGTGGACCGACTGGAGGCCCGCGAGCTGGTGCGCCGCGAGCCCGACCCCGCGGACCGGCGGGTCAAGAACGTCGTGGCCACGGACGCGGGCCGCGAGGTGATCCGCCGGGTGCGCGAGGAGATGCAGGCCACGCACGGCGCCCTCGACGCACTGGACGACACCGAGCGCGCGACACTCCACTCCCTGCTGGAGCGGCTGCGCCCGACCCTGGAGAAGGACGCCTGAGACCGCTCCGAAGCCGCCTCGCCCGAACGCGTTGGCCAGGGGAAACACCACCTGACAGACTGCAACGGCTTCAGAACATTCCAGGAGGACGCATGTCAGAAGAATCAGACACCCCGCAGAACGAATCGCCGGCCGAGGAGGCCAAGCGGAAGTTCAAGGAGGCCCTGGAGCGGAACGCCGCCAATGCCCAGTCGCAGCAGGCGCACCAGAGCCGGGCGAAGATCCAGGGCGCCGGCGGCAACCCCGGGGGCAAGAACAAGAAGGTCCGCCGCAAGACCGGCTGACCCCGGCGGCATCGCGTTTCCGCGACACCGCCCCAGCCGGCCTCGACCGGATCCGGGACCAGCACACGGTCCGGATCCGGTCGAGGGCGGCGCCCCCCGGGGCTCCCCGAGGCGCTCGCCCGTGCACGGGGCGCGAACCAGGGGCGCACGCGCACGTACGCACTCGGGGACCGGGATCCGCCCGGGGGCGTTGGGTCAATCGGCCGACGCCGGACCGCACCGGTGGAGTGCAAGGTTGAGCCACTCGGGTGATGGGTGATAACCCCACGTGTCCACGGCAGTTGAGCAGCTCGTCCCGCCGAGGGCAGCTATCTCATGCGACAGTGCGACAGAAGAAGGATCCCCCACATGCTCAAGAAGTTCATGGCCACCGCAGCCGCCACCGCCGCCGTTCTGGGTGCCGGTGCCGCCGTAGCCTCCCCGGCGATGGCGATCGGCAACGACAACGGCGTCAACACCGTCAACGGCAACGACTCCTCGCAGCTCTACGGCAACCAGGAGACCAAGGGCGCAATGAGCCCGCAGATGGCGGCCGTCCAGGGCTCGCTGAACAAGCTCTGCATCGGCCTGCCCGCGAAGGTCAACGCCCAGTCGATCCTGGCGCTGGTCAACGTCGGCGTCCAGGACATCCCGATCGCATCCAACCCGCAGAACCAGCAGTGTGCCGAGAACTCCACCCAGGCCAAGGGTGACGAGACCGCCTCGCACATCCTGAACAACATCCCGGTCCTCTCCGGCAACCTCTCCGCCGGTAGCTGACCCTCAGAACCAAGCGCCGGTGCACTGCCCTTCGGGGCGCCGCACCGGCGCTTCGTTTTGGTCTAGACCTTGACAGGTCCAGACCATCCTCGCTTCAGTGGGCGCAGTTGTCCGTTGCCCGTTGCCCCCCACGGCAACTCCCCCCACTGAAGGAGCACTTCCGTGATACGCATCCTGCGCCGCCGCGCCCTCTCGCTGGCCGCCGCCGCGGCCGTCACCCTCGGCCTCGCGATCGCCCTCCCCTCCTCCCCCGCCGCCGCGGCTCCCGCCTGCGCCGGCGCGTGGGCGACCTCGGCCGTCTACACCGGCGGCATGAGCGCCTCGTACGGCGGTCACAACTGGCAGGCCAAGTGGTGGACCCAGGGCGAGACCCCCGGCACCACCGGTCAGTGGGGCGTCTGGTCGGACCAGGGCGTCTGCGGAGGCGGAACGACCCCGGACCCGACCACCCCCAACCCCTCCGGATTCGTGGTCAGCGAGGCCCAGTTCAACCAGATGTTCCCGAACCGGAACCCCTTCTACACCTACAACGGCCTGGTCGCGGCCCTCTCGGCCTACCCCGGCTTCGCCAACACCGGTGACGACACCGTCAAGCGGCGTGAAGCGGCGGCCTTCCTGGCCAACGTCTCGCACGAGACGGGCGGGCTCGTGCACATCGTCGAGCAGAACACAGCCAACTACCCGCACTACTGCGACACGAGCCAGTCCTACGGCTGTCCCGCCGGGCAGGCCGCCTACTACGGGCGCGGGCCGATCCAGTTGAGCTGGAACTTCAACTACAAGGCGGCCGGCGACGCCCTGGGCATCAACCTCCTGGCCAACCCGTACCTGGTGGAGCAGGACCCGGCCGTCGCGATGAAGACGGCGCTCTGGTACTGGAACACGCAGAACGGTCCGGGCACGATGACCGCCCACGCCGCCATGGTGAACGGCGCGGGCTTCGGCGAGACCATCCGCTCCATCAACGGCGCCCTGGAGTGCAACGGCGGAAACCCGGCGCAGGTGCAGAGCCGGATCAACAAGTACCAGGGCTTCACCCAGCTCCTGGGCGTGACCCCGGGGAACAGCCTGAGCTGCTGAGCGATCAGCGCGTCCGCAGCGTGGTGGCGAGCTGGGCCCGGGACCGGACGTCCAGCTTCTGGTAGATCCGGGTCAGCCGGGCCTCCACGGTCTTCACGCTGACGAAGAGCTTCGCGGCCGCCTCCTGGTTGCTGGCGCCCTGGGCGACCAGCACCGCGAGGCGGGTCTCCGCCTCCGTGAGGGCTGCCAGGGGCCGGTCCCCGCCGCCGCCCTCACTCCCGGACGGCGACGGCGACTGCTCCCGCGCGAGCTCCGCCCACGGGGTGGCGCCGGCCCGGGCGAAGGCCTCGGCCGCCGCCGCCAGCGCGGCCCGGGCGGGTGCGCGCCGGCGGCGGCGGCGCTCCACCCGGGCCAGGGCGAGCAGCGTACGGGCCCGCTCCAGCGGCAGTTCGAGGCGCGCGAAGCACGCGGCGGTGTTCTCCAGCAGGGCGACGGCCGCCTCGGCCTCGCCGTGCGCGGCCAGGCACAGCCCCCTGGCCCGGTCCAGGGCAGCGATCACACTGGTGCGGCCGAGCGCGAGGGCCGTCGTACGGACCCTGTCCTGCAGCTCCGCGGCCTCGTCGGGCGCGTCGGCGGCGACCAGGGCCTCGGCCAGCTCTCCGTGCCAGCGCAGGATCGAGGGGTCGACCACCTGCTGGGCGGCCTCCAGTTCGGCCACCCGGCGCAGGGTGGTGACGGCCTTCGCGGCCTCGCCCGTGGCCAGCTCGACCAGGCCGAGCACGTACAGGCCGCGGGAGAGGAAGACCTGGTCGTGCTCCTCTTCGGAGGCCTGGATGCCGCGCCGGGCGTATCCGGCGGCGCGTGAGAAACCTCCGCCCATGGCCTCGGCCAGGGCGGTCAGGTACCAGGCGGGGCCGGGCGAGAGCCCCGCCTCGACGGTGAGCCGCAGGGCGTCGCGGGCGTGCGCCGTGGCCGCCGCGCACCTGCCCCGGCGCAGTTCCACCTCGGTGAGGCTGCGCAGTACTTCGAAGACGTCCTCGGCCGATCCGGTGCGCCGCACGGCGGGCAGCAGCACGAGCAGCTGGCGTCCGGCGTCGGCGAGCCGGTCGTCGAAGAGGGCGTGGCGGACGGCCAGGTACTGCGGGGCGTTGCGCATGCCGAGCGGTACGTCGGGGGCGGGCAGGGCGAGCGCCTCGGCGAGGATCTCCTCGGCGTCCGGATCACCGAGGATGCGGCCCATCCGGGCCCGCACGGTCAGCGCCATGGCCTCGGCGACCTGGTCGCCGCCGCTGCGAGCGAGTACGCCGGCCTGTGCGGCGGCGTCGCGGGAGCGGACGGGGTCGCCGTCGCTGAGGTTGTGCTTCCAGGCGATGCGCAGCCGGATGGCGGCCTCCAGGGCGGGGTCGCCCTCGGCGTCGGCCGCGGCGTGCGCGAAGGTCTCGTCGAGGGATCCGAGGGCCTGGCCCTCGGCGTCGATGACGGCGAGGCGGGCCCGCACCCGGTCGGCGGGCGAGGCGTCGCGGGCGAGCACGGCGCGGGTGGCGCGGCGGGCGAGGTCGGCGCGGCCCGCCCAGCCCGCGTCCTCGGCGGCGCCGACGAGCCGGGCGAGCTCCTCGCCGGGCAGGTGCCCGGGGGTCCGGTCGGCGGCGAGCAGGCCGAGCTCGGCGGCCAGGGCCCGCTGGCCGCGGCGTCTGCAGGAAGCGGCGGCCCCGGTGATCTCGGCGGCGAGCGCCTCGTCGGGGGCGTCCACGGCCAGCGCGCGGTGGCGTACGGCCTGGACCGGGTCGTCGACTGCGGCGGCCAGCGCCGCGTGCCCGGCGGCGCGTTCGGACCAGCCCGCGTCGGCGGCCAGCGCGGTCGGCAGGGCCCCGGCGGTGAATCGGATCGTGCCGTCCTCTTCCACGGTGAGCAGCGCGGCCCGTTCGGCCACGGCGAGCTCGGCCTCCGCGTCGGGGCGTCCGGCCCGCCGCAGCAGCGCGGTGGTGGGGCGCGCGGCGAGCGCGGCGAACAGCAGGGTGCGTCTGGCCTGGGCGGGCACGACGCCGAGGAGCCGTCGGGCCACCTCGCGGGCCTGGCCGGAGACGGGCAGCGGATCGGCGTGGTGGGCGCCGCCCTCGCGGGAGCCGGCGGCTTCGGCGAGGGAGTGGCCCAGCGCCAGGGCGAGGCGCGGGTTGCCTCCGCTGGCCTGGTGGATGCGGCCGGCGAGGCGGGCCGGGAGCCCGCGGCGCACCAGCAGTTCGGCGACCTCGTCGGTGCCGAGCGGCGGCACCCGTATCTGGGGGGTGTCGGGGCCGCAGAGGGCCTCGCAGAGCGGGGCGCCGCCCTGGACGCACTCGGCGGCGAGGACCCGTACCCGCGGCGGGGTCAGGCGCAGGGCGAAGCGGAGCAGGTCGGTGCTCTCCGCGTCGAGCCACTGGGCGTTGTCGAGCGCGAGCAGGACGGGTCCGCGGGCGGCGAGGGTGCGCAGCACTTCGACGACGGCGAGGCGCAGGGCGACGTGGTCGCGGCCGGCCCGTGGCGCGTCGGTTTCGCGCCGCAGCAGGGCGATGGCGGTGCGCTGCGGTCCGGAGAGGCTGTCCAGTGCGGTGGCGGGTACGGAGGCGAGCAGGGCGGCGGCGGAGGCTTCGGGTATCCAGCGGTCGGCGGCTCCGGGGGCGAGGCCCAGCACGGTCTCGTGGCGCAGCACTGCGGCCTCGGTGAGGGCGCGCAGCACCTCGGTCTTGCCCGCGCCGGCGGGTCCGGTGAGCAGGGCCCGTCCGTGCGTGGTCAGCGCGCGGTCGACCTCCTTGATCAGTTCGCCGTGTCCGACGGTCGGGTGTCCGACCGTCGTGTCAGCGTGCCCCGTCGCCACCACCACGCACAGCACCAGCCTCTCGCTTGCCCGCTCCTGTGCCCTTCCTGTGAGACGCGACAATACGAGGTCGGATGCCCGGCGGACCCGGATTGTGACGCAGATTCCAGTCACGTGACAGGAAAACCCGCCGGACCTGCCGATACGTGGGGTATCGGCGGGTCCGGCGGGCTC
Source organism: Streptomyces sp. CA189 (assembly GCF_056428985.1). Lineage (NCBI taxonomy): Bacteria > Bacillati > Actinomycetota > Actinomycetes > Kitasatosporales > Streptomycetaceae > Streptomyces > Streptomyces sp. CA189. The sequence goes on along the minus strand of NZ_JBWJVM010000010.1, from coordinate 170,947 downwards.
GTTTGGTCCGTACTATCGGCCCGTCAGGGGCAGTTCCGGCGCGGGTGGGACCGGGCTCAGAAGCCGAGGCTCCAGGAGTCGATCTTGCCGATGTCGCCGCCGGCGTTGTCGTTGACGCGCAGCTTCCAGGTGCCGTTCGCGACCTCGGTGGAGGCGTTGACGGTGTAGGTCGTGGCGATGTTGTCGGCGCTGCCGCCGGTCCGGTTGTGCACCGTGTAGACGGTGCCGTCGGGGGCGACCAGGTCGACCTTCAGGTCACCGATGTAGGTGTGGACGATGTTCACGCCGACCTTGAGGGTGGCCGGGGCGTTGCCGGTGACACCGGTGACGGTGATCGGACTCTCCACGGTGGTGTTGTCACCGATCGCGAAGTCCGTGGTGTTCTCGAAGCCCGGGGTGGGCGGGGTCGAGGTCACGGCGGCCACGGTCGCGGCGGCGTCGGCGAGGCCGGTGCCGCAGCCGCCGGTGCAGGTGCCGGCCAGCGGGCGGGCGTTCGTCTTGATCGCGGACTCGATCTGGGCCGGGGTCAGCGCGGAGTTCGCCGACTTCAGCAGGGCGGCGAGGCCCGCGACGTGCGGGGCGGCCATGCTGGTGCCCTGGTAGGGCTCGTAGTTCTCGGCGCCGGGGGTGGTGGCGCCGGTGTTCAGGGTGGACCAGATGCCGTTCTCGGGCGTGGTGATGGTGCCGGGCGTGTCGGTGGCGCGGCGGGTCTCACCGCCCGGGGCGGCGACGTCGATGATCGCGCCGTAGTTCGAGTAGAAGGAGCGGTCGCCGGTGCGGTTGCTGGAGGCGACGTTGATCACGTTGTTGCAGCTGGCGGGCGAGAAGCCGGCCGCGTCGGAGTTGCTGTTGCCGGCGGCGACGACGACGGTCGTGCCGCGGCCGACGGCGGCGTTGATGGCGTTCTGGTACGTGGCGGTGCAGGCGCCCGAGCCGCCGAGGCTCATGTTGATGACCTTGGCCGGGGTGGCGTTGGCCGGGATGCCCGAGACGGTGCCGCCGGAGGCCCAGGTGATGGCGTCGACGATGTCCGAGGTGGCACCGCCGCACTTGCCGAGCACGCGGACGGGCTGGATCTTCGCGCCGTACGCGATGCCGGCGATGCCCTTGGAGTTGCTCGTGGCGGCGGCGATGGTGCCGGCGACGTGCGTGCCGTGCCAGGAGGAGTCACTGGCCTTGGAGCCGGTGCCGCACTCGCCGGCCGCGCTCCAGTCACCCTGGTCGGCGGGGTTGTTGTCGCGGCCGTTGCCGTCGCGGGCGGCGGTGGAGCTGGCGATGAAGTCGTAGCCCGCGACCACGTTGGCGGCCAGGTCGGAGTGGGCCACGTAACCGGTGTCGATCACGGCGACCGTGACGCCGGAACCGGTGGTCTTGTCCCAGGCCGCCGGAACGTTCATGCCGGCGGTGGGCTCGAAGAGGTCCCACTGCTTGGCGTACTCGGTGTCGTTGGGGGTGACGGCGAGGGCGTACGCGCGGGAGTCGGCCTCGACGTAGGCGACGTCGGGGTCGGCACGGAACTGGGCCATGACGGCGGCCGCGTCGGCCGGGGCGCCGAGGTTGACGAGGGCGGCTCCGGTGCCGAGGCGGCGCTCGAACTTCGCCTTCTTCGACGCCTTCTTGCCCTTGGCCTCCACGTCGGCGGCAGCGGCGGAGTTGGAGCCCGCCTCGGCGGCCGAGGCCTTGTACCCCACGATGAGGTTCTCGACCGGGGCTGCGGCGGCGGGGGCGCCGGCGGCCGGGAGGGTCTGCGAGCCGGGGGCGGGATCCGCGGCGGACAGCGCCAGGGAGGTGGTGGCGGTGCCGGCGAGCAGGGTGACGGACATCGCCACCACGGATATGAGCCTGCGTCGACTGGATGCGTGCACGGTGTTCCCTTTCGCGGGCCGCCACAGAACGCTCCGGGACGGCCGGTTGGTGCAGTGTGGGAGGTTGACCGGCGGCCGCGGGACCGGAACAGGCTGGTCAAGCCCGCCCGGCCACCGCTGCTGCACACCACGTCGTCGCCCGCCGCAGCGTCGGGGCTGGGCAACGGTGGCCCCGGCGAAGGACCGACCCAGAGCTTCGCGCCATGTGGGGTTGGCGCGGGGGCTGTTCGGACGGGGAGGATCGCCGGTGGGCAGACAGTAGGCAAAGCGGGGATGAACGCGATACGGGGAAAACCCTTGTCCGGACCCTGGCGAGGGCGCCGTAGGGTGGCCGGAACCCGACGGACCCCGACGGACCGCCGGCAAACGGCCGTCCGGGACGAGGGAATGAGGAGGTGGGACGTGGGAGAGCTCCATCCGCCGGTCGAGCCCTACGACAAGGGGATGCTCGACGTCGGCGACGGAAACGCCGTCTACTGGGAGGTCTGCGGCAATCCTGACGGAAAGCCCGCACTCGTCGTCCACGGCGGTCCGGGATCGGGCTGCACCGAGCACGCCCGACGGCTCTTCGATCCGGCCCGCTACCGGATCGTCCTGTTCGACCAGCGCGGCTGCGGTCGCAGCACCCCGCACGCGAGCGATCCGGCGACCGACATGCGGCACAACACCACCGGCCACCTGGTCGCCGACATGGAGCGGCTGCGCGAGCACCTCGGCATCGGCAGCTGGCTGCTGTACGGCGGCTCGTGGGGCTCCACCCTGATCCTGGCCTACGCCGAGCGGCACCCGGAGCGGGTCTCCGAGATCGTCATCGCGGCCGTCACCACCACCCGGCGCTCGGAGATCGACTGGCTGTACCGAGGCGTCGGCCGGTTCTTCCCCGAGCAGTGGGAGCGTTTCCTCGCCGGCTCCGGCACCACCGCGCGCGACGGCGACCTCGTCGGGGCCTACGCGCGCCTGGCCGCCGACCCGGACGAGGAGGTACGGGCGAAGGCCACGGCGGACTGGTGCGCCTGGGAGGACGCGGTGCTGTCCGGCGAGACCAAGGGCGCCTCCCCGCCGTACACCGGGCGGCCTCCGGCGGCCCGGGTCGCCTTCGTCCGCATCTGCTCGCACTACTTCTCGCACGGTGCGTGGCTGGAGGAGGGCGCGCTGCTGCGCGGGGCCCACCGGCTGGCAGGGATCCCGGGCGCCTTGATCCACGGCCGGCTCGACATGGGCAGCCCCCTCGACACGGCGTGGGAACTGTCCCGCGCCTGGCCGGGGGCGGAGCTGACCGTGGTGGAGGAGGCGGGTCACACCGGCGGCCCGACCACCCTCGACCACGTGCTGCGCGCCCTCGACCGCTTCGCGGCCGCCGGCTGAGGGGCGGCCCCGGACCGGGCGCCGCCCCGAACGGCGCGGCCCGGCACGGCGCCGAGCTCAGGCGCCCGGTCCGTCCACCGGCGGGTTGAGGCGCCGGAAGTACGTCCAACTGGTCTCGTTCGGCTCCGTCCACTTCTCGGGGGCGTGGGCGAACTCCGGGTGGCGGGCGGCGACGTACGCGCGGGTCCGCTCCGGGGCCTCCGCGTAGGAGGCGAGTTTGCGGCCCCGGCAGTGGAAGGCCAGCCCGCCGGGGCGCGGCCCCTGTTCCATCCAGGGCAGCCAGGGGGACATCCGGCTCCAGGACATGGTGGACGGGACGCTGGGCGCGTCGGTGGCGAGGACCGATGCTGGGGCGAAGAACTGGAAGAGCTCCAGGGCCCGGTAGGTGTCGTCGGCCGAGTTCGCCGGGTACTGCGCGATGGGCAGCGGGGAGGGGTAGGCGAGCGGGATCTCCAGGCTGAAGCAGACCTGGTCGCCCAGTTCGGTCATGGGGACGGGGAAGGGACGCCACCTCTGGTTCGCGGGGTCGTTCCAGACGTGGACCACGGGCTTGTCCTCCCAGGTCTCCAGGATCTCGCGGGTCAGCGGGTCCAGGTAGAACGCGGCCTCGCGGGTGAGGAGCTGGTAGGTCCCCGGCTCCTCGCCCTCCACCAGCCGTGCCACGTTGAGGCCTTCGAATCCAAAGAGCCGCCGGTAGGGCTCACCGGGGGCCCAGGAGTGGACGTCGCCCGTCCACCAGAAGGTGACCTCGGTTCCGTCGAGGGAGGCGCGGGTACGGGCGAGGGCCTGCAGGAGGTCTTCGGGTGTCATACCGGGCCACTCTGCGCGGTCGGCGCGGACCGGGCAAGGACCGGACCGGCCATGCGGGGCGGAACGGCCGGGCGGGCAAGGGCCGGTGGGTGGCGGGTTGGGTGGGTGGCGGATGGAAAAACCTTTCCGCCGCCCACTCCGGTCGATCTAGTCTTCGGCCCATGCCATCGACAGTTCGACTCCTGATCCTCATCTCCACCCTCCCGGGCCGCGGCCGGGAGCAGATCAACACCTACGAGCGCCTGGCGCCGGTCGTGCGGGCCGAGGAGGGTTGCGTCCGCTACGACATGCACGCGGTGGGCGGCGATCCGGACCGGTTCGTCCTCATCGAGGAATGGTCCTCGCGGGCTGCCCTCGCCGCGCACGATGCCACCCCGCACATGATCGAGGCGGACGCGGCGAGCCCCGCGTTCCGCGTGGGCCCCGCGGAGGTGATCGAGCTCGACGCGGGCCCGCTGGCCTGATCCGGGCCGGCGGAAGGTTTCGGCCCGCACCCCGGGATCACCGGGGATGCGTGCCCGGTCCGAGGAGTTCGATCTCGCGGGCCGCGCGCGGGGAGTGGACGCCCCGGTTGAGGGCTTCGGCGTACCGCAGTTCGGCGGCGGCCTCCCGCTCCTGGCCGCCCAGCCGGTACAGCCTGGCCCGTTCCACGTGGGTGAGCATGATCGCGCGCTCCTGCTGGGCGGGACGGGAGGCCAGCGAGGCGTCCAGGGCCGCGTGGGCCGCGGGGTGGTCTCCGAGCAGACCGAGGACCACCGCGCGCTTGAACTCCAGGGCGGCCGGGCGGTAGGTGTGGAAGGGATCCGGCTCGCCCACGGCGCCGCCCTGCGCCCGGTCGGCGGCGTCCAGCCAGGCGATGGCCTCCGCCCGGTGCCCCAGGGCGGCGTGCACCTGGGCCGCCTGGGCCGCCACGAAGGCCCGTACGGCGCCAGGGGCGTTCGGGGCGGTCTCCAGCGCCTGGCGTACGTAGGCGAGCGCGACGGCCGGCTGCTTCTGATCGAGGGCGTCCTGGCTGAGCATGCGCAGGGCGATGGCCCGGGTGGAGGGTTCCCCGGCCAGCTCCGCGAGGGCGGCGGCCCGGCTCAGGGTCCGCCGCGCCTCGGCGAAGGAGCACTGGTCGGCGTAACTGCGGGCCAGGAGCAGCACCGTGCGCGCCGCGTGGCCGATCTCCAGGGCGGACAGGGAGCCTTCGTCCCCGGTGGCGGTGAGGGCCGTACGGAAGGTGCTCTGGAGGTACGCGAGGAGGACCGGCGCGGTGGCGTCCCCGCCGAGGGCGTCGACCTGGCCGGTGAAGAAGCTCTCGGCGGCCCGGCGCAGTTCGGTGTGGGACAGGGCGGGTACCCGGCCGGCGTCGGGCTCCGGCTCCGGGCCGTCCCCGGCGCGGGCGTCCCCGGGCGGGGCTCCGACGCGGTCGCGCTGTTCCGGGACCCGGTGCGCCCCGCCGGCGCCGCGGGGCCTGCGGTGCGGGTGCAGACCGGGCACGCCGGCGAGGAGTTCCGCCGCCAGGGCGTGGAGTCCGGGGGCCGGTTCGCGGCCGGACGGGGCGGTGCCCGGATGCCGCGAGTCGGTGTGGTTCACGCCGGCGTGGTGCAAGCCGATGTGGTGCATGCCGATGTCGGCCGGGCCGACGGGCCGGTTCAGCCGGCCGGCGAGGATCTCGCAGAGGAGGCCGGGCACCGGGTCGCGCGGGGTGCTGCCGCGCAGCCAGTGGGCGACCGAGGTCCGGTCGTACCCGGTGGTGAGCCCGGCCGCCCGCGCGCTCGTGTTGAGCCGCCGGGCCAGGGCTTCGTAGGTCCAGCCGGTTTCCCTGATCAGGCGGTGCAGGAGGTGGTTGGCAGCGGGCACGGCGGTCGTCCTTCCTTGCGATGCGGGCCGCTCGAGAAGGTTGCTTTGCCGTATGAACAGCCAAACGGGGGCAAAGGTTGCGGGCGCCTGGGCGCGGGGCCCGCGCGTGCAACACCTTCAACGGATCCGGGCGCCGCGGCCGGGCGGTGACCGCCCTGCGGACGCCCGGTTGACTCAGGCGGGGGTGGGCGGGAACCGTGACCCGCATGGGGAACGAACGCCGACTGCTCACGCTGCTGATCTGCCTGGTCCTGGGCACCGGGCTGACCGCCGCCGTGCTGGGGGCCGCGCGCGCGGGCGGGCCGCACCCGGCGGCGGGTGCGGCCGGTCCCGTGCCCGCAGACTTCGTGGACATCCGGGAGGTCCCGCCCGGGCCCGCCGAGCCCCCCGCGGCCGGTCCGCAGGCCTCCGCCGGCCGGGTGTCGGTGGATTGCGGCCGCAACGAGGAGGGCCACTTCAACGAGGACAACCTCGTCGTCTCGCCGGGGCTGCGCTCCGGCGCCCACCACACGCACGGCTACGTGGGAAACCTGTCCACGGACGCCTTCTCCACCGAGGCCTCCCTGGACGCGGCCGCCACCAGCTGTGCGGGCGGGGACCGTTCCACGTACTACTGGCCGGTGCTGCGCCGCACGGACCGGCCGGGCGACCGGCCGCACGAGGGAGCGGCGGGCCACGGCAACGCGGGCGCGATCCTGCCCGAGTCGGCGGTGTCGGTGGAGTTCCTCGGCAGTCCGGTGAGCAAGGTGGTGGCGATGCCCCGGTTCCTGAACGCGATGACCGGCGACGCGGTGGCCTTCACCGCGGACTCCGACGAGGACGTGCGGGCCCGCTGGGGCTGTTCGGGCTCCCCCGACCGGTCCACCACCCGCTATCCGCGCTGCCCGCGGGGCGAGCGCCTCACCCGTACGCTCACCTTCCCGAGCTGTTGGAACGGTCTGGACACCACCAGCCCCGGACACCGCTCGCACCTGCGCTTCCCGGCGGCGAACGGGGTCTGCCCGCAGGGCACGTTCCCCGTGCCGCGCTTGCGGATCTCCCTCGCCTACGACGTGCCCGCGGGGGCGCCCATCTCCCTCGACTCCTTCCCCGAGCAGCGGCACAGCCCCAAGACGGACCATGGGATGTTCGTGAATGTGATGACCGGCCCCCGGATGGACGAGGTCGTGGCCTGCCTCAACCAGGGCCGCACCTGCCGGACCTGAGCGGTACCGCGAGCCGCGATCTCCCGGGTGACGCAGGTCACGTGAACCCGGTGCCCGTGCGTCGCGTGTTGTGACCGCACCACGTAAGCGAGGAAGACGGAGAGGGTGAGATGGCCGGACCACTGTGGCCCCGCACTCGGCGGGGCTCGACCGACGAGGCACTGATCAAGTCCGTGTACGAGGAGCACGGTCACGCCCTGCTCGCGTACGCGACCCGGCTGACCGGGGACCGCGCCGCGGCCGAGGACATCGTCCAGGAGACCCTGATCAGGGCCTGGCGCCACTCCGAGGTCCTGGTGAACGGGAAGGGTTCCGTACGCGGCTGGCTGCTCACGGTGGCCCGCAACATCATCACCGACCGGTACCGGGCGAAGGCGGCCCGCCCTCCGGAGGTGTCCGGATCCCCGGCCCATCCGCCGGTGGAGGCGGACCACGCCGACGCGGTGGTGGACACCATGACCGTACTGGGCGCCCTGGATCAGCTGTCACCGGAACACCGGGACGTGCTGACGGAGTTGTACTACCGCCAGCAGAGCGTCGCCGAGGCGGCGGACGCCCTCGGCATCCCGGCCGGCACGGTGAAATCGCGCTCGCACTACGCGCTCAAGGCGCTCAGAGAAGTCTTCAGGGAAAGCTCACGCACGGGCGGCCCGTCTCCGCGGCCCGGCGGACTGCAGGAGGTGGTGGCATGAACGGGCAGCGGCACGAGGAGGAACTGCTCGGCCCGTACGTTCTCGGCGTCCTGGACGACGCGGAGGTCCGCCGGGTCGAGGAACACGTGGACGGCTGCGTGCAGTGCCGTCAGGAGGTGACGGCTTTGCGCGAGATGGAGGCGGCGCTGGGCGAAGTGCCCCCCGAGGCGTTCCTCGACGGTCCGCCGCAGGGCGGGGACCTGCTGCTCCAGCGCACCCTGCGCCAGATGCGCCAGGAGGTCGACGGGGCGCGCCGGCGCCGGACCGTGTTCACGGGACTGGCCGTGGCGGCCTCGCTGACCGCCGTCTTCTGGGCCGGTACGCAGCTGGGCGGCGGGAGCACCGGCGTCGAGGCCCGGCCGCGGCCGACGGTCTCGGCCGAGCCGTCCGCGCCGCCGGCGGGGACCAAGGTGGCCTCCGCGACGGATGCGGGCACGGGCGCGCGGATGACCGTACAGGTGACGCCCGCTGCCAAGTGGGTGCGGGTGCACGCCGCGGTGACGGGGATCCCGCCGGGCGAGCGCTGCCGGATCGTCGTGGTCTCCCGGGACGGCACGCGCACCACGGCGGGCGGCTGGGTGGTGGGCACCGCGGAGCACGGCGAGGGCAAGGGCGCTGCCCTGGACGGCTCGGCGGCGGTGGACCCGGCGGACGTCCAGTCGGTCCTGGTGGAGAACGAGTCGGGCACCGCGTTCGTGTCCGTACCGGTGCCCACGTAGTTGAACCGGCGCCGCGTCGCCCCGGCACCGCGCCGCGCGGCGGACGTCGGGAAACGTGACGGAGCCCGGGAGCATGTCCAGCTCCCGGGCTCCAGCTTGCCACCCATTTGCGCACACCGGCGGCGTTTAAGAACCGCGGGTCATCTTGAGATCGACGTGTTCTGCCGTTGAACTACAGCGCCACGGAAGAGGCGCCGAGGGGACTTGAACCCCCATCCGTCGATGTTCGCCCGCGCTCGGTCGATCCGGTGTTCGGCGGCGAATACTGAGACTGGAGCGAGAATCTGAGTGTGACGGGGCCGCCTCTGCCGGGCTTGGGCCACCCCCGCACGTGGTGCGGGGGGAGGGATTCGAACCCCCAACTGACACCCCGTGATCAGCTTCAACATCAGTTTCAGCTTGCGCTCATCGCGCACCCCCCGCTCGCGACGGGGGGCGAATGTGGGGGGCTACCCGAAGAGGTAGCCGAATACCGCGTCACCGGTCCGCTGGTCGGTGACCTCGGTGTTGTTCGCCTCCTCGCGGGCGAACTTGACGGACTGCTGGAGCTTCTCGACGCGGTCGAGGAGCTCGTTGACCCGCCGGGCGGGCAGCGCTCCGGAGAACTTCACGGTGGTCCAGTAGCCGACCGCGACGTCCTCGTAGTACACCTCGACCTGCGCCGGGTGCTTCTCCGTGGCCTCGGCCTTCACGTGGTTGCGCGGGACCTTCTTCGTGCGGATGGTCCGTACCGCGTCCGTCTTCCACGCGTCCGTCGAGGGGTCGAGGTTCCACGACTCGGAGGCTTCGAGCACCGGCAGCTTGCGCACGAAGGTGTGCAGGTCGGTGAGCTGCTTCTCCAGGAACAGCAGGTACGGGACGGGCACCTGGGGCAGCAGGACCGTGCCGTCGACCACCACGTCGGCGACCGCGGACCGGTTCGCCCAGTCCTTCGTCGCGGTCACGTCGAAGAGCCGGGTGAGGGTCGAGGCGGTCGCCCGCAGGGCGTCCTCGGCCTTGATCTGGACCCGGGTGGACTCGGGCGGGAGCTGCTCGCCCTCCTCGTCCTTGGGCTGGTAGGTCCGGGAGATGCCGGCCAGCAGGGCGGGCTTCTGCACGTCCTGGTGAGCCTGGGTGAGCTCCTGGAGGGCCTTGGACTTGACGCCCTTTTCGACTGCGATGATCTGATTCAGCTTCGGCACACCGCGAACCTAACAACCGTGCTCCGTCAGCACATCCGATTAAAACGGCGGCCCCGCCCCCCTGTCGGGTCGAGGGGGCGGGGCGGCGGAGGTCAGGCCAGGCGGACCGGGAGGTCGAAGAGGTCGTTCTGGGTGAGGATCGGCTTGTTGCGGAGTTCGGCCGGGGCGACGGCCAGGGTGAGGTCCGGGAAGCGGGCGTAGAGGGCCGGGAGGGCGACCAGGGCCTCCAGGCGGGAGAGGGCCGCGCCGGGGCAGACGTGGGGGCCGTGGCCGAAGGAGATGTGCCGGTTCGGGGTGCGGGTGGCATCGAACTCGCCCGCCGTCTCGCCGAACTGGGCCTCGTCGCGGCCGAGCGCGCCGAAGGAGACGATCAGCCCCGCGCCCTTGGGCAGGATCCGGTCGCCGACCTCCACGTCCTCGGCGGCGAAGCGGATCAGGACGTGCGAGGTGGGGCTCGACCAGCGCAGGGTCTCCTCGATGACGTTCTCCCAGGAGACCTCGCCCTTGAGGACGAGGTCGCGCTGCTCCGGGTGGGTCTCCAGGGCGACGACCGCGTTGACGATCAGGCTGATGGTGGTCTCGTGGCCGGCGGCGACGATCAGCTGGAGGGTGTTGGTGATCTCCTCGGTGCTGAGGTGGTCGCCGTCCTCCGAGGCCTCGATGAGGGCGCTGGTGAGGTCGTCGCCCGGGTTCTCGCGCTTGGACTCGACGATGCGGGAGAACAGCGCGCCGAGGTCCTCCATCATCTGCGGCACCTCCTCGGGCAGGGTCTGCGTGGAGAAGAACTTCTCGAACAGGGCCTTCAGGCGCGGGTGTTCCTCGGCGTCGACGCCCATCAGGTCGCTGATGACGTTCATCGGCAGCGGGTACGCGAACTGCGCCTTGAGGTCCACCGTCTCACCGGCCGGCAGCCCGGCCAGCTTGTCGAGCATGCCGGTGGTCAGCGCCTCGATGCCGGCGCGCAGCTTTTCCACCCGGCGTACGGTCAGTGCCTGCGCGACCAGGGTGCGCAGCCGGCGGTGGTCCTCGCCGTCCACGGTGAGCATCGAGCGGCCGGGGTTGGCGAGGCCGATCAGCGGCCAGTCCATGGGGATCTCGCCGCGCTGCCAGGCGCCCCACACGTTGATGTCCTTGACGATCCGGGGATCGGTGAGCAGCTTGCGGGCCTCGGCGTGGTGCGTGACGGCGTACACGCCCACGTCACCGGGGAGGACCACCTGGACCAGCGGCCCGGCGGCGCGCAGCGCGGCGCTCTCGGCGTCGAGGTCGGCGACGAAGGGGTCCAGGACGATGGCCGCGGGGCCGGAGTGGTCGATCGGGCACGTCATCGGTTGGCTCCAAGGGCGGGGGTCGGGGTGTAGGTCACGGGAAGGGCTGTGAGGCCGCGCAGCCAGGGCGAGGGGCGGCGGGCCAGGTCCCCGGCGGGCCCGGCGAGGTCCACGTCGGGCAGCCGGTCGAGGAGCACCTCGATGCCGGTGCGCGCGATGACCTCGGCGACTTCCTGGGCGGGGAAGGGGCAGCGGTGTTCGCCGTGCCCGAAGGAGAAGAAGGCGTTGTTGCCGCCGGTCAGCGCTCCGGCGTCGGTGCGCACGTGCGGGTCCGTGTTGGCGGCGCCGATCCCGAGCAGGACGAGGTCGCCGCGGCCGATGCGCCGGCCGCCCAGGTGGGTGTCGCGGGAGGTCCAGCGGCCCGCCACGTTCTGGGTGGGGGTGTCCTCCCACAGCACCTCGTTCATGGCCTCGCCGACGCTGTGCCGGCCGCCCGCGAGGGAGGCGGCGAAGCGGTCGTCGGTGAGCATGAGGCGCAGGGAGTTGCCGATCCAGTCGGCGGTGGGCTGGTGGCCCGCGGCCATCATGACCATGAGGTCCTGGGCGACCTCCTCGACGGTGAAGCCGGACCGGTTGGCGAGCATCCGGGAGACCACGTCGGGTCCGGGCTCGGCGAGTTTGGCGGAGAGCAGCGCGAACATCGACTCGGCGAGGTGGCGCTGTCCTTCCAGGGCGCCCTCCCGCCCGTTGATCATGTCGTTCATGGCGTGGACGAGGCCGGGGCCCTGTGCGTCGGAGAACCCGTAGAGCCGGGCGAGGACGCGCAGGGGCAGCAGCATGGTGTACTCGCCGACGATGTCGCAGGAGCCCTTGCCGCACAGTTCGTCGATCAGCTCGTCGGCGAACCGCTCGGCGTGCCCCTTGAGTTCGAAGGGGTCGACGGCTTCGAGGGCGTCGGAGATGACGGCGGCCCGCTCGCGGTGGCGTTCGCCGACGGTGTAGAGGATCGACGGCTGGCGGCGGCCGATCATCGGGAGCAGCGGCCAGTCGGCGGGAATGCGGTCCCACTGGTTCCACAGCTCGGAGTCCCGGGAGAAGAGCACCGGGTCGCTGGTGACCTGGTGCAGTTCGCGGTAGCCGAGGACCAGCCAGGCCGGTACGTCTCCGTCGAGGACGACCGGGGCGACGGCGCCGTGGTCTCGGCGCATCTCGCGGTACAGCTCGCCGGGGTCGGTCTGGAACCGGGGGCCGCCGAGGTAGACGGGCTGGTGCTCGGGGGCGGCGGGGCAGGTCACGGGGTGGGCTCCGGGGTCTGGGACAGGGGGCTCGGCTGGAGGCTCGGCTGGAGGCTCGGCTGGAGACTCGCCTGGAGGCTCGGCCAAGTGCTCGACAGGGCGGCCGTCTGGAGGTGCTGGACGAGGGAGATCAGGACCTGCTTGCTGGACTCCCGGGAGCGGGCGTCGCAGAACACCAGCGGGATGCCGTCGGGCAGGTCGAGGGCGGCTCGGATCTGCTCCGGGGTGTGCTCGGGGCCGCCGAAGTCGTTGCAGGCCACGACGAAGGGCGTGCCGTGGTGTTCGAGCCGGTCGATGGCGTACCAGGAGTCCGCCAGGCGCCGGGTGTCGACGAGGACGACGGCGCCGAGGGTGCCGGAGAAGAGCCGGTCCCACAGGAACCAGAACCGCTCCTGGCCGGGAGCGCCGAACAGGTAGAGCACGTTGCGGGCGTCGAGGGTGATGCGCCCGAAGTCGAAGGCCACGGTGGTGGCGCTCTTCCCGGCGATCCCCTGGGTGTCGTCCACGGCCTCGCCGGCCTTGGTCATGGTCTCTTCGGTGTTCAGCGGGCGGATCTCGCTGACCGAGCGGACCATCGTGGTCTTGCCGACGCCGAAACCGCCCACGATGACGATCTTCAGTCCGTTGTCGGCGGTGCTGCGCAGTGCCTGGCGGGGCCGTAGCGGTTCGGCCGCGCCAGGCGCTGCGCTCGCCGGAGACGCGGCTTCGGGGATCGTCGCGTCAGAGATTGCGGAGTCCAACGAGCACCTGCTCCAGGATGTCGGGGTCGGTAAAGCTGTACGCGGAGTTCGCCGTACGCGGGTGCCGGGCGCGGATCTGCCCGGTGGCGAGCAGGTCGGCCAGCAGGATCCGTACGATCGACACCGGCAGTCCGAGATCGGCCGCGATCTCCACCACCGCCGTCGGGAACTGACACATCCGCAGGATCGCCGCGTGCTCGGACTGCATGCCGGGCACCGGATCGCTTTCGGCGACGACCAGGGTGACCAGGTCGAAGACGTCCGAGCCGGAGCGGCTCCGGCCACCGGTGAGGGTGTAAAGCCGGTCCGGCGAATCGTCCCGGCCCGGCCGGGTCCGGCTCATCCCCGGGGCCTGGCGATGAGGTGTTCGCCGAGCTGCTCGACCAGTTCGGACATGTTGTGGCCGACGAGTCCGGCGTCGGCCTCCTCGTTGGCGACGAGCGCGAGGTGCGCCCCCTCGCCGGCCTCGACGATGAAGAGGATCCCGCCGTAGAACTCGGCCATGGCCGAGCGGACTCCGCCGGTTCCGTCGCCGAACTCGACGGACGCCCCGTGGGAGAGGCTCTGGATGCCGGCGGCGATCGCGGCGAGCTGGTCGGCCTGGTCGACGGAGAGCTCGGGCGTGCGGCACAGCTTGAGGCCGTCGCGGGAGAGCACGAGGGCGTGGCGGGCGCCCGGTGTGCGCTCCAGGAGGCCTTCCAGGAGCCAGTTGAGCGTCTCGTCGGTGGTGAAGCCGGTCATGATCGCGTGTTGCCTTCCGAGTCTGGGGTGTGCGCGGGCTGCTGCTCGTCGCCGGGGCCGCCGGAACCGCCGGAGGCTGCTTCGCCCGGGGCCGCGGCGCCGCGGACGGCCTGGCGGAAGCTGCCGAACCGCGCGGCCGACCGGGAGGCCCCACCGGGCGCGGAGGCCGTGGCGGAGCCCGTACGGGTCTCGGTGCCCGCGCCGTCCGTGCCCTCGGGGTGCGCCGCCGCCAGGGTCCGGCCACGGCGGCGCTGGGGCAGGCCGCTGTCGCCGAAGTGCGGGTGCTCGCCGGTGGATTCGGACTCGGAGCCGGTGTCGGTGCCGGCGGGGCCGGGGCCCGCTTCGCCGGTTGCTCCGGTCCCGCGGTCCTTCGTCGTACGGTCCTGCGCGCGGACGGAGTCGTCCCGGCCCGCGGCGGTGTCGTGCACGGCCTCGGGCTCGGACTCGGGCGCGGCCGCAGCTGCGAGCGCCGCGGGAGCCTCCGGCGCGACCCGGGCGGACGGCTGCGCCGGGATGGCGAGCGGCGCGGCGGGGGCTTCGGCGGGCGTGCGGCTGATGAGCTCCTGCGGGAGCATCATCAGCGCGCCCGTACCGCCGCGGGCGGAGGGCCGGAAGGAGACGGTCAGTCCGTGCTTGCGGGCGAGCCGGCCGACGACGGCGAGGCCGAGCCGGGTCCCGGACAGTCCGGCCAGGTCCAGGGAGGCGGCGGTCACGGCCTGCTCGGCGCGGCGCAGTTGGACCTCGCTCATGACGAGGCCGCTGTCCTCGACGGTGATGACGATCCCGGACGGCACCTCCTCCACGTAGACGTGGACCTCGGCGGTCGGCGGGGAGAAGTTGGCCGCGTTGTCGAGGAGTTCGGCGAGTGCGTGCATGACGCCCTCGGCCGCGTGCCCGGCGACGGCGGCGTCGCTGGTGGAGTGCAGCCTGACCCGCTGGTAGCCGCCGATGCGGCCCATCGCGCCGCGCAGGATCGACTCCATGACGATCGGCTTCGCCCAGCGGCGACCCGAACGGGCCCCGGTCAGCACGGCGATGGAGTCGGCGAGGCGGCCGGCCTGTGCGGTGCGGTGGTCGAGGTGGAGCAGGTCGCCGAGGACGTCCTCGTCGGCGTGCCGTTCCTCCATGTCGCGCAGGTCGGCGAGCATTCCCGTGGCCAGGGCCTGCATCCGGCCGGCGGCGTTGGCGGCCGCGGCCATGGCGGCGGCCCGGCCGGACTCGGCTCGGCGCAGCTCTCCGCCGAGCCGCTCGCGGGAGGCGTTCTGGGCGGCGGCCAGTCCGTCGAGTTCGGCGGCGTGCACGCCCGCCAGGTGTTCCAGCGTGGCGGCGTGGTCGCCCGTCAGCTGCTCCAGCACGGCGGTGTGTTCGCCGGTGAGACGGGAGCGTTCGGCGGTGCGCGCGGCGGCGTCACGGGTCGCGTCGGCGATCAGCCGGGCGATGTGCCCGTCACGGGCGGCCAGTTCGGCGGTGAGCCCGGTGATCCGGGCACGCTGGATCCGCGAGGTGCGCGCGCACCAGGTCACGGCGAAGGCCGCGACCGCGAGCAGCAGGACGCCCGCGCCGGCGAACCAGCCCAGGGCGGTGGCGATGGACGACGGGGCCGCGGCCACCGCCGCCGTGGTGAGCGCGCCGCCGGCGACTGCGGTGATCAGCAGGGCCAGCGCGGAGGGGCGAAGGGGGGAGGGCGACGCCGTCATCAATCAAAGCCTCATACCGGGCGTAAATGGAGGAGAAGGTTCCTGGCAACGAGGCATCACTATAGGAGAGTTGTTGATCGCTTTGGGCAGCCTCTGACAAGTTTTCCGCTCAACCGCGACCGGTAAGTCGCCTTCTGTAGCGCTTTGGCCGGAAGGGAAATCGGCGGCTCGCGACATCCGATCCGCCCCGTCTCGGTGGCCGGACGGCGGCCCGACACCAACCGGACGGCGACCGCGGGCGAATCCCGACCCGGCGGCGCCGTTGCGGATGGCTGCGTACACGGACCGATCATCACATTGGGGCCCATGACATCCTGTGACGTCACAACTCGCCGGACGGGATCGGCGGACGTCCGGGGAATATGGGGAAGGTCCATGAAGCTCTGCTTCCTGGTGGAGGAGCACTACCGCCACGACGGCATGCCGAACGAGGTGGTCCGGCAGCTGAAGGCCTGGGGCCACCGGGTAGAGGTACTGCGGCCCGGGGGCTCGCTGCTGCGGATGAGCGAGGCGGTGGATGCCGGCGCCCATGACGCCTGGGTCCTCAAGACGGTGTCCGGCGGGCCGGGGCTGACCCTGCTCGAAGCCGCCGCCGCGGCCGGGGCGACCACCGTCAACGACGCCCGCTCCATCCGGGGCGTACGGGACAAGGCGCTGGCCGCGGCCATCGGGCGCGGCCGGGGGCTGCCGCTGCCGCCGACGTACGCGGCGGCCCGGCCGGAGCTGCTGGAGCAGATCCCGGCGTCGGACTACCCGCTGGTCGTCAAACCCGCCGACGGCAGCTCCGGACGGGCCGTACACCTGGTCCCCTCGCCGGAGCGGCTGGCCGCGATGCTGCCCGAACTGGCCGGCGAGGGCATGCTCGTCGCCCAGCCGTACGTACCGAACTCGGGCACCGACCTCAAGGTGTACGCGGTCGGCGGGGAGCTCTTCGCCACCGAGCGCCGCTCCCCCCTGCATCCGGACAGCCCCGTCCCGGAGCGCCTCGTCCCGCTGTCCGCCGAGATCGCGGAGATCGGCGCGCGGGTCGGGGAGGTGTACGGGCTCGACCTGTACGGGGTGGACGTGCTGCTGGGGCCCGACGGGCCGGTGGTCGTGGACGTGAACGACTTCCCCAGCTTCCGCCAGGTCCCCGACGCGGCGGCCCGTGTGGCCCGCGCGGTACTGGACCTCGCACGGGGCGCCCGTTCGGGACCGGGCACCGGAGCGGGGGCCGGGTCCGCCCTCCCCCGCCCGCCCGGGCCGGCGATGTCGATCCCGCTCCAGGCCACGGCTGCCACGGTGGCGGCCGCGGCCGTGGCCGTCGCCCCGGCCACCCCCACGGGAGAGCCCGTATGAGGGTCGGCCTGATCACGGACAACCCCGGGCATCCGCTGCTCTCGGCTACGGCCGGACACCTGCGGGCGGCCGGACACCGGGTGGAGCTGCTGGATCCCGGCTCGCCGGACGCGGCCGCCGGGGCACCGGCCGACGTGTACCTCCTCAAGGCGCACACCCCGCGCGGCCTGGAACTGGCCCGGCGCCTGGAGCGGCTCGGGGCGCCCGTGGTGAACTCCGCCGCGGCCACCACGCTCTGCCAGGACCGCACCCTGATGGCGGAGCTGGCGGTACGGGCCGGGCTGCCGTTCGCGGGAACCCGTACCGTGGGCGCGCTCGCGCCGTGGGCGGCCGGGATCTCGCTGGGCTCCCCCGTCGTCGTCAAGAGCCGCCACAACCGCCGCGCGGACCTCGTGGCCCGGGTCGACGACACCGCGCTCCTCGCAGAGTTGGCACAGGACTGGCCCGACGAGCCGGTGGTGGTACAGGACTTCGCCCCGAACAGCGGCTGGGACCACAAGCTCTGGGCGATCGGAGACCGGATCTTCGCCGCCCTGCGCCGTTCGGAACTCTCCCCGGAAGGCCGCGGCCCGACCCTGCCGCTGCCCCGGCTCCCGGAGGGATGGGCCGACCTGACCCGCAGGGCCGGCGAGGTCTACTCCCTGGACGTCTACGGCGTGGACATCATCGCCACGGCCGACGGCTCGCCCCTGATCGTGGACGTCAACGCCTTCCCCGGCATCCGCGACCAGCCGGGCGCCCCCGAAGCCCTGGCAGAACTGACCCTGCGCCGGGCCAAGGGCTAGGGGGTGTGCCCCGTGTACGGCGCAGCGGTGGCGGCCGTACGTCATGGGCGCGTCACGGAACCGCCACAGCGGCGTGTGGCGGGAACCTGCTCGGGTCAGGGTTCCGTGTTCCTGCACGCAAGTGCCGGCGCGGGACCGGTCGTGAACCTCGGGGAGCACCCAATGCAGTACACAGCAGGCACCGGTCGGACCGCGGCGGCTCTGGCGACGGCCCTGGCGGCCGCAACCCTGATGACGGGCTGCACGCCGACCGGCGACGGCGGCGGAGCCGCCGCCCCGTCGGCGCCGGCCGCGGCCTCTCGGCCGGCCGAGCCGGCACCCACCGGCGGCGACAAGGGTGGAACGACCAGCGGCGGCGGGAGCGGCGGTTCCACGGGCGGCGCGTCGCCCTCGGCCGGCTCCTCCTCCGGCGGCACCGGCGGCGTGACGAAGAAGCCCTGCACGGCCGCCGACATCAAGGTCTCCGAAGGGCACCAGGCCGACGTCCGCCCGCCGGGCACCGGAACCGGGGCCGCCGTCGTCTCCGTCACCAACACCTCCGCGTCCCCCTGCAAGGTGTACGGGTACCCGACGGTCGCGGCGGCGGGCAACGGCTCCCCAGAGAAGAACAAGCCTCTGGCCACCACCCACACCGGCCCCGACGCGGCCAACGTGATCCTGGCCCCGGGCGCCCGCGCCTGGACGAAGCTCACGTTCGTCCAGGTCCAGGGCGAGGCGGACGGCTACTGCGCGTCCGGCGCGACCCCGGGCTCCTACCCGACGGTGGTCATCGGCGTTCTCGGCGCCGGGAAACACCAGATCGCCATGGACGACGGCGTGTTCGCCTTCTGCGACGACAAGGTGACCGTCACCGCCTGGTCCTCCGTCAAGCCGTCCTAGTCAGAGGGGATTCAGGCGCGTGCGCAGGAGGCAGAACTCGTTGCCTTCCGGGTCTGCCAGGGTGTGCCAGCTCTCGGCGCCGGTCTGGCCGACGTCGGCCGGGCGGGCGCCGAGGGCGAGCAGGCGCTCCAGCTCGGCGTCCTGGTCGCGGTCGACGGGGTTGACGTCGATGTGCAGGCGGAGCTTCCCGGCCCGCGGGTCGCTGCTCGGACTGAGGACGAGGGTGGGCTGCGGACCTCCGAAGCCGGCGCCGGGCGGGCCGATCTCGATGCTTCCGTCGCCCTCCCGGGAGAGCTCCACGTAGCCGAGGGCCTCGCTCCAGAACGCGGCGAGGCGCTCGGGGTCGGCGCAGTCGATGACCAGCTCACTGATGCGGCTTACCATGCCCGCCAGTGTACGGAGAGCGCCCGGGAGGTCTTGCGGGTCACGGGTCCCCCTGATGGTGTGTGGTGGTCGTCCCGGCAGCTTCGCATCCGGGCCCGGGGCCGACAAGGGAGCCCGGGGCGGACCAGGCAGGCGAGTGGAGGCGGTCGGCGTGCGCGCGGTGGTGTTCGAGCGGTACGGGGAGCCCGGCGAGGTGCGGGACGTGGCCGATCCGGTGCCGGCCGCCGGTGGGGTGGTCGTACGGGTCGAGGCGACGGGTCTGTGCCGCAGCGACTGGCACGGATGGATGGGGCACGATGCGGACATCACGCTCCCGCACGTGCCCGGCCACGAACTGGCCGGTGTGGTCGAGGCGGTGGGACCGGGAGTCGCCAACTGGCGCAGCGGGGACCGGGTGACGGTGCCGTTCGTCTGCGCCTGCGGAAGCTGCGCCGAGTGCGCCGCGGGGCAGCACCAGGTGTGCGCCCTCCAGACGCAGCCGGGATTCACCCACTGGGGGTCCTTCGCCGAGTACGTGGCGCTGGAGCACGCCGACGTCAACCTGGTGGCCGTGCCCGAGGAGCTCTCGTACGACACCGCGGCCGGGCTGGGCTGCCGGTTCGCGACGGCCTTCCGGGCCGTCGTCGCGCAGGGGCGGGCGGCGCCGGGCGAATGGGTCGCCGTACACGGCTGTGGCGGCGTGGGGCTGTCGGCCGTGATGATCGCGGTGGCGGCGGGAGCCCGGGTGGTGGCCGTGGACACCGCGCCGGCGGCGCTGGAGCTGGCACGGGCCTTCGGGGCCGCGCACTGTGTGGATCCGCGGCGGGCCGACGCGGCCGAGGCCGTACGGGAGTTGACCGGAGGCGGTGCGCACCTGTCGCTCGACGCACTGGGCTCCACGGCCACGGCGGCGGCGTCGGTGGCCGGGCTGCGCCGGCGCGGGCGGCACGTACAGGTCGGGCTGCTGCCCGCGGCGCGGGGGGCCGTGGCGCTGCCGATGGAGCGAGTCATCGGGTGGGAGCTGGAGATCCTCGGCAGCCACGGGATGGCGGCGCACGCGTACCCGCCGATGATGGAACTGGTCCGCTCCGGGGCGCTGCGGCCCGACCTGCTGGTCACCTCCACGATCCCGCTCGACGCGGCGCCGGCCGCGCTGGCGGCGATGGGCACGGCGCCGGGATCCGGAATCACGATCATCCGGCCGGGGGCCGACGCGGGGAACTGACCCGGACGGCCGGGCTGCTGGGCCCGCGGGGCTTGTGGTGGGGGGAGGGCATGGCTACATTCCTTGATTACACGTGTAAGCACGCGATGTGGCCACACCGCGATCGGCCACACCTCCCTGCACACGCCGCTCTTTCCCCACACCCTCCCTTCCCCTCGTCACCCCTCTTTTCCCCCGCCGCGAGAGGCAGCACAGCCATGTCCACGATCCCCGTCGACCCACCCCTCGAAGCCGGCGCACCCGCGTCCGCGCCGGACCGGGGCAGCCGTCGCACCGGCACCCTGACCCTCGGAATCGCGCTGCTCGGAGCCGCCGCCGCGCTCGCGTTCGTCGTGCGCAGGGACGTCACGCAGCCGCCCTTCCAAGGGCTCGACGACCGCTGGCTGTCCTGGATGGGCGGACCGCACGAGGGGTTCCCCTCCGTGGTCGCCACGCTGCTGAACTGGTTCGGGGGCCCGGTGGGCGCCATCGTCCCGCTCGCGCTGCTGACCTTCCTGCTCGTCCGGCGGCGCTGGGTGTCGGCAGGGTTCCTCTTCGGCGTCTACATGGCCGGAAACATGCTCGTCATCCAGGGCCTCAAGCAGCTGGTGGACCGGCCGCGTCCGGAGAATCCGCTGGTCCGGGTCGACCACGGCTCCTTCCCCTCCGGCCACGTGGCCAGTGCGGCGCTCCTGGTCGTCATCGTCGGCGTGCTCCTCGTCCCGGCCGCCCGGCGGCGGGCGTGGTGGATCGGCGGCGCGGTGTTCACGCTGGCGATGATGTGGAGCCGCACCTGGCTGCACGCGCACTGGCTCAGCGACACCGCCGCCGGGGCAGTGGCCGGTGCGGGTGCCGGGCTGGTCGCCTGGTGGCTCTGCGCCCCGGCCCTGGCCCGGGAGGCCGGACGGGCCGCGGAGCGCACGCACACCCGCCGACGGGCGGCCGAAGCGGCGTCCCCCGCCCGCTGACGGCAGGGCCGCGCGGTTACACGTGCGGGGCGCCCCGGTACGGCCCTCCGTCCGCGGCGCATCCGCAGCGCGGTCAGGACGGCCGCCAGGGCAGCCGCCACCAGCGCTCCCCCGAGCGTGAGGATCCAGACCGGGACGCCGCCGGCCGTGAGCAGCTCGTCGGAGTACTCGATCCGGCGGTACGGGGCGTCCCCGGCGGCGGCGCGCAGTTCGTGGTCTCCGTCGATCCGGGACGGGTCCGGGAAGCTCTGGTCGATCGCCGTCAGGAACAACGGCTCCGCGCCCGCGAATTCGGCGACCGGACCCGTCGGGGTGATCCGCCCGGCGAAGGTCACCTCGGGCGCGTTGCCGCCGATCGCGGAGACGGGCTCCATGCGGTGCTCCGCCAGGACGTACAGGCCCAGGGACTGGGCGGTCGAGGCCAGTCGCGACAGCCGCATCGGGTAGACGAGCCGGTCGCTCTCGAAGCTGATCAGGAGCGGGTCCAGGGTGCCGCGCAGGGTGGCTCCCGGCTCCCGGGGGGCGAGCCGTACGGCGACGTACTCCCAGCGCTGGTCCACGTACGGCTTCAGCTCGGCGGAGAGGCGGTCGGGGAGCACGAAGCCGTTGGCCTCGAGCCAGTCGCCCAGCGCCTCGGGGTCGGTCGCCGTCAGGCGGGCGACGTCGAAGTCCCCGAGCCGCTCCCGGCCGATGACGCCGACGCGGGCCTCGCCGCTGCCGGGGGGCGCCGCTCCGGCCGCGTCCCCCCGGCCGGAGTCGAAGGGCCAGTCCCCGTGGCGGGGCCACAAGTAGCCGCGGGTGCGGTACTCGGGTCCGGTCAGGTCGACCAGCTGCGAGAACAGCCCCGCGTCGCCGAGGCGCACCGTGGCCCGCCCCGGCACCGGCATGATCCAGGCGGCCCGCTTGGCATCGCCTCCGACCGTGAACCGCATCGTCACCTGTTCGGTCCGGCCGTCCCAGCGGACCACGGAGGCCTCCCGGGAGACTCCGATCCGGGAGCTGCCGTCGGGGACCATCGCCCCGCAGCCGCAGGCGTGGGCCGGGCTGACGAGGGACCCCACCTGGGTCGCGAACAGCGCGAACAGCAGGAGTCCGACCCTTCGCCTGATCCACCGTGCCGTCCGCGCCAGCGGCGTCCACACCCTTGCCGTCCGCACCGTCTCCCCCACACCCCTCGCTCGACCGCCCGCGGGCCCATTCGCCGGCGGGCCCGTCCAACCAGGGCGTTCACCCCGGTCTCAGACGGCCCGCGCCGCGATCCGGTTCCGGCCACCTGTGCGCCACCTGCCGGTCACCTGCCCCTGTCACGCTCCGGGCATCCCAGAGTTGTATATACAACTTCCCCAGGATTTGCAGGAGCCACGATGTCCGTACCGGCGATCACCCGCCCGCCCGCGCCCTGGCTGCGCGACAACTGCCCCTGCGCCGAGTGCCGTGACCCGCGCACCGGCCAGAAGCTGTTCCAGATCACCGAGCTGCCCGCCGGCCTGGCCGTCGGCTCCGTGCGCGAAGCGCCCGCCGCCGACGGCGGGCCCGGCTGGGAGGTGGTGTGGCAGCCGGACGGCCACCGCTCCGTGTACCCCGCCGGGTGGCTCGAAGCCCACGGCCCGGACGGATCGGCGTACCGCGCGGCCGGGGACGGGCGGACCGAGGCGGACAAGGAGCTGTGGGCGGCGGGGGACCTCGACGGGCGGATCCCGCAGGCCGGCTGGGACGCGTACATCAGCTCCCGCGAGGTCCGCGAGCAGGTCCTCCACAGCGTGGTCCGGCTGGGCTTCGCCCTCCTGCGGGAGGTTCCGTGCCGGGACCGGATGGTGCTGGACGTGGCCCGCACCTTCGGCTTCGTCCGCGAGACGAACTACGGGGAGCTCTTCGAGGTCCGCGTGGAGGCCGACCCCAACAACCTGGCCTTCACCGGCGCGCTGATCACTCCGCACACCGACAACCCCTACCGGGATCCCGTACCGACCCTCCAACTGCTGCACTGCCTGCGCAACGAGGCCCGGGGCGGCGACTCCGGGCTGGTCGACGGCTTCCACGCGGCCGCGCTGCTGCGCGAGCGGGAACCGGAGGCCTTCGGGGTGCTGACCCGCGTGCCGGTGGAGTTCGCCTTCGCCGACGCGCACTGCGAACTGCGGGCCCACCGGCCGCTGATCGACGTGGACCCGCTCGGGCGGATCCGCGAGGTCCGCTTCAACAACCGCTCCATCTCCACGCTGCACCAGCCGGCGGCGGTGCTGGACGAGTTCTACGCGGCCTACCGCCTCTTCGGCGAGCTGCTGGAGCGGCCGGAGCTGCGGCTCGACTTCCGGCTCGCGCCCGGCGACTGCGTGGTCTTCGACAACACCCGGCTGCTGCACGCCCGTACCGCCTTCGCCGAATCGGGCGGACGCCACCTCCAGGGGACGTACGCCGATCTCGACGGGCTGCTCTCCACCCTGGCCGTCCTGCGCCGCGAAGGAGCCTCCGCGTGAACGCCTACGACACCACGGGCCCTGTCGGCGCCATCGACGCGCTGGCCCGCCTCTTCGAGGGCGAGGGCAGCGCCGAGTACTTCGGTGAGGCCGTCACCCAGGCCGGGCACATGCTCCAGGCCGGGGCCCTCGCCGAGGCCGCCGGGGCCCCCGCCCACCTGGTGGCGGCCGCGCTGCTGCACGACATCGGGCACTTCCACGGAACCGTGACCGGCCGCGACCTGATGGAGGGCGGGCAGGACAACCGGCACAGCCACACCGGGGCCGACTGGCTGGCCCGGTGGTTCGGGCCGGAGGTGACCGAGCCGGTCCGGCTGCACGTGGCCGCCAAGCGCTACCTGTGCACCGCGGAGCCGGGGTACTTCGACCTGCTCTCGGAGGCCTCCGTACACACCCTGCGCGTCCAGGGCGGCCCGATGACCGCGGAGCAGGCCCGCGCGTTCGAGGCGCTGCCGGGGGCGGCCGACGCGGTGGCCGTGCGGCGCTGGGACGAACAGGCCAAGGACCCCGGGACGGCCACCCCGGACTTCGACCACTTCCGGCCCCTGCTGGGGGCCCTGCTGATCAAGAACGCCTGATCAGGGGCCGAGCAGGCGGCCCAGCGCGCTGGCGGCGGTGGTGTGCACGGTGAAGGCGACCGTGCCCGGCAGGTAGCGGTCCTGCGACCACTCCACCGGGATCCCCGCCGGGTCGGTGGAGCGGCGCCGTTCGCGCAGCAGGGCCTCGCCCTCCGGGCAGCCCAGCAGCCGCGCGTCGTCGGAGTCGGCCGCCGCGAGGTCGATGGTGTGGTGGGCGTCGGCGAAGAGGACTCCGTGCCGGGCGAGTTGCTCGGAGTACGAGACCGTGTCCGGCGGCATGTCCGCGACCAGGGCGCCGACCGGCTCCGGGTACGTCGTACGCTCCACCATCACGGGGGCTCCGGACAGGGTGCGCCGCCTCAGCACGCGGTACACGGGGGCTCCCACGTCGATCCGTAGCTGCTCCGCCTCCTCGGCGTCGGCCTCGCCCCGGTCCACGGCCACGGTCCGCCCCCCGGGCTCCTGGCCGAGCGAGCGGGCCCACCGGGTGAAGCTGCGGAGCTCCGCGACTCCTCCGGCCTCCCCGGCGCCGCCGCCGAGGACGACCCGGCGGGTGCCGCGCCGCGAGGTGATCAGCCCGTCGGTGCGCAGGGCGGCGAGGGCCTGGCGCACCGTACCCCTGGAGACCCCGTAGCGGCGGGCGAGCTCGTCCTCGGCGGGCAGTCGCGCGCCGGAGCCGTACTCGCCCGCGGTGATGGCGGTCCGCAGGTCCCCGGCGACCTTCAGGTAGAGCGGGGTCCTGGGTGCTGGGTCGCGCGGTGCCTCGTTCACGGGGCCAGCCTGTCACGGCCCGGCCCGGGCGAGGCGAAAGGCCCGGGAGGTCGGGACGTTCCGCCCGGTATTGAGATGATGTCCGTCGTCTAAATTCGAAGCGTGACCGGAAGGACCGGTGGCCGTGGCCCGGCCCGCGCGGCGGGAGCCGCACACCAACGCGTAGAGGAACCACCCATGTTCGGCATGACCATCGACACCGCCCCCGACACGACCACCGGCGGCCCGGTGCTCCGCCTCGACCCCGAGGGCGGTCCGTTCCGCGCGCTCGCGGCGGTCCGGATCCAGGTGCCGGCGGGCGGAACGATCCCGGCCCACGCGCACGGGTCGTCCGAGCTGCTGCTCACGGGCGTCGCCGGGACGGTGGAGGCCTCGTGCGGGTGCGGGGCCGAGACGGTGGCCCCGGGCACCTTCGCGATGCTGCCGGCCGGCAAGGAGATCACCCTGGCCAACCACGGCACCGAGCCGGCGACGGTCCTCGCGGTGTTCTCGCAGAGCGAGTTCACGGAGGGGCTGCCGCGCGCCGCGGCCAAGGGCTGCGGCTGCCACGGGCACGGCGGCTGACCTCGCGGTCCGCTTCGGGCGGGCCGCTCTGGACGGGCCACCGGCTTGATCCCATACTTCTCCCGTGAGAACGACGGAAAAGCAGCCCCGCACCAGCCCGCTGGTGCCCGACGCGGTGGCCCGGGAGATCGCCCGGCACGACTGGAACGCCGTCGAATGCGGCTGCGGCCGCCCGGCCGGTCACCTCGGTCATCTCCCGGACACCTTGTGGGACGCGGCCGAGGGACACCCGGCCGCGTTCCGCGCCCTGGAGGGCCACGCCTTCCACACCGGAGTGCTGCGACCGCCCGCCCCGGCGGTGTGCGGGGTCCTGATGGCCGTCTGGTTCGCCGGCCCGCCCCGGCAGTCGACGCGCGAGGCCCTGCTGTGGGCACTGCTGCGCCTCCTCGGCGCCGAGGACGACGGTTCCTCGCACGAGGCCGGCCTGTACGGCCAGTGCGCCGCGCACATCCGCTCCGGCCTGCCCGGACTGCGCGAGACGGTGGCCCGGTGCCCCGGCTCCGAATCGGCCGCCTACGCGGACGGAATCCTGAACCTGCTCGACCTGACAGCCTGACGGCCGATGGCCCGGCCGCCTCACGGCCCGACGCCGATGTGGCCGGAGAAGACATGTTCATCCGGCTCCAACTCCCCCTAAAATGCGCCAACTTACGTGGTGCACGCATGCTTGGGGGGAGGCTGGTGACACTGACAGCGGAACAGCTCGTCCTGATCTTCTTGCTCGTCCTGGCGGTGCGCGGGCTGTTCACATGGGCCCGCGGGGCGGTCCACGGAGCGCGGCTGCCCGCGCCCACGCTGACCTCGGGGCAGGTGGACACGTACCAGAAACAGGCGTTCCGGGAGCTGTGCCGGCGGGTCAACGATCACGGGCACGCGGTGGACATGGCGGACTACTTCGCGGGCCGCGGTTGGAACAGGGCCGATGCCCGGGCCGTGCTCGGAGAACCGGTCAGGCTCGGGCTGGTCAAGGTCCGCGGCTGGCGCTTCGGCGTGTACAGCGTGACGAAAAGGGGCTTCACCGAGTACCGGCAGAACTTCATGTGGTCAGGAGGGGGTGACGGGGTGAACATCTCCGCGTCGCAGGGCGGTTTCGTGGTGGCGAACGTCAACAGCCCGCAGGCGGTGGCCCACGGGGGCATCGGCAACCGCGGGGACCAGCACGACGTCTCCCACCGGCAGCTGATCGACGCGCTCCGGACGGATGCCCTCAGCGCGGAGCCCGCCGAGGCCGTCCGGGCGCAGGAGTACGCCGACGACCTGGCCTCGGCGGTCGGGGCGCAGGACTCCGACAGGGCGGAACGGGTCCTCGCCAGGATCAACACGTTGCTGTCGACGGCCTCGGCGGCCTTCGCCCTGACGCGGTCCCTGCTGTCTCCCGGGCCCTGACTCCGGGCCGTGACTCCGGGCCCTGACTCCGGACCTGGCTCCAACCCCGGTGCCGGGCCCGGCCGGGCCCGGCACCGGGGCACTTCAGGACCTCGGTGCGGGCACCAGGCAGCCCCGGAGGGTGGCCGGGGTCACCTCGGCGAGGGAGGGCGCGAAGGTGCGTACCGGCGAGGCCGGGACGGGGAGCAAGGAGGGGACCACCAAGAGTCCGCAGCCCGCGGCCTCCGCCGAGGCCGCGCCGTCCGGGGAGTCCTCGACCGCCACGCACGCCCCGGGGGCCGCGCCCAGCCGCTCCGCGGCCGCCCGGTAGGGGTCCGGGTGCGGCTTCGTCAGGGTGGTGTCGTCCGCCGACAGCGTGAAGGCGAAGGGGACGTGGGCCAGGGAGCCGCCGACCACCGAGTCCACGACCACCCGCGGTGAGGCGCTGACCAGGGCGAACGGTACGCCTTCCGCCTGCAGGGCGGTCAGCAGGGCCTGTGCGCCCGGCCGCATCGGAGCGCCCTCCTCGACGCGGCGGAAGAAGTTCCCGGTCAGCGCCTCGGCCACCTCCGCCGGGTCCCCGGCGCGGGAGACCCGTACGAGGTGTGCGGCGGTGTCCTCCACCGCCCGGCCGACCACCTCGGGCGCGTCCTCCTGGGTCAGCGCGTATCCGAGGTCCGCGGCGATCTCCTCGGCGGTGGACCACCACAGGACCTCGGTGTCGACGAGGGTGCCGTCCATGTCGAAGAGGACGGCGGCGAGTTCTGTCATGAAGCTTCCCCCGGGTCTGAGGCGGTGGCCGCGGCCGTGGCGGCCGCGGTGGCGACGACGAGGACGGGGCGTTCGGCCAGGCCCACGGCCGCCCGCGCGCCCGGTGCGAGGGCTCCGGCCTCGCGCGAGGGCAGGTCGGCCTTGATCCGGGTGCCGTCGGGCAGATCCAGGTGGAGCCGGGTCACCGAGCCGAAGAACGAGGCCGATACGACGGTGGCCGCGCCCTCGGCGCCCTCTGCGGCCGCCGTCACCGTGATGTTCTCGGGGCGTACGAGGACCTCGACATCGGAGGTCGAAGGCACCGGGCCGTCCACCGGCAGCCGGGAGCCGGCCACCTCGACCGTGCCGGAGCCGGCCAGGCGTCCGGGGAGGCGGTTCATGGTGCCGACGAACTCGGCGACGAAGGGGGTCGCGGGCCGTTCGTACAGCTCGGCGGGGGCGGCGCACTGCTCCAGGCGGCCCGCGTTGAGCACGGCGACCCGGTCGGCCATGGACAGGGCCTCCTCCTGGTCGTGCGTGACGAACACGGTGGTGATGCCCAGGGAGAGCTGGAGCCGGCGGATCTCCTCGCGCAGGCTGACCCGTACCTTCGCGTCGAGCGCGGAGAGCGGCTCGTCGAGCAGCAGGACCCGGGGGCGCAGGGCGAGGGCGCGGGCGAGCGCGACGCGCTGCTGCTGGCCGCCGGACATCTGGTGCGGGTAGCGGTCGCCGTGGTCGGGCAGGCCGACCAGGTCGAGGAGTTCGGCGGCGCGCTCGCGGCGCGCGGCCGCGCCGACCTTGCGGACGCGCAGGCCGAAGGAGACGTTGTCGCGGGCGTTGAGGTTCGGGAAGAGGCTGTACGACTGGAACACCATCCCGGCGTCACGGCGGTTGGCCGGGATCCGCGTGATGTCCTGTCCGTCGAGCAGCACTTCGCCTGAGTCGGGCTGTTCGAAGCCGGCGACCACGCGCAGCGCCGTGGTCTTTCCGCAGCCCGACGGGCCGAGCAGGGCGACGAGTTCGCCGGGCTCGATGGTGAGGTCGAGTCCGTCGAGGGCGACGGTGGAGCCGAACGCCCGGCGCAGGCCACGGAATTCGACGCGCGCTCCGCCGGGGGCCGCTTCGCTTTCCGCGGGCTGCCTGGCCTCGGGAAGGGTGAGGGACATGCGGGTCAGGACTCCTTGCCGGAGGTGCGGGAGGTGCGGGAGGTGCGCGAGGGGCCGGGAGACACGGTAGCGGGGGTGGTACCGGCCCGGGAGAGGAGGAGCAGCAGCAACCAGGTGATGAGGAGGCTGAGGACGGAGACGGCCACCGACATGCGGGCGTGCGCTCCGGAGATCGACACGATCCACACGGCGAAGGGCTGGAAGCCGAGCAGCGAGGCGATCGTGAACTCGCCGAGGACCAGGGCCAGCGTGAGGAACCCGGCTCCGGCCAGGGCGGCCCGCAGGTTCGGCAGGATCACGCGCAGGACCACGTACGGCCAGCTCGCGCCACAGCTCCGGGCGGCTTCGACCAGGGTCGGGACGTCGACGGCGCGCAGTCCCGCGTCGAGGGAGCGGTAGACGAAGGGCAGGGCGAGCACGGTGTAGGCGAGGACCAGGACGACGGGGAAGTCCGGGTTCTGGACCGCGAGGAAGGTCTGGTAGAGCGCGGTCCTGGAGAGGTGTTCGGGACCCCAGCGCAGCACCGTGGTGATCCCGGTGACCAGCGCGATCGGCGGCACGACCAGCGGCATCATGCACATCACCTCCACGACCGGGCGCAGGCGCGGCGAGCCGATGCGTACGGCGACCAGCGCGGGCACGGCGAGGAGCAGCGACGCGGCGATGGTCGCGGCGGCGAGGCCCAGCGAGAGCAGCAGGCTCTCGGTGAACCCTTCGGCGGAGAGCAGTTGGGTGTACGCCTCGAAGCTGACGCCCTGGCCGGGGACGTGCACGGTGAACACGAAGGAGGCGAGGAGCGGGAGGACGAAGTACGCGCCCGCGAGCGCGAGCACGGCTCCGCGCCATACCCGGGGCCGGGAGCGGGGGCGCGGCCGGCGCGGTGCGCGGGCCGGGGGTTCCTGCCGGTCCCGCTGCCCGTCCGGGCCCGCGGCGGCCGGACCGGCGGCCGGGGCGGCGGCCGCGGGAGCCGCAACGGCGGTGGCGTTCGCAGCCGCCGGGGCGGCCCTGTCGTTCGGGGCGGGCGTCGGGGTCATCGCAGCCATCGGGCGCTCCGTCGCTGGAGGGGCAGGTAGACCGCCATGACCAGGCCGGCGATCACGATCATGTCGAGGCCGAGGGCCAGGGCCACGTTCTCCTGGCCGGTCAGCACGTTCCCGGACAGGGCGTCCGCGATCTTCAGCGTGACCAGCGGGACGGAGCCGCCGACGAGTGCGGCGGCCGTGGCGTGCGCGGCGAAGGCCGTGCCGAAGAGCAGCACGAACCCGCCGAGCAGGGAGGGCGCGAGGACGGGCAGGCCGACGTGGCGCCAGAACTGCCATGTGCTCGCCCC
Organism: Streptomyces sp. CA189; assembly: GCF_056428985.1. Lineage (NCBI taxonomy): Bacteria > Bacillati > Actinomycetota > Actinomycetes > Kitasatosporales > Streptomycetaceae > Streptomyces > Streptomyces sp. CA189. The sequence continues at coordinate 140,989 of NZ_JBWJVM010000010.1, read as the reverse complement.
GTTGTTCTGGGCGGCCTCGCGCCACTGCGGGCGCAGTCCGTCCAGCGCGGGGACGGTCACCAGCACCATGAGCGGGGTCAGGAAGTAGAGGTAGACCACGGTGAGGCCGGTGAAGGAGTACAGGTTCCAGCCGAGGCCGGTCAGGTCGGCGAGCTGGGTGACGACCCCGGAGATCCCGACGGTGGCGATGAACGCGAAGGCGAGCGGGACCCCGCCGAAGTTGGCGAGGACGCCCGAGGCGGTCAGCGTCGCTCCGCGCAGGGCGCGGGAGGGAGAGGTGACGACGGCCTGCGCGATGAGGACGCCGAGCACCCCGGCCACGAGTGCGGTGAGGGCGGAGAGCTGGACGCTGCCGACGAGCGAGCCGAGGTAGGGCCCCTGGAGCGAGCGGGCCAGGTGCTCGCTGGTCGCTTCGGTGGCCCCGCTGACCGGGTTCGTACGGGTGACCGCGCCGAAGGCGATGGCGCCCAGCGGGACGCCGAAGCACAGTCCGGTGAAGGCGAGGAGCGGGAGGGCGGCGAGCCAGGTGCGCGGGCCGCGCCGCCGGCGGCGGGTGGCGAGGCCGCCGGCGGTCCCCTTCGAGTGGGGGGTGGTGGTGGAGGCGGACATCAGCTGAGGGCCTTGTCCCACTTCTCGGAGAGGGTGGCCTTGGCCTTGTCCAGCTCGGTGGAAGCCGGGAAGGTCGGGGTGCCCTGGACCTGCGGGAGCTTGGTGACGGCTTCCTTGTCGACGGTGCCGGCCTGGGTCATGGCGGGCAGCAGCACGGGGCGGGCGTAGCCCTTCAGCCACAGGTTCTGGCCCTCGGTGCTGTACAGGAACTCCATCCACAGGCGGGAGGCCGCGGGGTGCGGGGCGTCCTTGTTGATGGCCTGCGAGTAGTACTGGGCGTAGACGCCGTCGGTGGGGATGGCCACCTGCCAGTCGACGCCCTTGCCCTTGAACTGCTCGGCGTAGCCGGCGTTCAGGTAGTCCCAGTCGATCGAGATGGGGGTCTCGCCCTTCTCGACGGTGGCCGGGGTGGACTCGACGGGGATGAAGTTGCCGCTCTTCTTCAGCTGGCCGAAGAAGTCGATGCCGGGCTGGATGTCCGCGAAGGAGCCCTTGTTGGCGAGGGCCGCCGCGTAGACGCCGCCGAAGGCGGAGCCGGACTTGGTCGGGTTGCCGTTGAGGGCGACCTTGCCCTTGTACTCGGGCTTGGCCAGGTCCGCGAAGGAGTTCGGGCAGTTCGGGATGCGGGCCGCGTCGCAGCCGATGGAGACGTAGCCGCCGTAGTCGTTGTACCAGCGGGCGTCCGCGTCCTTCTGGGCGGCGGGGATCTGGTCCCAGGCGGTGACCTTGTACGGGGCGAAGAGGTTCTCGGCGGCGCCGCTGCGGGCGAAGGCGATGCCGAGGTCCAGGACGTCGGGGGCGCGGGTCTGGCCCTTGCGGGACTTCACGGCGGCGATCTCGTCGGCGCTGGAGGCGTCCGGGTTCTCGGCGTTGATCTTGACCTTGGGGTACTTCGCCTGGAACGCCTTCTGGATCTCGCCGTAGTTCGCCCAGTCGGCGGGCAGCGCGATGACGTTGAGCTCGCCCTCCTTCTCGGCGGCCGCGACAAGGCCCTCCAGGCCGCCGAAATCGGCGACCGAGGTGGCCGCGCCGGGCTGGATCTTGTTCTTGCCGTCGCCACCGGCGGAGCCGGCGGACTGGTCGGGTGCGGCGCCGCACGCGCTGAGCGTGGTGAGCACGGCGGCACTGAGCAGAACGGCCGCACCGCGACGGGCGGAGGAACTGAGCACGGTCTCTCCCGGAGACGAAAACGCATGAAGAACGCTTGGAGGGTGGGTTCACTTGTCTGAACAAGTTGGCTCCAGTTCGCCCTGGGTCGCTGTACGGACGGTGAACGGCGGCTGTCCCGTGGAGCACGTCTCGACGAAGACCGGAGACCGGCCGGGCACAACCGTGCCGGACAGCCCTCAAGATGATCTTCAGGACCGGAACGGCCTAGGCTTGAGCGGCCGCGACGGGCACCGGGCAGCAGGGCCGGTGCACACATCCACGCAAGGGGGAACAGGACAGCATGGCTACAGTGCGGTATCTGGAGATCGCCGAGGCGCTGCGCCGGTCGATCCTCTCCGGCCAGTACCCGGTGGGCGCCCAACTGCCCTCGGAGAGCGATCTGGCGGCGCGCTGGTCGGCCTCCCGCGGCACCGTCCGCCAGGCCGTGGCGACGCTCGCCGCCGAGGGGCTGATCGGTTCCCGGCAGGGGGCCCGCAGGATCGTCCTGCGGCACGAGCGCAAGCACAGCTTCGGCGAGTTGAACAGCTTCGCCCAGTGGGCCGAGGGGGTCGGCCACCAGGCCGCGAGCCGGTTCCTGTCGCGCACCCGCCGCCCTGCCACCGCCGAGGAGGCGGACCGGCTGGCCCTGCCGGAAGGCACGGAGATCCTGGCCGTGCTGCGGCTCCGGCTGCTCGACGGGGAGCCGACGATGGTCGAACGGACGGCCTACGCCGACTGGGTCGCGGCGGCGGTGGAGGCGATGCCCGAGGACTGCCGCTCGGTGATGGACGGGCTGGCCGACGGCTCCGGCATCGTCGCCCATTACGGTGAGCACCTCATCGACGCACTCCCCGCCGGCAGCGAGGACGCCCGGCTGCTGGAAATCCGCCGCGGCAGCCCGCTGCTGCGCCAGCGGCACGTCTCCGCGACCCGGACGGGTCGCCCCATCGAGTGGTCCGACGACCGCTACCGGGCGGGCAGCGTCACCTTCAGTGTGAACAACTCGGCGGTAGCAACTCCCCTGGAGCGCCGCACCGGGGACCGTTAGCCGCCGGGGGCCGCGCACGGGGAACGGCGCTGGTGGCGCACGGTACGGCAGCAGGGCCCGGACCGCGCGTCGCGGTCCGGGCCCTGCCCCGTGCGGTGCCGCCCTGCGGCGGCGGTGCGTCAGCTCTGTGCGGTGTCGTCGCCCGTCTGCCCGGCGCCCTCGGCCGCGCCCGCCTTCTCGCGCATCTTGCGCAACAGCTCTGCCCGCTGGTCGGCCGCGCCCTGGCGGTCGAGGTTGCGGTGGGGGCCGTTGTTCTGCCGTTCGGCGCGGGACTGCCGCTTGCGCTGGCCGCCGCCCTGGCCCACGGGGTTGTTGATGTTCTTGCTCACGGTCACGGGTTCTCCCGGTCAATGATGTGAAGTGATCTACGGATGCGTCGGTGGGGGACGGGCGGCGACGTCGAAGGACGTCAGCAGGGGCCCGTCACGCTCTCACTCGTAAATCGGCGTCTGGAAGAACATGACAAAGACGTTACCCGGTCCCCTCGGCCCCGCGCACCAACCTTTTCGCCGCCCCGGCACCGGCGGGGCCTTCGGCGCCGGCATGAGAGACATCTCACGTGCGTCCGGTCGTTACGGGACGACCTCGAAGGGCCAGTCGGCTGCCCGGAGCACGGCCTCGGCGGTGGCCCGGACCGGAGTGTCCGTGGCGTCCACGACGAAGTCCTCGACCCGGGCCCGTTCGAGGATGCCGTCCAGTTCGCCGGACCTGTCCAGGTGCCAGCGGAGCCCCTCGGGGTCCTCGGCGTGGCGGCGGGCCAGCCGTTCGCGCACCGTGGGCATCGCCACCCGGAGCCGGCACACCGACAGGTCGATCCCGACCGCCTCCTCGAACCGGAGGCGGTCCTCCCGGGACTCCGCCACTCCGGCGAGGACGAGCCGGCCGGCCCCGGCGTCGAGGTAGTTGCGGGCCACGGCGCGCAGGTTGCGCAGCAGCAGGCCGAAGTTGAACGGATCGTCCGCGGGGGCCGGCCAGGACTGGCACAGCCAGTCCAGGTCCACGACCGCGGTCGCCGTCCCGGCATCGCCGAGCCGCGCGCCGATGGCATCGGCGACCGAGGTCTTGCCGGCGCCGACGGTGCCGGTGATCAGCAGGGCGCGCGGGCCCGGGCGGGTCTCTGAGTGCATGCCGATGATCATAGTGAGATCCCCACGAACGGCCGCAGGACGGCCGGGGCCCCTACGCCCGGAGTGCGGCGGCGCTCTCCCCGATGGCCTCCGGGAGCCAGTCCGTGAGCCTCCCGAAGCGGAAGCCGAGCGCGGCGGCCCGGCCGTTGTCCATCGCGTAGGCCCGGTCGAAGGAGAACGGCGAGGCCTCGGAGCCGGCCGCGACGGTGCGCAGGAGCGGCGCCCGCCCGACCCGCTCGGCGACGGCCCCGGACAGCCCGAGCACGTCGAGCTCCCCGTGCGAGGCGGCGTTCACCGGCCCGGTGAACTCCCGCTGCCCGGCCCAGTGCAGGAAGCGGGCGATCTCGTGGTGGTGGATGAAGGAGGTGGGGTACGGGGCCTCGTGCACGGCCACCGGGATCCCGGCGCCGATCCGCTCCACGTAGTGCGCGAGGCGGCCGGTGAACTCCGCCCGGCCGCCGCCGAGTACGTGCGCGGCGCGGACCGCCACGTGGCCGAAGGCGGGCTCCGCCCCCAGCACCTCCTCGGCCCGCCGCTTGCCCTCGGCGTAGGCGCGCGCCTCGGGGGTGGGCGGCGCGGGGTCGTGGACCTCCATCGTCGAGGTCATCACGTACCGCCCGGTGCGGCCGGCGAAGACGCGGCGGGCGATCTCCGCCTGCCGGGGCGTGTAGCAGACCTGGTCGAAGACCACGTCGAAGGTGCGCTCCCCCAGCGCCGCCCGCAGTCCCGTTTCGTCCTCCCGGTCGGCGGTCAGGTGGCCGACGCCCCGGGGCGGGGCCGCGGAGCCCCGGTTGAGGACGCTCACCTCGTTCCCGGCGTCCCGCTCCAGGGCGACCAGGTGCTTTCCGAAGTAGCGGCTGCCGCCGATGACGAGGATCTTCTTCATGTCCGGGACTCTGCCGCTGTACCGTCCCCAGCGGAACTACCGGAATGCTGATCGCGTTGTAAGGGAAACTGATGATCGATGTGCAGCGGCTGCGCATCCTGCGCGCCGTGGCCGAGCACGGCAGCTTCAACAAGGCCGCCGGGGCGCTGCGCCTGACGCCGTCCGCCGTCTCCCAGCACATCGCGGCGCTGGAGCGCGCCCTCGGTCACCCCGTCGCCGTGCGCAGTACCCGCGGGATCACGCTCACCGAGCCGGGCCGGCTGCTGGTGGAGGCGGCGGAGGCGGTGTCGGCCGAGCTCGACCGGGTGCGGCACGAGATCGACCGGGTCACCGCCGAGCGGCCGCGGCTGACGGTCGCCACCTTCGTGAGCGGCGGCCGGAGGCTGCTGCCGGGCGCGCTCGCCGCGTTCGTCGCCGCGCATCCGGAGGTGGAGCTGACGGTCCTGGAGGCCGAACCGGAGGAAGCGGTGCCCATGGTCCGCTCGGGCGCCGCCGATCTGGCGCTGACCTACCACTTCGACGGGCCGCTGCCGCTGCCTCCCGGGGCGGCGCTCGACTGGCTGCCGCTGATGGAGGATCCGCTGGCGCTGGTCCTGCCGCCGGGGCACCGGCTCGCGGGGCGCGCGTCGGTCGCTCTCGCCGAACTCGCCGCCGACCGCTGGGTGCTGGGCTGCCTCAAGACGGAGGCGTACCTGCGCCGGTACGCGGACCGGGCCGGCTTCGGCCTCCGGGTGGCGGCTTCCACCACGGACTACTTCTTCGCGCGCTCCCTCGTCGAGGCGGGCGTCGGCGTCGCGCTGATCCCCCGGGTCGCCCTGCCGCCGGGGGACGGGGATCGCGAGGGAGATGCCGACCGCGTGACCGTCGTACCGGTCGAACGCCCTTCCCCCGCACGGCACGTAGGGGTGCTGTCGCCACGACGGCGCCGTCCCCACCCCTACGCGGCGGCCCTGGCCGAGGCCCTCACCGCGAGCGCCTGACCAAGCCCGGGAGGGGGCCCGGGAGGGGGCCCGGCAGGGCCCGTCAGGTCAGGGAGCGGCGGTCATCGTACCCTCCAGGGTCGTGGGCCGCTCGCCCTTCGTGACGGTGACGGGGATGCCCCCGGTGGCCTTCTCCAGCCGCGCCTTGAACGCCGCCGACGCGGCGCCCTCCTGCGTGGAAGTGACCTCCACCGCCGCGCCCCGGCTGCCGGAGACGCTGTAGACCGGGAATCCCGCGTCCAGCCCGATGAGCTTGTCTCCGGCGGCCTGGAGGGTCCGGTGCGCGTACCTGCTCAGGTACAGGTCGACCCGGGCCGGGTCCGCTTCCGGGTGCGCCGCGTGCGCCGCTGCCACGAGCAGCCGGCCGCGGGCGAGGTCGGTGACGCAGAGGGCCACCCGGCCCGCCGGGTGGTCGACGATCTGGGTGGAGTAGACGTCGGCGAAGGCGCCGTCGCCCTGTTCCCCGACGGCCTGCGAGAGCCGTTCGCCCTCCGGGGTGTTGGCTGGGGTGCCGTCGATCAGCACCGGCGGCGACTGCGGTGCGGCGGGGTCGGTCACCGGGCAGGACGCGGCCGGCACGGGCCGGGCGGCCGCCGCACCGGGATCCACCGGGTCGGCCACGACGGCCTTTTCGCAGCCGGTGAGCAGGGCTGCTGCGGCGCCCGCGCTCACGGCGAGGGCCACGGCGGCGTTCAGGCCGGCCTTCCCCTTCGCACTCGGGCTCGCGTTCACGACGCGCAGGCATCGCTGGGTGGTTCGACGCACCATCGGTTCCCCCTCTTCTCCGGCACGGCACGGCACGGCTGTGACGCGTGCCCGGCTCCGCCGGTTCCCCCGGGCCGGGGCCCCACAGCGGGGCGGTCCGGTGTGTGCCCGGCCGCCATGGCCAGGGCGGGCCGGCGGTTCCTAGGGTCGGTCGGGCCGGCCCGGCCGCGCGCCGGCCCGTTCGGGGTGGACGGCGGCCCGGGGCCGGGCGGAGGAGGGTGTGCGATGGGGCTGGACAAGGAGGTCGCGAGCGCGGCCGGGGCGGTGGCGGACATCCCCGCCGGAGCCTCGCTCGCGGTGGGCGGCTTCGGCTTGTGCGGGGTGCCGGGCGTGCTGATCGGCGCGCTGCTGGAGCGCCCGGAGGTGCGCGGCCTGGAGGTGGTGTCGAACAACTGCGGGGTGGACGACTGGGGTCTGGGACTGCTGCTGCGCGAGGGCAGGATCGCCCGGATGACCAGCTCGTACGTGGGCGAGAACAAGGAGTTCGCACGGCAGTACCTGAGCGGCGAGCTGGAGGTGGAGCTGGTCCCGCAGGGCACCCTCGCCGAGCGGATGCGGGCCGGTGGCGCGGGCATCCCGGCGTTCTACACCCCGGCCGGTGCCGGTACGCAGGTCGCGGAGGGCGGCCTGCCCTGGCGCTACCGCCCCGACGGGGGCGTCGCCGTGGCCTCGCCGCCCAAGGAGCTGCGGAGCTGGGGCGGCCGGGAGTACCTCCTGGAGGAGGGCATCACCACCGATTTCGCCCTGGTCCGGGCCGCGGCCGGGGACCGGCACGGCAATCTCGTCTTCCATTCCTCGGCCCGCAATTTCAATCCGCTCGCCGCCATGGCGGGGCGCATCACCATCGCCGAGGTGGAGGAGCTGGTGGAGCCGGGCGCACTGGATCCGGACAGCGTCCACCTGCCGGGCATCTTCGTCCAGCGGGTGGTCCACGTACATCCCGGCGATCCGGCGGCGGAGCGGCGCGTCGAACGCCGCACGGTCCGGACGGGCCTCCTCCCCGACGAGCAAGGCGGCGTGTGACATGGCTCTGACACGTGAGCAGATGGCGGCCCGCGCCGCCCGCGAGCTGACGGACGGTACGTACTTGAATGCTCCCCTCCCTGAAGGGAGGCATTCTCTCCTTCAGGGTCGTTGGGGGATTTTCGGCTCACGCTGCCTTACGAACCAGCGGTTCGTCGGGTCTTCCACGATCAACACCGACCGGGTTCAGACCTGCCCGGACGAGCATCACGCGCGCGGAGTTCTTATCCCGGGGAGATACGGCTCCGCACGCGGTGCAAGTGTAGGTGCGCATACCTAGCGGCAGTGCGTGCTTGGCTCTCGCTCCGCAGTGCGCGCAATCCATCGTGGTGTACGCGGGATGTACCAGGTGCACGACCCGGCCGTGCTTACGACCCATCTCGACCAAAGCCGTCTTGGTGGCGCCGATGGCGGCGTCAGCGGCCTTCCTCGCCATGCTGGACCTGGCGAGAAACTTGGGGCGGAAGTCCTCGACGGCCAGCGCATCGTGATCGCGGACCACACGCTTGGCCCACTTACGGGCGGTGTCCTGCCGCTGCCGGGCGACCTTCTTGTGCAGCTTCGCCGCCTGCCGCCGTGCAACCCGGTACCCCTTGGACTGCTTCCTGCCCCGCGGGGCACGGCGGCGCGCCATCATCCGCTGGTACCGGGCCAGCCTCACCGCGACCCTCTTGCCGTGTTTTGGGTGCGGCAGATCATGGGCATCGCTGGTAGTCGTCGCGGTCTCGGCCACGCCCCAGTCGATACCGATCACCCGTCCTGTGCCGGGTAGGGGTTCAGTCTGTGCGGGAGCGACGAAGGAGCAGTACCAGTGGCCGACACTGTCCCGGTAGACGCGCACGGACGACGGATCGGAGGGAAGATCCCGCGACCACACCACCGTCAGCACGATCCCACCCGCCAAGTGCAGGCGTCCGTCCTTTAGCCGGAACCCGCGCTTCGTGTAGTTGAGGCTCGGATCCGCATCGCGCTTCTTCTTCCACCCCGGCATACCGGCCCGCTGCCGCACCGGAACCCTGTCCTTGACGTCCTTCTGCGCCTTCGCCCGCGACTTCCCGAAATCCCGAATCAGCTGCTGCTGCGGAACACTCGCCCCCTCCCGCAGCCACACAGCGTGGGTGCGGGCCTCGGTCAGCATCCGGTCGAGCTGCGCCGGACCACACGTCCGCCGCTCCTCACCCTCCGCGCGTGCCCGGTTCAAGGCGTGGACCTGCTTCGACTTGGCCACGCACTCGTTCCAGACCCACCGGCACCGGTCCCACTCCGCCACCAGCGCGGCAAGCGCGGTCGACGACACACGGAGCCGATAGGTAAACCGGGCACGCCCGGCTTCCTCCGATATCGCTGTCCCCAATGTCGTCACCACGACAACGTAGAACCACAACCCGCCCCACGGCCCAGAACGCGGACACCCCACCCGAACGAGTGACCGACCACCCCCACACCGACCGGCACACCATCAACGCCGGGAACCCACACCCTCGGCAGATGGTCGCCTACGCCTAGGCACCGACCCCGCCCGCACCTTCGTCACGGGCCTGTCGGCCGGCGGCGCCATGACGTCCGTGATGCTCGCGGCCTACCCGGACGTGTTCGCGGCCGGGGCGGTGATCGCCGGGCTGCCCTACGACTGCGCCCAGGGGACCAGCCCCTACACGTGCATGAACCCCGGGGTGGACAAATCCCCGGCGGCCTGGGCCCAGTTGGTCCGAGAGGCGTATCCGGCGTGGTCCGGCCCCTGGCCCCGGGTGGCGATCTGGCAGGGGGACGCGGACACCACCGTCGTTCCCCGCAACGCCGATGAACTGCGTGACCAGTGGACGGCGTTGCACGGGATCCCGCAGACCCCTGCCCGCACCTCCGTCATCGGACCGAACGCGACCCGCCAGGAGGAGTACCGGGCCGCCGACGGCACGGTGGCCGTCGAGGTGGACCGGGTCCCGGGCATCGGGCACGGCACCCCGGTCGATCCGGGCACGGCTCCCGGGCAGTGCGGGCACACGGGGGCGGCGTACTTCCTCGCCTCGATCTGCTCCGCCCACTGGATCTCGGAGTTCTTCGGTCTGGACGGCTCCACGACCGGCCCCGGCCCCGGCCCCGGCACCCTGCCCGCGCCCTCCGGCCTGGCCGCCTCCGCCGTCGGGGACACCAGCGTCACCCTCACCTGGGACCCGGTGCCCGGCGCCGCCGACTACTCCGTCCACCGGGACGGGATCCTGGTCGCCACCCCGACCGGCCCACCTCACACGGACGGCGGCCTCGCCCCCGGTACGGGTCACACGTGGACCGTGGCGGCCCGCGACGCGGCGGGGGCGGCCGGGGCCCGCTCCGCACCGCTCACGGCGAGCACGACCGGCGCGCCCGCCACCTGCTGGAAGGCGAACAACTACCAGCAGGTACAGGCGGGCCGGGCCACGACCGACGGGAGCTACGCGTACGCCAAGGGCTCGGGGCAGAACCTCGGCCTCTACAACCTCTACGTCACCCACACCCTCAAAGAGGCACCCGCCGGCTACTTCGTCATCGCCGACGCCGGCTGCCCCTGAACCCCCCTGCCCCGTCCCGACGCGCCCTGGAGCCTCCCCCATGCCACCGGCCATCCGTTCCGTCACCCTCACCGCCGCCGCGGCCGTCGCCCTGCTGGCCTCGGTCCTGCCGGCGCTCCCCGCTCCCCCGGCCGCCGCCGGCGGGAGCGACACGCACTGCGCCCGCCTGGCCCGCCTTCACGTACCGGGGGCCGAACACCAACAGGCGGACTGTCTCGAAGAGTTGACGACGGCCGGCACCGCGGCCTCCGGGCACACCGATCCGGCCGACTGGGCCGGGCTCACCCCCAGGGACCTGGCCGTCCCCACGGGTGTGCCGGGCATCCAGATCGACGGCTACTTCCCCGACACCGCCGCCCCGGCCGCCGTTCCCAACACCAACCACGGCTGGAACCACGACGCGCAGTTCGTCATCCGGCTGCCCGACCGCTGGAACGGCGGACTCGTCGTCGCCGGCTCCCCGGGCGTGCGCGAGCAGTACGCCAACGACCGGGCCATCGGCGACTGGGTGCTCGCGCGCGGCTACGCCTTCGCCGCCACCGACAAGGGCAACACCGGCGCGGCCTTCCACCGCGACGGGCGGGCTCCGGGCGACGCCGTCGCCGAGTGGAACACCCGGGTCACCGAGCTGACCCGGGCCGCCCGCGCGGTCGTCGCGCAGCGCTACCACCGGGCCCCGGACCGCACCCTCGCCACGGGCATGTCCAACGGGGGCTACCTGGTGCGCTGGCAGCTGGAGAACCATCCGGAGCTGTACGACGGCGGGGTGGACTGGGAGGGCACCCTGTGGCGGGCCGACGGCCCCAGCCTCCTCACCTTCCTGCCCCCGGCACTGGCCGCCTACCCCGCGTACGCGGCCGGCGGCCCGCAGGCCGGGCAGGCGCACGAGGCGATGCTCGCAGCCGGATTCCCGGCCGGCTCGGAGTTCCTGTGGCCCTTCCACCACAGCTACTACTGGGACCTCACCCAGCGGATCTACCGCGAGGAGTTCGATCCGGGCTTCGACGGTCCGGCCGAGGCCGGAACCCCCTTCTGCGCGCCCGGCACCCCGGCCTGTGACGCCGACTACGCCTACGCCGACCGGCCCGCGGAGGTCCGCCGCGCCGTCCAGCGGATCGCGCTCACCGGCCGGATCGGCAAACCGCTGATCACCCTGCACGGCACCCTCGACGTCCTGCTCCCCATCTCCCGGGACTCCGACGTCTACGCCGAGATGGTCCGCCGGGCCGGCCGCGGCGCCTTGCTGCGCTACTACCGCATCGAGGGCGGCACCCACGTGGACTCGCTCGTCGACGCCTTCCCCGACCGGCTGCGCCCCCTCACGCCCTGCCATCGCGCCGCCTTCACCGCCTTGGAGGACTGGATCGGCCGCGGAGTGCGGCCGCCGCTCGGCCGCACCGTCCCCCGGGACCCGTCGGCCACCCCGGCGACCCTGCTGACCAGTTGCCCGCTCGACGCTTGAGGACGCGGCCGCCCCCGGTCGCGTACGCCGTCGGGGCGCACGGTGACCGCATGGTGACCGCCTCCATACCGGCGGGTCCGGGTATGGGGTGCGACACCGTGGGCGCCGCCCGCGGCCCTCCCTACGCTTCCGGACATGACGAGCGAACTTCCTTCCCCCTCCGGCCCCCGGGGGCGTGTCGCCCTGGTGACGGGCGGCGGCAGCGGCATCGGCCGGGCGTGCGCGGTGGCCCTGGCCGAGGCCGGGGCCGTCGTGCACGTGGCCGATGTCGACGCGGCGGCGGCCGAGGCCGTCGCCGGCCTCGTCGGCGGCCACGCCCACGTCGTCGACCTGGCCGACCCCGGCGCCATCGGGGGGCTGCCCGCCGCCGTCGACATCCTGGTCAACAGCGCCGGGCTCCAGCACGTCGCCCCGATCACCGAGTTCCCGCCCGAGCGCTTCGCGCTGATCCAGCAGGTGATGGTCACCGCACCCTTCCTGCTGCTGCGCCACGTGCTGCCGCACATGTACGCGGCCCGCTGGGGCCGGGTGGTCAACATCTCCAGCGTGCACGGGCTGCGCGCCAGCGCGTACAAATCGGCCTACGTGGCGGCCAAGCATGCGCTGGAGGGGCTGAGCAAGGTCACCGCGATCGAGGGGGCCCCGTACGGGGTGACCAGCAACTGCATCAGCCCCGGCTACGTCCGCACCCCCCTGGTCGAGGGGCAGATCCTGGACCAGGCCGCCGCCCACGGCATCGACGCCGGGGACGTCGTCTCCGAGGTGCTGCTGACCCGGTCGCCGATCAAGCGGCTCATCGAGCCCGAGGAGGTCGCGGCGGCCGCCCTGTGGCTGTGCGGTCCGCACACCGGCTACGTGACGGGCTCCTCGCTCCCCCTGGACGGCGGCTGGGGCGCCAACTGACCCCGTCCGGGTGACAGCCCGTGCGCCGCGCCGCGGTGACCCCCGGCTGGTCCCGTACGGTCCCGCACGTGACCGATGCGAACCAGTCCCAGAGCCCGAAGTTCCCGACGGACCCGGCCGCCCCGGATCCCCTGAACGTCACCACCGGTCCCGAAGCGCTACGGGTCCTCGTCCTCGCGGGGTCCTCCCGCGAGGGCTCCGTGAACGCCCGGCTGGCCGCGCTCGTCGCCGGTCAGGTCGAGCGGTCGGGCGCCGTCGCGGACCTCGCCCGGATCGGGGACTTCGTGATGCCCACCTACGACGGAGACGCCGAGCAGGCGGACGGCCAGCCCTCGGGGGCAGCCGCGCTGCGCGAGCGGCTGCTGGCGGCGCAGGCCCTGGTGATCGCCTCGCCCGAGTACAACGCCTCCGTGCCCGGCGTCCTGAAGAACGCCGTCGACTGGGTGTCCCGGTTCCGGCCGCAGCCCTTCAAGGACAAGCAGACCCTGCTGGTGTCCGCCTCCCCGTCGATGGTCGGCGGGAACCGCGGGCTCTGGGCGCTGCGCGTCCCGCTCGAACACCTGGGGGCCCGGGTGTACCCCGACATGTTCAGCCTCGCCATGGCGCACTCGGCCTTCGGCGAGGACGGCGAGCTGACCGATCCGGGCCTGCGCGAGCGGCTGGGCGACACGGTTGATTCCTTCCTCGCGCTCGCCGAGGCGGACACCCGCTACCTGTGCCTCCAGCGCCGCTGGTACGAGTTCCTGGGCGACGAGAGCAACGCTCCCGTGACCCAGCGCGCGGAGGGCTGACCGTCAGCTCAGGGGGTGCCTGAAGGAGCGATCCGCGCGCGGGTTAGCATATGAGCGCCGCCTAGCTCGAAAGATAATTCTGTGACTGTCAATGACGACTCGTTCACCAACTGGAAGAACCGCGAGAAGATCGCGGAGTCGATGATCCCGATCATCGGCAAGCTGCACCGGGAGCGGGACGTCACGATCCTGCTGCACAGCCGCTCCTTGGTGAACAAGTCCGTGGTGAGCATTCTCAAGACCCATCGTTTCGCCCGCCAGATCGACGGCGAGGAGCTCTCGGTCACCGAGACCCTGCCGTTCCTGCAGGCGCTGACCACCCTCGACCTCGGTCCCTCGCAGATCGACCTCGGCATGCTCGCCGCGTCGTACGCGGCGGACGACCGCGGTCTGTCGGTGGAGGAGTTCACCGCCGGCGCCGTCTCCGGTGCCACGGGTGCCAACAAGATCGAGCGCGGCGAGGGCCGCGACGTGGTCCTCTACGGCTTCGGCCGCATCGGCCGCCTCGTCGCCCGCCTGCTCATCGAGAAGACCGGCTCCGGCAACGGCCTGCGCCTGCGTGCCATCGTCGTCCGCGGCGGCGGTGAGGCGGACCTCGTCAAGCGCGCCTCGCTGCTGCGCCGCGACTCGATCCACGGCCAGTTCCAGGGCACGATCACCGTGGACGAGGCGACCAGCACCATCATCGCCAACGGCAACGAGATCAAGGTGATCTACGCCAACGACCCGTCCGAGGTCGACTACACGGCGTACGGCATCAAGGACGCCATCCTGATCGACAACACCGGCAAGTGGCGCGACCGCGAGGGGCTGTCCAAGCACCTGCGCCCCGGTATCGACAAGGTCGTCCTGACGGCTCCGGGCAAGGGCGACGTCCCGAACATCGTGCACGGGGTCAACCACGACACGATCAAGCCGGACGAGCAGATCCTGTCCTGCGCCTCCTGCACCACCAACGCGATCGTCCCGCCGCTGAAGGCGATGGCGGACGAGTACGGCGTTCTGCGCGGCCACGTGGAGACCGTCCACTCGTTCACCAACGACCAGAACCTGCTGGACAACTACCACAGCGCCGACCGCCGCGGCCGTTCCGCGCCGCTCAACATGGTCATGACGGAGACGGGCGCCGCCTCCGCCGTCGCCAAGGCGCTGCCCGAGCTCAAGGCGCCGATCAGCGGCAGCTCGATCCGCGTCCCGGTGCCGGACGTCTCGATCGCGATCCTCAGCCTGCGCCTGGGCCGCGAGACCACCCGCGAAGAGGTGCTCGACTACCTCCGCGACGTGTCGCTGACCTCGCCGCTCAAGCGCCAGATCGACTTCACCACGGCGCCCGACGCGGTCTCCAGCGACTTCATCGGCTCGCGCCACGCCTCGATCGTCGACGCGGGCGCCACCAAGGTCGACGGGGACAACGCGATCCTCTACCTCTGGTACGACAACGAGTTCGGCTACTCCTGCCAGGTCGTCCGGGTCGTCCAGTACGTCTCCGGAGTCGAGTACCCGACCTACCCGGCGCCGGCGGCCTGATCCCCAGGCCCCGCAGGACCGGATGCGCCGAACGCCCCCCGGGTGACCCCAGGTCACCCGGGGGGCGTTCGTCCGTCCCGGCCCGGGGCCGCGGCGGCACGGGCGGCCGCGAGCTGGGTGCGCGAGCGGACGCCGAGCTTGCGGTAGACGCGGCTCAGCATGCCCTCGACGGTCTTGACCGAGATGAACATGTGCTGGGCCGCCTGCTGGTTGGTGGCTCCCTGGCAGATGAGGTCCGCCAGGCGCGACTCGGACTCGGTCAGCCTGCTCGCGCCCGGGGCCGGGCCCGCGGCCGGAGCCGATCCGCCCGCCCGGTCGAGCAGCTCCCGGGTGAGCTCCTGCCAGGGGCGGGCGCCGGTGTCGTCGAAGACGGCCCGGGCCGCCTCCCAGGCCGCGCGGGCGGCGGCCTGGCGCCTGCGGGCCCGTTCGACCCGGCCCAGGGCGAGGAGCGTACGGGCCTGCTCCAGCCGCAGCCCCAGCCGTTCGAAGGCGGCTGCCGTGCGGTGGAGCAGGCCGCTCGCCTCCTCCACGGCGCCGCCGCGGGCCAGCAGGATCCCGTGCGCGCGGTCCAGCGCCGCCCCCGGTCCCGAGTCTGTGCCGGCCGGGCCCGGGGCGGGCCGTGCGCGCTCCAGCAGTGCGCGGGCCAGGTCGAGCCGGCCCGCGCAGGTGAAGGCCTCCACGGCGTCCGGCTGCCAGCGGAACATGCCCGGGTCGGCCGACGGGACGTGCCGCTCGGCCTCGGCGACGGCCGTGAGCGAGGCCACGGCGTCGGCCACGTCCCCGGTGTGGAGCTGGACCGCTCCCATGACCCAGAGGTTCCGCGACACGTACAGTCCGTCGCCCTCCTCCTGCGAGGCGCGGGCCCCGCAGGAGGCGGTGCGCAGGGCGGCCGCGAAGGATCCGGCGGCGCTCTGCGTCAGCGCGGCGGTGTACCAGGCGGGTCCCATGGACAGCCCCGCCGCGGTGGACAGCCGTACGGCCTGATCGGCCCAGGCGAGCGCCGGGGCACACGCGCCGAGGCGGGTGTCGACCTCGGCGAGGCTGCGCCAGATGTCGACCAGGTCCTCGGAGTCGCCCCCGTGCTCGGCGAGCGCGAGCAGCTCCAGGAGCCGTTCGCGCGCTTCGGCCAGCCGGTCGTCGAAGACGGCGTGCCGGGCGGCGAGGTACTGGGCGCTGTTGCGGATGCCGGAGTGCTGGGCCGGGACTCCCAGGGCGAGGGCCTCGGCGAGGGTGCCCGGCGCGTCGGCGGTGCCCAGGACCCGTTCCATCCGGGCGCGCATGGTCAGGGCTGCCGCCTGCAGGGGGCGGTGGCCGCCGGCGGCGGCGAGTTCGGCGGCCCGGCCGGCCGCGCGCAGGGCCCGCTCCGGAGCCGCGTGCGCGACGTTGGCGGCGATGGCCGCACGGAGCTCGACGGCGGCGAGGAGGTCAGGGTGGCCGGCCGCCAGTTCCCGGCAGCGTGCGAGCAGCGGTTCCAGGTCGGAGATGGCCTGGCCGTGGGCGTCGACGACGGCGAGCAGCGCGGTGACCTGGTCGGTGGGCTCGGCCCTGCTGGCGGTCAGGGCGTCGGCCGCCTGCCGGGCGGTGTCGACGGAGCCCGCGCAGGCCGCCTCCTGGGCCGCGTACGAGAGCCTGCGGATGCGCATGGCGGAGCGGGCCGGCGGGGTGATCTCGGCGGCGAGGAGGAACAGCTCGGCGGCCAGGGCCCGTTCGCCCGCTTCGCGGGCGGTGGCCGCGGCGGTCTCGGTGTCCTCGGCCAGTCCCTGGTCGGGCAGGTCCGCGGCCAGGGCCCGGTGGCGTACCTCGTGAACGGGGTCGCCGACGGCCCGGGCGAGCGTCAGGTGGGCGGCCGCGCGAAGGGGCCTGGCCCCGGAGCGGGCGGCGGCCCGGGCCAGGGCCGCCGCGGCGAAGTGGACGGCGCTCGCCGGGTCCACGCTCAGCACCCCGGCGGCTTGGGCCTGGGCCAGGTGTTCCTCCGCGTCGGAGCAGCCGGCCCGCAGGAGGAGCGGCAGGGAGGGCCTGCTCGTGAGGGCGGCGAGCATCAGGGTGTGCCGGGCCGGTTCGCCGAGCGTGGCGTGCAGCCAGGCCGCGGCCGCGTCGACCGCCTGCTCGGCCATGGCGGGCCGGTGCCGCTGTGACGCGGGCAGCCGCGCAAGCGCCGTACAGGACACGGTGGTCAGCAGGGGGTGGCCGCCGCAGTGGCCCTGCAGGGGGCCCGCCCAGCGGGTGGGCAGGCCGTGCGCGTCGAGCAGGGCGGCCGTCTCCTCGGCGTCGAGCGGGTCCACGTCGATCTGGGCGGGGTGCCCGCCGAGCAGCCGGGCGGCGGCCTGCGCCCGGCCGTGGACGCGTTCGGTGACGATCGCGGTGAGCCCGGGTGCGGCGAGGGTGCGCAAGGCGTAGCCGAGGACGTCGGCGCTGGCCGGGTCGAGCCATTGGGCCCCGTCCACGGCGAGGATCCAGCGGCCCGACGCCAGCAGCGCGGTCACCGCGAGGCGGGCGGGCAACTGCTCGGAGGCGGCGAGCGGTTCGTCGGCGCCCCGGTGCAGAATCCGGTCGACCACCTCGTTCTGCCTGCCGGAGAGCGCCGCGAGCTGGGCCGCGCCGCAGTGGGACAGCATCTGGGCGAGCGCGCCGAAGACGTGGCCCTGGTCCTCTTCGACCGTCGTGACGCGCAGCACCGTTCGCGCGGAGCCGGAGCCGGAGCCGAAGCCGGAGGGGAGGGTGTGCAGCACGTCCTCCAGGACTGTGGTCTTGCCCGCGCCCCAGGGGCCGGCGAGCGCCACCCGCCCCTCGCGCTCCAGAACGCCGGAGGCGTGGGCGGCCGCGCCCGACACCGCGCGCCGGGCCCCTGCGACCGGCGCGGGGTGGGCGGTGGCGGTGTTCCCCAAGTCAGTGTCTGGCGTCACGAGGAGGCACCGTAGGCGGCGTTGGTTCCGGTGACAACGCCGGGCGCCGCCGGGCCGGGGGATCAAGGGTTTCCCCTGATGCCAAGGGGTGCCGCTCCCGGCGAAGGTGGTGCGACGGCGGGCCGTCCGCGCTCCGGGTACGGGGTGGCAGACCCGGAGCACCACTGCCCTCCACGGGAGGAGCGGGGGCGTGGTCCGGACGGCCCGCCGTACCGCGTGTCGGGCCCGGCGCGACGGGCCCGACACGCCGTACGCGCGCCCGCGCGGGCCGCCGCCCGCGCCGCGCGCGTGAGCCCCGCCCCAGTCCATGTGGGAAGACAACACGGGCCGGGGCGGGGCGGGTTGGGGTGGATGGGCGCGGGTCGGGCCAAGTGGTCCTCGCGGTAGGCAGCAAGGGATTCCTCCGATGCTCCCGGCACCGGCCCGGGATCACTCTGTTGGCCACCCCGGAGTCCGCAGACGAGGCTCCCCCAGATGCGTGCTCCGGGGATGTGAACGGTCCCGTGCTCCCCCACGGGGCCCGCATCCGTACCGGCCCGGCCTACCCATCCGGCCCGCCCCCCCATGAAGGGATTTCCGTGCGAAATCTGTCAACCAGGTCCAAGTGGGCCTCCATCACGGCGGCCTCGGTCACGGCCGTGGTCGCACTCGGTGGCCTCGGAGCCCTCCCCGCGCACGCCACTGCGACCGCCGAGCCCGGACCGTCCGTGAACCCGCAGCTCCTCCAGGCCATGCAACGCGACTTCGGGCTCTCCGCCGACCAGGTGCGCGAGCGGATCGCCGACGAGGCGGCCGCCGGCAAGGCGGCCACCCTCGTCCGGGGCCGGGTCGGCGACCGGGTGGCGGGCCTGTGGTTCGACTCCTCCACGGGACGGCTGAACGCGGCCGTCTCCACCGCGGCGGATGCCGCACTGGTACGGGACGCGGGCGCCGTCGCCCGGCAGGCCCGGTACAGCCAGGCCGAACTGGCCGCCACCGCCCGGACCGTGACGCGCGAGATCGGGTCCGGGATCGCGGGTGTGGTGTCGTGGGGCCCCGACGTCCGGAACAACCGGATCGACGTCACGGTGGACCGGACGGCGCGCAACGCGTCCACGGACGCCTTCGTGGCCCGCCTTGCCGCCCTGGGTGGCATCGTCCACGTCACGGAAGGCTCCGACAGCCCGCGGCAGCAGGCCGACGTGACCGGCGGCGAGAAGTGGGTGCCGGGCAGTGAGAGTCCGTGCTCCATCGGCTTCGCCGCCACCCGGGTCACCGGGGGCGCCAAGACCTTCCTGACGGCCGGCCACTGCACCAACGACGTCAACCAGCCCGCCTACGGCAAGGACGGGACCCGCGTGGGCACGTCCAACAAGGACGGGCAGAGCAGCGTCAACGCCCGGGAAGGCGACATGGGCGTCGTCGACGTGGACCAGTCGGGGTGGAACCTCTCCCCGTACGTCGCGGGCGACGCGACCCACACCGCCGTGGCGGTCACCGGCTCGGCCGATGCCGTGGTCGGCACCGCGGTCTGCCGCTCCGGGCAGACCACGGGCATGCGGTGCGGCGAGGTCACCAAGGTCAACCAGAGCGTGGACTACGGCAGCGTGGTCATCGACGGACTGTCGTACTCCAACGCCTGTTCCGCGGGCGGCGATTCGGGAGGCGCGTACGTCACCGCGACCGGCGGCAAGGGCGTCGGCCTGCACTCCGGCGGCGGCAGTGCCACCTGTACCTCGGGCAGCGGTGAGAAGTTCACCATCTTCCAGCCCGTGGTCGAGGCCCTGGCCAAGTTCAATCTGACCCTGGTCGTCACCACCCCGCAGCCCGGCAACGTCACCGTCGCCGCGGTCTCGGCCCAGAACGGCGTCATCGGCGCCCGGATACCCGAGCTGCGCAACAGCGCCGAGGGCGGCACGGCCCCCTACACCTGGTCCGCGACGGGCCTGCCCGCCGGGCTGGCCATCGCCTCCTCGACCGGAACCATCACGGGCACCCCCACCACGGCCGGAACCTCCAACGTGACCGTCACCGCCACCGACAACGCCGGCAAGACCGGCTCCGCCTCCTTCTCGTGGACGATCACGACCGCGGGTACGGCGCTGTCCGTGACCAACCCCGGCAGCCAGAGCTCCGCCGTCGGCGCCGCGGCCGACCTGACGGTCAAGGCCGCCGGTGGCACCGCGCCCTACGCCTGGTCCGCGGCGGGTCTGCCCGCCGGCCTGAGCATCGGCTCCGCGACCGGCACCATCACGGGCACGGCCACCACGGCCGGTACCTCCAACGTGACCGTCACCGCCACGGACAACGCGGGCAAGGCCGCCTCCGCGACGTTCTCCTGGACGGTCAGCACCGTCACGGGCACCAGCCCGGTCCTGACGAACCCGGGCAACCAGACCGTCTACATCGGCAAGCCCGTCACCCTCGCCCTCCAGGCCACCGGCGGCACCAAGCCGTACGCCTTCAAGGCCACGGGCCTGCCGGCCGGCCTGAGCATCAACGCCGCCACGGGCCTCATCACCGGCTCCCCCACCACCTGGGGCTTCGGCGGGAGCACCCTCACCGTGACCGACTCGGCGGGCAAGTCGGCCTCGGTAAGCGTGACCTGGAACGTCTACTTCTAAGACTTGATCCGCGATTCCAGTGGGGATGACGGATTGCAGCCGGGGCGGTTCCTGGGCTGTCCGGCGTGGTCGCCCGAGGGCGGCTCATCCGGGGTCGCTCAGGGCGCTGGTCCGGCATTCAGGGAGCAGAGGCACAGCTCAAACGCTGTACTGCCGCGCGATCCGTACCGGCAAGCCGGGGACAGACACAGTGCGGTTGACTCCGCAGGGCGTCTTCTCGCCCTATCCCTTGCGGGACTTGGCGGGCCTAGTGGAATTACGCTACGCCTCTTAGCCGTTCATCCGATTCACCTCACCCGGCTGCTCCCTCACCAAGGGGGCAGCCGGCACCACCCGGCGGGGCCCCGGCCGACACCCTGGCCAGGGCCCTGCCCCGGCGCGGGGCGCGCCCCGGTGTGTCTCGGCTCAGAGCCAGGCGGGCCGGTCCGTCCCCCAGCGGGAGGGGCCCCGCTCCCACCCGCGGCCCCCGAGCGGCGAGGCCGCGTACCGCAGCGGCCCGTACCCCGATCCGGTCTCCCGCAGCCACGGTTCGGGGGTGTACCCCGGTACGGCGGCGCCGGCCCGCGGGACCTCGCGGACCAGCCACGACGCCGTCCCCGCCAGGGAGAACCGCAGGGCCTGCCCACCGCCCTCCGCGAGGGCCCGAAGCACCCCGGCGGCCGCCAGGTACCCCGTGCCGTGGTCCAGTGCCTGCGCCGGCAGCACCCCGGGGCCGTGCCCGTCACCGCAGGCCGCGGAGATCCCGTACCCCGCCTGCACGAGCGAGTCGAACCCCCTGCGCCCCGCCCAGGGCCCCCGCCACCCCCACGCGCACAGCTGGGCCACGACCAGCCCCGGGCGCCGCGCGAGCAGTTCCTCCGCGCCCAGCCCGTACCGCTCCAGTGCTCCCGGCCGGTATCCCGTCACCACCACGTCCGCCCCGGCCAGCAGCCCGTCAAACACCGCCCGGTCCCCCGCTTCCCCCATGTCGAGGAGGGCGGAGCGCTTCCCGAATCCGGTGTCCGCGTAGGCGTCGTCCGATTCCGGGAGTCCCGGGGGGTCGATCCGCAGGACGTCCGCGCCGAGCAGTCCGAGGGTCCGGGTGGCCACCGGCCCCGCGATGACCCGGGTCAGGTCGAGCACCCGTACCCCCGCCAGCGGCAGTCCGGCGCCCTCGGCGACCGCCCCGAGGGGCCGTCCGCGCAGGCCCGAGACGGTGCGTTCCACGAGGGGTTGCGGCGTGCCGTACCCCTGCGTCATCACAGACACCGCCAGCCCGCCGGCCGCGTAGACCTCCTCCTGGACGTCCACCGCCCGGCGGCGGGCGATCGCCCCGGCCACGCCCTCCCGGGTCCCGGCACCGAGGACGCGTACCAACGCGGACTCGTGGTGCGGATAGTTGGCGTGCGTACGCACCCACCCGTCCGCGGCCCGCCAGAAGCCCGACAGCGGCGCGAACGACACGGGCGCCCGGCCGTCCACCAGCAGGTGGCGCTCGCTGACGAAGGCCGTGGCCACAGCCCCTTCGTCGACCAGCAGCGGAGCCACATCGGCCGCACCGCCACCGGCCCGTACGGCGGCCAACTCCGCGGCGGCCAGCGCGCACACGCCCACGGTGGCCCGCGCGAGTTCCCGTACGGGCAGCGGCCCGTCCCCCAGCCCGCTGGGCCCCTGGTAGCCGACCCGCCCCGCCAGCTCCTTGGGGCCGCCCAACGCGGCCCACGCCTGTCCGGTCCCACCGTCACGACTCGTCATGCGCCCATCCTGCACGCCGGGCCCCGGCCCCGCGGGAGGGGCCGGGGCCCCGATCGGGCGATGTAGCGCTCCAGGGCGTCTCGAATTCGCCCGTACGGCGTTACACGACCCGGAACATGAACATCGCCTCGGCTGCCTCGTCTTCCGTCGCGGCGCAGCCGGCGCGTGCGGGGCCGGCGGCGGCCGGCGGCCCGTACGAGGGAGCACGATGACCGACCCGACCGCGGTGGACACCTGGCGTGGAAGGCTTGCCGCGCCTTGCCGTGACGTGTGCGAGGCGCCCGCGTTCTCGCTCACCGTTTTCGCGGTGATCCTCTTCAACGCCGCGCTTCTGGGGGCCGAGACCTACAGCGGCTTCTCCGCCGAGTACAGCGGCCTCCTGTCGGCGACCGAGCGCTTCTGCGTGATCGCCTTCACTCTGGAGATGCTGATCCGCCTCGGCGCGCACGCCGACCGGCCGAAAGCTTTCTTCCAAGACCCCTGGAACATCTTCGACTTGGTGGTCGTCTCCTCGGCCTTCATCCCGTTCCTCCGGGAGAACACCACGCTCCTGCGGCTGCTGCGGCTGGCGCGGGTCCTGCGGACCGCCCGGTTCATGCCCCAGCTGCGGGTCCTGCTGGTCGCGGTGGGCCGCAGCCTGCCCGGTACCGTCAGCTTCCTGTTCGTGGGCGCGCTGATCGTCTACGTGTACGCGATGATCGGCTGGATCTGCTTCGCCGACCACGACCCGCAGCACTACGGGTCCATCGGCCGGGCCGCTCTGACCCTGTTCCTGCTGATGACGCTCGAAGGGCTGGGGGACGCCGTCCACGCGGGGCTGGCCATCTCCCCGCTGAGCCTCCTCTACTACGCCTCCTACGTGCTCTTCGGCTCCTTCGTGCTGGTCAACGTCCTGATCGGCGTGGTCCTCAACGCCCTGGAGGAGGCGCGGGAGATGGAGGACGAGGCCGAGAAGGAGGAGAAGCGGTCCCTGCTCCTGGCGAAGCAGTCGCCGTCGGACGCCGCCGACGAGCTCCTGCTGCGCATCGCGGCGGTGCGCAGCGCCCTCGACGACATGGAGACCCTGCTCGACACCGTGCACGCCACGTCCGCGGCGGCCGGGGCTTCCGGCCCGCCGGTCCACGCCTCGGCGGGCGCCCGCTAGCACCGGCCGGGCCCGGCGGACCCGCCGGGCCCGGCCGTCCGCCGCCGAGGGGGCCGCACGCCGCCCCGGGGGTACCCGTCAGCGAGCGGCTCGGCGCGCGTCGAGGACTTCGGCGAACTCGGCGAGGGTGAGGGCGCGGAGTTCTTCCTCCTCGACCTTGATGCCCAGCCTCTCGTGCAGGACGATCGCCATCTCCACCACCATGAGCGAGTCGGTGAGCAGATCACGCATCAGCGTGGCGCTCTGGACCTCCTCGGCCGGGAATTCGAACAGGTCGATGAGGATCGCACTGATCAGGTCGATCGCGGATTCAGGTGCGGAAGTCGTCATGGGATCTCTCATTTGCGGTACTGCGGCCTGTACGCCAGGGTGACGCCGGTGACCGGGGAATGAAGGAGAATGCTCGTGCCGGAAAGTGTGACCGATGTGATCGAGGCCGGGACCGCCGAACTCCGGTACGCGAGGGAGCGGGTCGGCGAGGCGGGTGAGGGCGCCTGGGACCGGCTGCTCGACTGGCTGATCGACGACTACTTCCGCCTCGATATCACGGGATGGGAGAATATTCCGGCGGAAGGGCCCGCCCTGCTCGTGGCCAACCATTCGGGGGCCTGGGGGCTCGACGCCTTCGTCCTCATCAAATCCCTTTCTCGTCATATGGACCGCCCCCTGCACGTTCCGGCCGCGGCTCTGACGTTCCGATTTCCGGTCATCGGTTCGTACGCCCGAAAAGCGGGAGCGTTTCCGCTCGATCCGACGCTCGGACTGGAACATCTGACCGCCGGGGAACTCGTGGGTGTGTTTCCCGAGGGGACTTCCGGCCTGGAGAAGCCCTTCCGTGAGCGCTACCGGCTGCGCCCCTTCAGCCCCGGGTTCGCGGTGACCGCCGTCCAGGCCGGGGCGCCCGTCGTTCCGGTGTCCGTGATCGGAGCCGAGGAGGCCTGCCCCAGGCTGGGTGAAGTCCCGGCCCTGGCGCGCCTGTTCGATCTTCCTTTCTTTCCGCTCACCCCGCTCTTCCCGCTGCCCTCGAAGTGGCTCGTGACCGTGGGCGAGCCGATCCCCGCGCCACCCCGGCCCGAGTCCTTCGCCGCCCGGTCGGCCGCCGCCCGGCGGCTGTGCGCCCAGGCCCAGGACGCGGTGCAGTCCCTGGTGGACCGGGAACGCCGCAGGCGCGCGACACCCTTCTGGTAGACCGGCCGCGCCGGGCACCGCCCGGCGGCCGGTCGAATGCCGCCCGGACGGCGCCCGGTTCACGGCTCAGTCCGCCAGCCGGCCCGCGGCCCGCCGTACGCCGTCGGCCGCGTGCGCGCACCGCCCCGCGTGGTCCAGGAGGATCATGCGGAAGCCCTCCCCCGCCTCGTCCCGGTCCCAGCCGTCCGCCTCGGCGCAGGCCGCGAGGCTCTCCGCGTGCGCCGCCAGCCGCTCCGCGCTGGCCCGCGCCAGGGCCCCGTACGCCTCGGGTGCATAGCCGCGTACCGGTACCGGTACCGCCGACGGGCTGCCGCCCGTCACCCGCCCGTCGCCCGGGCCACCGGGGAGTTCCGCGAGCGCCACGAGCAGCGAGCGCGGGTCGAGCGTGCCCGGCGGCCGCCCCGCGGTCAGCCTCGGGTAGACCACGAAGGGCCGGGCGACCGCGGTGATCGCGCGTACGAGCTCCTCGGCGACGACCACCGCGAACCGGGTCGCCGCGCACGCTCCGGGTGCTCCGCACAGGGCCGACGGCCAGATGCCCGGGCCCACGCCCTCCTTCGGCGCGGAGAGCCAGCCCGGCGCGCACAGGATCTCCGTGCCGGCGCCGATCCCGAGACCCTCCCAGACGAACGGCGCCCGTACCCGGTGGACGGAGGCGGCCACCGGAGGGTAGTGACGCAGCGCCCGGGCCACGGCCTCTTCCGGGGCGGCCGCCGGCTCCACCGTGTGCAGGGCCAGGGCCTGCAGGACCGTGGTGGCGGCGGCCGTGGAGGCGAGGGCGAGCGCATGGGCGAGCGCCGCGACCGCGGTCTCCGGGCAGGTACCCGCCGCCACCAGACGGCCGGCCAGGGAGGCGGGCTCCGCGCTCTCCAGGTAGCGGGCCGCGCAGCGCCGGAGGGCTGCCGCCAGGTCCGCGCGGGCACCGCGGTCCTCCGCCGCCGCGGCCCGCGAGACGATCGCGCTCAACAGGGTGTCCTCGGCGGCCGCTTCGCCCGCCACCAGGCGCCGGCTCAGCCGGGTCATCACCTCGTGCCAGCCCTGCCACGCCACTGTGCCGTCCCCGCGCCGGCCCGCGACGGCCTCGTCCACGTCCCGGGTCACGAGGGCGGACAGCTCGCCGCCCGGTGCGGTGACCTCCCAGGGCACGTCGGTGTGCGGGGAGAGACCGTACCGGTGCCCGCCGGCCGTGAGCCCCGCGGCGGGCTCCAGCACGCCCTCGTCGCCGGCCCGGACGAGGAGGGCCTCGGACACCGCGGGGGTCAGCGGTACGAGGAAGCTCCCGAAGGGGGTGCGCACCAGGACCGGGCGCCCGGAGCGGGTGCGCCGCAGGTGATCCAGGAGGGAGCGCGTCACCCCTTCACGGGTCAGCACGTCCAGTCCCAGGGCACGGGCCGCGACGTCGGTCCACGGCAGCCGCTGGGCGACCATGGCGGCGCTGAACACGGCGTTCTCCAGGGCCCAGGCGGTCTCGGGGGCAGGGGTCATCTCGGGGGCAGGGGTCATCTCGGGCTCTCCCGGGGTCACTTGTCGCGCAGCATGTAGGGCTGGTTGCCGGTGATCCGGCCGTCGTAGGCGCCGATCAGCGCGTTGACCGTCTCCCGGTGGTGCGCCATGGGGCCGCGCAGGGTGTCCGAGTAGGCCTGTGGGGCGTGCGAGAGGGGGTAGTCGTACGACTCGTCCAACCAGGCCAGCTCGACCCCGCTGTCGGGGATCCCGTTCGGCGAGGCGGGGCCGCAGCCGTCGAGCATCGGGATCACGTCGTGCTTGTTGACCAGGCTGATCACCTGAGTGGTGTGGTCGGCGGGCCGCTTTCCGTCGATCGGCGAGCCCAGGGTGATCACGTGCGTGACCTGGTAGCGGGAGGACACCTCCACGTCGGCCGCGAGGTTCATCGCGGTCAGCCCGCCCAGGCTGTGCCCGACGAGCATGATCTCCGACCCGGCCGGCACCCCTGCCCGCAGCAGCAGCAGCTTGCGTGCGGCGCGGGTGTACGTCGTATCGGTGCGCAGCAGTCCGTCGAACGCTCCCACCAGGTCCTGCGGGGTGCTGTTGCTCAGCAGCGCGAAGCTCGTTCCCGGCAGCAGCAGGACGTACCGTACGGCGCCGTCGGTGCATTCCACCCGGCGCAGCAGCACCAGTCCGTGGTTGCCGAGGGAGCCGATGTCGGTGACGTAGCTGACGATGTCGTTGGCGGAGGTGGCCAGCACCTTGGCCAGGATGGAGTCGGCGTCGGCCCGCTCGGCCCGGCCGGGGCCGGGGTTGAGGTACTTCAGCAAGGTGCTCGGCAGCCCGAAGAGCGGATCGGTGGTCGGCACTCCGCCGGCCAGCGTCACCCAGGAGAAGCCGTCGTTGACGGGGTTCTCGTCGAGCAGGCTCTGCAGGGCGAGCAGTTCCGTGATCACGGGGCTCACGGTGGTGAGGGCGCGGGTGATCCCGAGGAGCTCGACGAGCGCGTACGCGGCGCGCAGCGCCTCCATCCGGTTCCCGGCCACCACGGCGTCGGTCAGCCGCCTGGCGAGCGGCGCGTCCAGGTTGGGGTGGTCGGAGGCGACCGCGCTGATCCGCAGGGCGAAGGCGTCCACGGCCAGGGCCACGGCGGCCGGGCGCCGGTAGGTCACGCTCCCCGCGAACCGGGCCAGTTCCCCGGCCAGTCCGCCGTTGGCGCCGAAGCCGAGCCCCGACGGGCTGATCAGCGCCCGGGCACAGGACACGGCCGTACCGAGGGCCCAGCCGG
The DNA here is from genome assembly GCF_056428985.1 of Streptomyces sp. CA189. Taxonomy (NCBI): domain Bacteria; kingdom Bacillati; phylum Actinomycetota; class Actinomycetes; order Kitasatosporales; family Streptomycetaceae; genus Streptomyces; species Streptomyces sp. CA189. The sequence goes on along the minus strand of NZ_JBWJVM010000010.1, from coordinate 113,867 downwards.
GGCGGCGCAGGGCCTCCAGCGCCACCCGCGGGCTGCTGAGCGCGCCGGCCAGCTCGGCGCCCGCCTGCTTCGCCGTGAGGGCGGCGTCCGCGAGCAGGACCGACGCCGCGAGCAGCAGCTCCGGATCCGTGCGGTACGGGCGAGGCCGGGCGGCTTCCGGGGGGCCGGTGGCCGGTGCGCGGGTTGGCGGCACCGCGGGGCCGGTGGCCAGTGCGGGCCCGGCAGTCGCCGCGGGCCCGGCAGTCACCGCAGACCCGGCGGTCACCGAAGGCCCGGCAGTCGCCGCAGGCCCGGCAGTCGCCGCGGGGCCGGTGGTCACCGCGGGCCCGGCGGTCACCGAAGGCCCGGCAGTCACCGAAGGCCCGGCGGTCACCGAAGGCCCGGCAGTCACCGAAGGCCCGGCAGTCGGTCCAGGCCCTGCGGTCACCGCGGGCCCGGCAGTCGGTGCGGGCTCGGCCGCCGCCGCAGGCCCGGCCGTCGGTCCAGGCCCGGCAGTCGCCGCGGGCCCGGCAGTCGCCGCGGGCCCGGCAGTCGCCGCGGGCCCGGCAGTCGCCGCGGGCCCGGCAGTCGGTGCGGGCTCGGCCGCCGCCGGGTCCGCTGCGGCCTCCGTGGACAGAGGCGCCTCCGCGGTCCCGTCCGCTTCCGCGAAGCGGTGCTCCGCTGATGTCGAGCGAGCCTCCGCGTCCACCGCTGGAGCGGTCACGTTTCCCACCTCCGGTGCCTGCGCAACGGCTTCGCCTGGGTTCCGTTGCCCGAACGGGCATGCTGGCACCGCGCGCGGCCCGTTCCGCGCGGCGATCCCCCGTCTCACCCCGCCTCCCACCCGCGCCGCGGACGCGGGGAACCGCCGGATGCCCGTGGGGACCGTGGCCCTCGGGGCATCCGGCGGCGTGGCGGCACCCCCCGGGCCGCCGCCGGTTCGGTGATCACCAAAGGATGAGCCCCGCGTTGACGCGAGCGCGGATCATCCCCCGTACGGACCACCGGGTCTCGTCTCCCGTCAGAGCGGCCGGGAGGGCTGGTCGCGCCAGAAGCCGCATTGGTGCTCGGCCGCGAACGCCCGGTCGAGCCGGTCCCCCGCGGGCGCCAGGGTCAGCACCGTGCCACCCGGTCCGGCCACCGGCCAGGGGCTCTGGCCCGCGACCGCGGGAACCCCGTGGCGGGCGAAGGCACCCCAATAGCGCTTCATCCGCGTAGCCAGGGCGACTTGGACGGAGGTCAGGGGCCGCTCGCCCATGGTGAAGTCGTGCAGGTAGGCGAGTTCGGCGCTGTGTGCGTTCGACTGGTCCAGGCCCGGAACCTGCGCGCCCGCCAGGGTCGGCGACTCCGGGTCGTCGAACTCGTAGACGAAGGTGGGTACCTGGCGTGCGAACAGTTGCGCCGTCCAGGCGGTTTCACAGGCGAACGTCGAATCGGTCATGACCGCCGACAGCGCCAGGTACGGGGATCCGTGCGCGGCGACCGGATAGCGGGCGAGGACCTCCGGCCCGGCCGCGCCGTAGCTCGCGAGGACCTGATCCGCGTACTGCCCGGCCGTCAGGCCGGGCTGGGTCAGCGCGACGAAGAGGCGTGCCTCGGAGCGGGTGCTCCCGATCAGGACCGGGACCTTGTTCCACGACCCGGCCGAGATCGCGGCGGCCGGGTCCCGCGGGAGCAGCCCGTCGCCCGACGCGGGACCCGAAGTGGCCCGCGTACGGGCCGCGTCCACCAGCGACCGTCCGGAAGCGGCGCGCAGGCACGCCACGACCCCGGCCGGATCGGGGCAGCCCGCGCTCGCGGCGAAAGCTCGCGCCTCGGACTCGGCGCGCGCGCCGTCGGGGGTACGCAGCAGCGTGCACGGCCCGCTCTGCAGCACGGCCCGGTGGAACAGCCCGGCCGCCGACGGGGCGGCGAGCAGCCCGCACACCGAACCGCTGCCCGCGGACTGGCCGGAGAGCGTGACGTTGCCCGGGTCCCCGCCGAAGGCCGCGATGTTCTCCCTGGTCCAGCGCAGCGCCTGGATCTGGTCCATCAGGCCGAAGGAGCCGGAGCGCAGCGCGTTCTCCCGGCCCAGTTCGGGAAGGCCCAGGTAACCCAGCTGGCCGAGGCGGTAGTTGATGCTGATCACGACGGAGCCGGTGAGCTCCGCCATCGTGCGGCCGCCGAACTGGGTGCCGGTTCCCTGGCTGTACGCACCACCGTGCATCCAGAGGATCACCGGCAGCCGGGCCCCCGCGCGGGTCCGGCCGGGCCGGTACACGTCCAGGTACAGGCAGTCCTCGCTGACGGCCGAGGGATCGCGCAGCCCGAACGGCGAGAACTGCAGGCAGGCCGGGGCCTGTTCGACGGCCTCGCGCACCCCGTTCCAGCGCCGGGGCGCCTGCGGGGCGCGCAGCCGGTTCTCCCCGACCGGCGCGGCGGCGTAGGGCACACCGAGGAACTCCTGCGCCCCGCCGTGGGCGCGGCCGCGCAGCGCGCCCTGCTCGACGGACACCACCGGGCGGGGCGAACCGGCCGGCGGGCCGCCCGGGGCTCCGCCGGGGAGGCCGCCGGGAGAGGCGGCTGCCGGGAGTGCGGTGGCGATCAGTGCGGTGAGGGCGAGTGCCGTGCCGAGTAAGGGTCTTGCCGTGAAAAGCCGGGTGATCCGGCGCGAGAGCCGCTGCATCCGTACTCCTGGGTTGGGGGCCGTCCGGGGCGGGACGGGGCGCGGACGCCCGCCCCGCCTCCGGAAGGCCGGCGGGTGTGGTTTCGGCGGGACTTGGCCCTACGGGCGAGGCTCGCCCTGGGGACGAGGCCTTGCCCGCGAGCGCGCCCGACCTACGGGCGGAGCCCGGTGAGCAGGGCGGCGGTGACGGCGAAGTCGGCCGGTCCGGTGTTCCAGTCGGCGTTCATCGGGCTGACGGCGATCTTCCCGGCGCTCACGGCTTCGACGTCACTTCCCCGGGCCGGTGTCTTCAGGTCCACCGTCACGCCGACCTTCCAGGTGCCGTCGCCGGCGTCGGTGAAGTCGGCCTTCAGGAGCGCTTGCGCGTCCTGGAAGGTGGTGGCCACCCCGGCGGGGGTGCCCTTGCCGTCGGCGCCGACGGCGGGGTGGTTCACGTTGAGGCCGATGCCCTTGGGCAGCAGGGGGCCCGAGCGGGCCCGCGAGCGCAGCCGGTCGATGAGCTTGACGGCGAAGTCGAGCGTCGGACCCATCGCGTTGACCGTGGTCACGGGGTCGGGAGCGACGAGGCCGCCGGTGCTCAGGGCGATGGCGGGTACGCCCGCGTCGAGTGCGGCGACGGCGCCGCCGACCGTGCCGGAGTGGCTGGCGAGCGCGGCCACGTTCGGCCCGTAGTTGGTGCCCGACACGACGAGATCGGGCGCTCGCCCTTCGAACACCTCGGAGAGCCCGAAGTTCACCGAGTCACCGGGGGTTCCGTCGACCGCCCACACCTTCGGCTCCGGGTGGCGGACCGTGAGGGAGGGGGAGTTGGACGTCTTCGTGCCGGCGCCGCTCTGGTTGGTCAGCGGGGCCACGATGGTGACGTCGTGCCCGGCGGCGGTCAGCCGCGCGAAGGCCAGGCGGATGCCGGGCGCGTTGTAGCCGTCGTCGTTGGTGAGCAGGATCCGCAGCGGGCCCGCGGGGACCGGTGCGGGCACCGGCCCGGCCAGTGGTGCGGCCGCGGCGGCGGGCACCGTACCGGCGAGGGCCGGCGCGCAGAGCAGCAGGGCGGCCAACGGCAGAACTCGCTTGCGTTGCACGGAACGCTCCTTGGGAGAGGGAAGGGAAACGGGGACGGGTGAGGGTCGGCAAGGGTGGTGCCCGGCGGACTCGCGACCCTCGGCGCGAGCCCGCCGGAGTGCGGGCCGGGCCGCCGCCCGGGAGGGGCGGCCCGGAGGCTGCGGGGACCTCGGGACCCCGAGGCCGGAGGCCGGAGGCCTTTACGGCGCCTCGGGGCCCGGCGGGATCAGCGCACGCTGCGGATGGGGAGGATCGCCAGCGCGCCGATCAGCGAGAGGGCGCCACCGACCAGGAACAGCGGCGTGTACCCGCCCAGGGTGGTGACCACGGCGGAGGCGACGAACGGGGCGATGATCTGGGGCCCTGCGTTCGCGATGTTCAGTACGCCCATGTCGCGGGCGGCATCCTCGGCCCGGGGCAGCACCAGGGTGACGAGCGCGGTGTCGACGGCCATGAAGCATCCGAAGGCCAGGCCGTTGAGCGCGCTGAAGACGATCATGCCCATCCACGTCGGGCTGACGACGGGGACCACCATGACCAGCCCGGCGAGGGCCGCCGAGACGCCGACGAACACCTTGCGGCGGTTCCAGCGGTCGGACAGCAGCCCTCCGACCACCGTGGAGACGGCCATGGCGACCATCGACACCGGGGTGAGGACCGCCATCGCGGCGGGCGGGGTCATCCCCTCGGGGAGCGTGATGTGGTCGCCCAGGATGTAGAGCTGGTAGCCGACCACCGAGAAGTACCCGAGGACCATCAGGGCGCGCCCGATGAAGGCCCATCGGAAGTCGTGGTTGGCGAGCGCCGAGAGGAAGGCCTTGATCTGGGCCCCCTTGGGCGCGGCGGGCGCGTCCGCGGCGGGCTCGGAGCGCGGTACGTCCCGGCAGAAGGTGGTGAGCAGCAGCGCGGCTCCGGCGATGACACCGCCGAAGACGAGGTAGCCGGTGCGCAGGTGTTCCGACGTCTGGGAGGCGATCAGCACGCCGACGGTGCCGCCGATGGGCAGGCCCAGTCCCACCAGCGCGGACGCGGTACCGCGCCGGGCCGCGGGCACCCGGTCGGGCACGATCGCGGTGACGGCGGCCTGGTAGACGTTCATGGTCGCCTGGACCAGGCACCAGCCGATCCCGACGAGCAGGGCGGTACTGACGCTGCCGAGGACGGCGAGCCCCGCGAGCGAGCCGAGTGCGCCGCCGAGGACCCAGGGGTTGCGGCGGCCGCTGCGGTCGGAGAGGGCGCCGGCGATCGGGTTGAAGGCGGTGGCGAAGATCGCGCTGATTCCGCCGATCAGACCCAGGACGGCCACCTTGTCGTCGCCGGCGATCGCGGCGATCTGGGTGGGCAGGAGGACGGAGCCGACGCCCATGTAGACGGCCATCATCGCGGAGTTCGCGACCAGCAGGAGGAGCAGGAGCCCGCGTCCGCGGGAGGGTTCGGGATCCGCCGGGGCGGCGGGCGGGTCGATGATCTCGTTCGTAGCCATGACGACTCCTCGGGGGACGGAGCGGGGAGGTGGCGTGGGGGGGACCGCCGGTGCGGTGCGCGGGGAGGACGGAGACGCCGTGGGTGCTGTCGCGCACGGGGGCGTCGCCGGGGGAATGCCGCGCCGAGCGCGAGGCGGCTGACGCGGTGCGACTGCTCGGTGCGGTGCGTGCGGTGCCTGCGGTGCGGTGCGGTGCGGTGGGGATGCAGTGCGGTGCGGTGCGGTGGGGATGCGGTGCGTCGGGGATTCGGTGCGGTGCGGCACGGCGGGGTGCTGCGTGACGCTGTGCGGTTCACACGATGTTGTTACACGTGTCACTTGAAGTGCTTGGACACTGTGTAGCACTCGATCCCCGGTCTAGCCAAGGGTTGGCGCAGGCCTCCGTACGGATCGTGACCCGTACGCGAACTCCAGGTCGATCACGTGTAACCAGCTAAATCAGGGCTCAGGAGGGGTCCGACCCGACCGAGAACCCTCTTGCCCTTGTGGCGGCGGTCACGCTTCCGCAATACTCCGTGCCGCACCGCACCACGCCGCCCCCACCACCGAGCCCCCCGGCGGAGCCCGCCCACCCCTGCGGGCCTCACCCGCCGCACCGCGGGCCGGCGCGCCCGGCGCACGCACGCACCCAGAGCCGCTCAACCGACCCGGGCCGCCCCGGGCCGACCCGGCCGCCCCTGCCTATCCCACCGGCCCTGCCGGTCCCGCCGATCCCGCTGGCCCTGCCGATCCGGCCGATCCCGCCGGTCCCGCCAACCTTGCTCTCCGGCCTATCCCGCCGGCCCTTCCTATCCCGCCCATCCACCCATCCCGCCGGTCCCGCCGACTTGCTCTCCGGCCTATCCCGCTGGCCCCTCCTATCCCGCCTATCCACCTATCCCGCCGGTCCCGCCGACCTTGCCGTTCCGGCCTATGCCGCCGACCCTCCTATCCCGCCCATCCACCCATCCCGCCGGTCCCGCCGACTTGCTCTCCGACCTATCCCGCTGGCCCCTCCTATCCCGCCCATCCACCTATCCCGCCGGTCCCGCCGACCTTGCCGTTCCGGCCTATGCCGCCGACCCTGCTGATCCGGCCGATCCGGCCTTCCCGGCCTTCCGGCCGATCCGGCCGATCCCGGCTCGCCGGGGCTCCCGCTCACCGCCACACTTGGGGCCGCGCGCCGACTGGCCAGCTAGAAGCCGGTTCCCCTACGCCCCCGCCACTCCGACGCGCACGGCCCCCTTCCGCCCGCCTCCGCACGCCCCTGTGCACCCCCTCCGCCACGCCGCTCACGCTCGGCTCAGGCCATCCCCGTCACCCCACCGTGTTCCGCGCGCCTCCACAGCGGGCGTCCGCAGGGCTCCACCTATCCCTCCCACTCAACTGCCGCTCGGATCTACCCCTCCCGCACGCCGCCGTGCGTCCGCTCGGCTCCACCCACCCCCTCCCGCACGCCTCCGCTGCGCGTGTCCGCAGGCCGCCATCGCCGCGCCCGCGACCGCAGGGGCTCCACCCATCCCTCCCGCAGCCACTCCCGCACGGCTCCGCCCATCCCCTCTTCCGTACGCCTCGGCGGGGCTCCATTCCTCTCAGCCCGGCCCCGCCCGCACGCCGACGCACATTCCCTCCGCTCGGCTACACCCCTCCCGCTCCGGTGCCGCCCGGCCCAACGCATCCGCGCCCGCACGCCTCCGCGCATCCCCTCCGCTCGGCTCCGCCCTGCGCATCCGCGCGCCGCCTTCGGCACACCGGTCCGGGCGAGCCCTCGTAGCCACGCCCGCCTCCGCTCGTCCCCGCGCTTCGCGCCCGTCCGCCGCCCTCCCATGAGCCCCCCATGCGTGGGAAGGCGGTCGCGAAAGGTTTCTACATGTCCGACTTCTTCGGTCACGCCGTCACCCCGCCCCCGCCCCCGCTCCCCGTCCGGCCGCCCCGGAGGCAGGTCCCCGCGGCTCCGCCCCGCCATGCCCTCGCCTGGGGCGTGGCACTGGTCCTGCTGTCCGTGCTGACGGGACTGCTCCTGCGCGTGGACGAACGGCCCTTCTTCCAGGGCCTCGACGACGCGTGGGCCGCTTCGCTGAAGGGCTCGCCCGCGGACACCGCCAGCGGGTTCGCCACCGTTCTCGACCGCCTGGGCGGACCACTCGGCACGGTCGTGCCGCTGCTGCTGATGGGCTGCCTGTGCATGTACGGGCGCTGGCGGTCGGCGCTCTTCGTCTTCAGCACCGCGGTCCTGGCGAACATGCTCCTGGTGCTGCCGCTCAAGCAGTTGGCCGACCGGCCGCGACCCCCGCACACCTGGGTCCTGGTCAACGACGGCTCGTACCCCTCCGGCCAGGTCTTCAGCGCGGTGGCCCTGGTGATCGCGGCCGCGGTGGTGCTGTTCCCGCCGGGCGGGCGGCGCTGGTGGTGGCTGTTCGGCGCGGGCTACACCGGCGCCATGATGTGGAGCCGCACCTGGCAGCACGCCCAGTGGCTGAGCGACACCTTCGCCGGTGTCCTGGCCGCCGTAGGGGCCTGCCTGCTCCTGTGGCGGGCGTTCGCGCCCCTGTTGGAGACGGAGGCGGAACGCATGGCCTCCGACACGCTCTGGACGTGACCGACCTGCGCAGTGCTCAGGCCGACCCAGCCTGGCCGTTCACCCGGGCGAGCCGGCGAGCTGTCCGCGCCGCCCCGACGGCCCGGTCAGCACGCCGGGCACGCCAGGCCCGTCACCCACGCCTCAGGCCACCCGGACACGGGTCAACCGGGCGGTACCGAGCCGACCAGGCAGGCAGGCAGGCAGGAGAGCAGTTCCTACGGAACTGCCAAGTCGTCAGGGCATGACAGTCCGACCGACACCAGACCTCGGGGCGACACGACCGATCCGAGCGCGCCCGGTGGGGGCAAGCCCAACCATCCGGGCGGGCAGGCCCCGTTGGCCCGGCGACACGGCCGCCGGCCTGCGGGCTGCTTCAGGCCGTGCCCGCCATCCAGGCGGCCAGGGTGTCCACGCCCTCCCAAAACGACCCCTTGGCGTGGGTCGCCGAGTCGCCTGCTCGCCTCGGCAGAATCTCAGCCGTGGATGCCAATATCAGCGGCATGACGCTGTGCGACTACTTCTCCGCTGCTGACGACCAGGCCGCCATCGCGGTCCTGCACTCTCCGGGAGGACCCGGTCGAACCGAGCACGACGTGTTCCCCCTGAAGAACATCGACCCGGTCGTCGCGATGGCCCAGCTCGAGGCCATCATGACGGGCTGCAGCTACGAGGAGGCCTGCGAACGCCCACGGTCCGGTGACTTGCTGTCATCGCCGGAGGACGGCCCGCCCTTTGTGGTCAGCTTGTCGGACACCCTGGTCGATGCCATCGCGACGGCTGCGGAGGACGACCTCGTTCGCTTCGCTTGCCCCTGGTCGAAGACCGACGAACTCCAGCAGATTCGGATCGGCGTTGAGGGCGTGGTAGATGTTCTGAAAGGTCTGGCCGGACTGGCGCAGCGCGCTCATGCCTCCGATCAGCGGTTGTATTGCTGGTGGGCACTGTGAGCTGCGACGTTCACCCCATCTCCCCTGGTGAGGGGTTCGCGTCGTCGGCGCGTGCGGCACGCACGTCCCCGGCGCAGGGTGGGTGAGGACGTCACGCCGCAGCGCTGGAGCCAGCCGGGCGGGAGGTTCCGGGTGAGACGAGCCACATGACGCGGCCTCATTCAGGCGGGCAGGGCCGGCGCAGGCACCCAGACCAGCCGACGGCCGCCCTCCCGCCCGCCGCCCGGCCGCCACGAGGCACATCGATGGTCGGGGTCGTCGGGTGCCTGGCCCCACTAGGTGTTCCTGCCGTCCAGGCCGTCCGGACGGCCCCGCGGGCGAACCAGAGAGACGGCCCCGACAAACCAGCCCTTCCGGCCGGGCCCATCCATCCCAGGCCGGTGGGGGGACCATCCGGGCCGGTCGACGACCCCTGGCACCCGATCGGGGATCCCCCGCCCAAGCGCGCGTGCGGGCGGCGGGCCGCCCTGACCCCAGCCACGCCCCCAGACCCCCGCCAGGCGCGGCTCAGGTCTCGCCGCGACCCGGTGCGGACGGGCATCCCTGCAAGCCCGCGCGCCGTGTGCAGGACACCCCTGATATCGCGCAACATTGACGATCGGCGAATTTTCGCAATATTCTCGACGGGTCGGCACGCGTTCGGCGCGCGGCCCAGGAAGGATCGACTCATGGCACCCACCCCAGGACCCGATCACCCCGTGGCACATCCTCCCGCGGGCAAGCTCCGTGGCGCGGTCGAGGACGGGCTCGCCGTTTTCCGGGCCGTGCCCTACGCCGCGCCCCCGGTCGGCGGGCTGCGCTGGCGGCCCGCGCGGCCGCATCCGGGCTGGAGCGGCACCCGGGACGCGACCGCCGACGGGCCCAGCGCCCCGCAGATGTACGTGGAGGGCGGCGACCCCGTCCTCGGCGGGCACGGTTCGCCGCCCTTCGACGAGGACTGCCTGACCCTGGACATCTGGACGCCCGCGGTCGACGACGCCCGGCGGCCGGTGCTGGTCTGGATCCACGGCGGCGGCTTCGTCTCCGGCTCCGGGTCGCTGCCGAACTACTCCGGCGCGACCTTCGCCCGCGACGGGGACCTGGTCGTCGTCAGCATCAACTACCGCATCGGACCGCTCGGTTACCTCTACACCGGCTCCGAGGACGAGCCGGACGGCTCCGGCGCCAACCACTGGCTGACCGACCAGCTCGCCGCCCTGCGCTGGGTACGGGAGAACATCTCCGCCTTCGGCGGCGACCCCGACTCGATCACCGTCGCGGGCCAGTCGGGCGGCGCGGTGTCCACCGCCGCCCTCGCCGGACTGCCCGAGACCCAGGGCCTGATCCGCCGGGTGATCCTGATGAGCCCGCCCTTCGGGCTGGACCTGCCCGTGCCCGACGCCTATCGGGAGCGCACCGCCGCATACCTGGAGCTCGCCGGGGTCAAAACCCTGGCCGAGCTGCGCGCCGTGCCCTGGCCCGAGCTGATCGGCGCCATGGGCGGGCTCTTCGCGCTGACCACGCGCTGGGGGTACTGGCCCACACCGTTCCTGCCCGTGATCGACGGCGTCACCCTGCCCCGCCACCCGGCGCAGGCGCTGCTGCAGGGCCCCGCCGCGGGCATCGAGGTGATGATCGGCTGGACCCGGGAGGAGGCCAACTTCGGCTTCGCCCTCAACGAGGCCTACGCCTCGGCCTCCCGGGAGCAGGTGACCGACCGGATCGCGGACACTTTCGGCCCCGAGGCCGCGCCCGGGGTCTACGCGGCGTACGAGCACGCCCGGCCGGGCGCCGGGGCGACGGGCGTCCTGATGGACCTCATCACCGACGAGCTGTTCCGGGTGCCGGCCCTCCGGCTGGCCGAAGCGCGGGCCGCGGCGGGCCGCCCGGTGTGGGCCTACCAGTTCGACCTCCCCGCGGCCGCCTACGACGGCCGGCTCGGAGCGGCTCACTGCCTCGAACTGCCCTTCGCCTTCGCCAACTTCGACCAGGGGGCCCACGCACCCCTGACGGCCGGGCTCGACCCCGCCGTCCGGGACGGCCTCGCGCACACCATGCACGAGGCCTGGATCGCCTTCGTCCGCACCGGCGACCCGAACCATCCGGACATGCCGACGTGGAACCCGTACGAGAAGGACACCCGCACCACGATGCGCTTCGACTCCGTGGTGACCGCGCTCGACGACCTCGCCGGTGACTCCCTGCGCCTGCACGAAGGGGCACTCGACCGACCCGAGTGACCCTTCCCCCTCCCTGCCCCCTCCCCGCCCCTCCCTGGCCCGCCCATCCGGGCGGGCCGGCGCTCCCTTGATCTAACTCGTGTAACCTTCGAAAGGAAGGCATAGAGCCGATCAAAAGGAGCGTCGATCGTCGTCATGGCCAAAGACACTCCTGTTCCGGCGTCCCCGACCAGCGCCGACGTGGCCCGCCTCGCCGGGGTGTCCCGCGCCACGGTCTCCTTCGTCCTCAACGACACCCAGGGACACCGCGTCGGCGAAGCCGCCCGCGCGCGCGTCCTCGACGCCGCCCGGCAGCTCGGCTACGTACCGCACGCCGCCGCCCGGTCCCTGCGGGCCGGCCGCAGCAATCTCGTCCTGATGCCGTCGTCGATCTCCGCGGTCGGCCGCCTCGTCAGCGACTGGGTCGACGACCTGCACAGCGAGCTGGACCGGCACGGCTACACCGCGGTCCTGCACGCGGGACGCTTCGCCGATCCCCTCGACGCCGCCCGCGCCTGGGCCGAGCTGCGTCCGGCGGCCGTCATCGCCCTCGACGGCGACCGCCTCACCGCGCAGGCCGCGGAGCTGCTGCGGCGCGCCGGGGTACGGGGGCTGATCGCCTTCGCCGCACGCCCCGTACCGGGCGTGCACACCATCGGCTTCGACCACGCCGTCATCGGCGCCACCGCCGCGGAGCACCTGATCGCCCGCGGCCGGACCCGTATCGGCGTGGTCATGCCCCAGGAACGCGGCCTCGCCACGCTCGCCGCGCCGCGGCTCGCCGGCGCCGAATCGGTCGCCGCCCGGCACATGGCCACGGTGACCCCGGTGGAGCTCTCGTACACCCGGGAGTCCGCGACCGCGCTGGCCCGGCGCTGGCGGAGCCTCGGGCTGGACTCCGTGTTCGCGTACAACGACGAGTACGCCGCCCTGCTCCTCTACGCGCTGCGGGCCGAGGGGATCTCCGTACCGCGGGACGTGGCGGTCGTGGGCTCCGACGACCTGGTCCTCGCCGGGCTCCAGGAACCCCCGCTGACCTCGATCCGCCTGGAGCTGGCCTCGCCGGCCCTGGTCGCCGACGCCGTGCACGACCTCATCGAGACGGGCACCACGGCGCCCGTACCCGAGATAGAGGCGATCCTCGTCCAGCGCGAGACCTCCTGAGAACCTGAGAACCCCACGCACTCCTTGGCCCGTTCGCACGCCTTCGTGCTCCGTCCGGGCTGTCCGCCCGCCTGTACGGATCAAGCCCGGAAGCCGAAGGCGGTCGGGCGTGGTCGGCTGGGCGCGGCTGGTTGCGGTCCCCCGACGGCCGGCCCACAGCGCAGAAGGAGGAGTCCCCCGATGTCTCGTCGGCATGTCCCGGCCGTCCTCGGCCTCGTCGCGGGCGCGTTGGTGGCGGTCCCCGCCCCGGCCGCTCACGCCGCCACGGTGCAGGTTCGCTGCTCGGTTCCCGATCTCGTCGCGGCGATCAACGCCGCGAACGCCTCACCCGGACCGGACACCCTCCGGCTGGCGCGCACATGCACGTACAAACTGACGGCGCCGGACCCCGAGAACCCCGCAAACGGGCTACCGGTGATCACCAGTGAGATCACCATCGACGGACGTGGGTCCACGATCCGGCGGGACGGGCGCGGGCACAAGGTGCCGAAGTTCCGGATCCTCCTCGTCGACCCGACGGGGAACCTCACGCTCGCCCGCACGACGATCAGCGGCGGCTTCGCCACCGACTGCCCCGCCTTCCCCGATCCCCCGGGCCTGGCCTGCGGCGGCGGCATCTCCAACACCGGAAAGATGAGCGTGACCCGCAGCAAGATCACCGGCAACACGTCTCAGTCCGACGTGTTCGCCCAGGGCGGCGGAATCGACAACCCCGGCACCGGAACCGTGAGCGAGACCGAGGTGACCGAAAACAAGGTCATCTACACCGGCAGCGACCTCGGCGGCGGCGCCGCGGGCGCCGCGATCGTCAATGACGGTCCGCTCACGGTCACCGACTCCCGGCTGACCGGGAACACGGCGACCGTCACCAAGGACACCCAGAGCTTCGCCTTCGGAGCCGGCCTCATCAGCTTCGCCGAGACCACCGTCAAGAACACGGTCATCAGCGAGAACCGCGCCTTCGCCCCGGGCGGGTTCGCGCGTGCCGCCGTCGCCAACGGCATCCCGGCGCCCGGAAGAATGACCGTCACAGGCGGCGCCATCACGGACAACACCTCGGACGCTCCGCACGGCTTCGCCCAGGGCGGTGGCATCGCGAACAACGCCCTGATGACCGTGAGCGACGTGAAGATCAGCGCGAACCGGGCGGTCGCGAAGAACGGCACCGCGCGCGGTGGCGGCGTCCGCGTGGGCCCGTTCGGCACGCTCGACCTGACCGACAGCCAGATCACCGGCAACACCGTCGAGGCACCGGGCGGAACGGCTCAGGGCGGCGGCCTCGACAACCCCGACGGCGGCACGCTGACGGCCGAGCGCAACAAGGTCCTGCGCAACACGGCCACCGCGAAGGACGGCACCGCGCAGGGCGGCGGCCTCTACCACGCAGGGGGAGCCGAGGGACTGGGCACCACCACGCTGGAGGAGAACACCATCAGGCACAACCGGGCGGGTGACGGCGGCGGCATCTTCAAGGCGTCCGGCGTCCTCACGCTGAACGGCGATGTCGTCCGCGCCAATCAGCCGAACAACTGCGGCCCGACCGGCGCCGTCCCCGGCTGCACCGACTGAGGGTCCTCCAGGAGCCGGGCCGTCCCGTTCGGGCTGCGAGGCCCGTGCCTCCCGGCGGGAAGCCTCCCGCGAGCCGGTCGCCCGCCGTCTCCAGGTCCCCCCTCCCGCCTACGGGGCGGGGAGGGGGGAGGCGACCGGTCCGGCGGCGGCAGCGGGCGCCCCGGTGCCGGAACACCCACCGCCGGCGCCGTCCCTTCGCCGGCTACGGGACCTCAGGCGGCCAGGTGTCGGGCGAGGAAGGCGACGCTGTCGGCCACGATGCGGTCGATGTCGGGTGAGCCGAGGAAGATGTGGTCGGCGCCTTCCACGGGGGTCAGGACGACCTCGCCCCCGGCCTTCGCGAGAGCCGCGGCGAGCTCCTCGCTCTGGCTGTACGGAACCAGTCCGTCCAGGGTTCCGTGGACGAGGAGGAACGGCGGCGGGTCGGAACCCTCGACGGCGTACGTGACGGGGCTCGCGGCCCGAGCCAGCTCCGGGCGTTCGGCGACGGACGCGCCGAGGAGGGCTTCGTACGGGTCGGGGAACTCGGCTCCACCGGGCATCGGCGGGAACGCCGGCATGGGGTGATCGGCGAGGGTGAGCAGGTCGGAGACCCCGTACCAGTCGACGACGGCCCGTACGGCGGTGTCGCCGGCGCCCACTCCGTGCGCGCCCTCCAGCTCCGCGGCGTCCGGGGTGTCCGCGCCGACGACTCCGGCGAGGGCCGCCAGGTGGCCGCCTGCGGACTCGCCCCAGACCCCGATCCGGTCAGGGTCCACACCGAGGACGGCGGCGAACTGCCGGACGTAGCGGATCGCGGCCTTCACATCGTGCAGCTGTGCCGGGAACGGGGCCTCCAGGCTGTGCCGGTAGTCGATCGAGACGAGGGCCAGCCCCGCCCCCAGCACGGTCCCGTGCAGCAGCTCGACGGGCACGGTCGGCGGCGGATAGCGGCGGTCGCCGTCCAGCCAGCCGCCGCCGTGGATCCACACCACGGCCGGGAAGGGGCCCTCACCCGCGGGTACGTGGACGTCGAGCAGCCGGGGGCGGTAGCCGGGCGAGGTCGCGTAGGTGATGCCCTCGAAGCGGCGGATCCCGTCCGCGTCCACAACGGCGGACACGGGGGTCCGGAACGGCGGCGGCGGCCAGGTCATGTCCGCCGGATCGATCGCAGCGGGGAGCGATTGCGTCATTGCGGCCCTTCCAATCTGCCCGGCCCGGGGGGCCGAGGGGTTCAGGTGCGACTCCCGCCGGGGCCGAGCGAGCACCGAGCGCTACGGACAAGGCTTCGTAACGTATGTCCGAAATGCTTGCGCGGGCCGGGGAGGAGGCTTAGCGTGTTACACGTGTAATCACGACTCTAGCGACGCGTTTCCGCAGACCACAAGAGCACGGGCAGTCCGAGTTCCCCGGCAGTTACACGAGCCACCGCGCGAATGTCGTCGCCTTCCCCTCCGGGAGCACGCCATGCTCACCTCCACACCCCCCTCCGCACCCTCCCCCGCGGCCCCCTCCACCCGGTCCGCCGCCGACCCGGCCGACCCGGCCGCTTCCCGGGCCCGGGGCTTCGGCCACTGGGCCGCGGAGCCCACCGCGGCGACCGTCCCCCTGGTCCGCTCCCGCGTGCGCTCGGTGCTCGACGGCTGGGAAATCGCCGCCGAGATCGCGGACGTCCTGCTGCTGGCCGTGAGCGAGCTGGTCGGGAACGTCGTCCTGCACGCCGCCGACGCGGGCCGCCTGCGCGTCGGGATCTCGCTGCGCGGGGGATGGCTCCAGCTCGAGGTCGCCGACGGAGCCTCCTCGCTGCCCCGGCTGCCGCACCCGCGGGGCGAGGTCGACCCGGACGCCGAGGACGGGCGCGGCCTGCTGATCGTGCACCTGATGGCCACCGAGGCGGGCGGGCAACTCAGCGTCCAGGCAGATGAGTTCGGCAAGTCCGTGCGCGTGCGGGTGCCGGCCGCCTGACGCGCGGCTCGGCGCGCACCGGAGACCTCCCGGGAGTCTTCCGGAGGCCCTCTGGGAGGCGCTCACGAGGGGGCCCGGGAGGCCGGCCCGAACGGCGACCAAGGGAGTCGCCAGGGAGTCGCCAGCGGGCCACCAGGGAGTCACCGGGGGGTCGATCGCCTCACAGAAATATAGCGAGGAATTGACGGCAGCCAATTTATCGAGATACTTGCCCCATCTCCCCCGCTGCTCCCTGATTGAGGTGCCGCCCCATGGAGCTCTCCCCTTCGGCGCACGCCGATACCTTCTGCCGCGACCGGCTTCCGCCGTTCGACCTCTGGCCCGAACTCCACTTCGACCTGCCGGAGTTGGACTACCCGGACCGGCTCAACTGCGCCCACAGCCTCCTCGACGACGCCGTCGAGCGCTGGGGACCCGACCGCCCCTGCCTGCTGACCACCGAAGAGCGCTGGACCTACGGTGAACTACGGCAGCGGGCCAACCAGGTCGCCCAAGTGCTCACCGAGGACCTGGGCCTGATCCCCGGGAACCGTGTGCTGCTGCGCGGCCCGAACAACCCCTGGCTCGTCGCAGCCTGGTTCGGCGTGCTCAAGGCGGGCGGGGTGGCCGTCACCACGGTGCCGCTGCTGCGCGCCGCCGAGCTCGCCGCACTGTGCGAGATCAGCCGGCCCGCCGTCGCCCTGTGCGACCACCGCTACCTCGAGGAACTCGAGGCCGCGGCCACTGCCGCTCCCGATACCACCGCCGATACCGAAACCGATACGGATGCCGATACCGAAGCGGGCCCCGGTGCGGGCATCGCCCCGCGGGTGGTCGCGTACGGCGGTCCCGGCGAGGACGACCTCACCGTCCGCTGCTCGGCCAAGGCCGGTGTCTTCACCTCCGTGGACACCGCAGCGGACGACGTGGCCCTGATCGCCTTCACCTCCGGCACCACCGGGCGCCCCAAGGCGACCCTGCACTTCCACCGGGACGTGCTCGCCAACGCCGACACCTTCTCGCGGCACGTGCTGCGGCCGCAGCACGACGACGTGTTCACCGGCACCCCGCCGCTCGCGTTCACCTTCGGGCTCGGCGGGCTGGTCGTCTTCCCGCTGCGGGTCGGGGCCGCCACCCTGCTCGTCGAGACGGCGACGCCGGGGCAGCTGGCCGACCTCGTCGCCGCACACGGGGTGACCGTCCTGTTCACGGCGCCCACCGCCTACCGCGCGATCCTGGCCGCGGGTGCGGCGGACCGGCTGGCGGGGCTGCGCCGCTGCGTCTCGGCGGGCGAACCCCTGCCCGCCGCCGTGTGGGAGGAGTTCCACGCCGCCACCGGGCTGCGCATCATCGACGGCATCGGCGCCACCGAGATGCTCCACGTGTTCATCTCCGCGGCCGACGAGGACATCCGACCCGGCTCCACGGGCCGGCCCGTCCCGGGCTACCGCGCCGCCGTGGTCGACGGGAACGGGGCTCCCGTCCCCGACGGGCAGCCCGGCCTCCTCGCCGTCACCGGGCCCACCGGCTGCCGCTACCTGGACGACCCGCGCCAGTCCGCGTACGTCCGGGGCGGCTGGAACATCACGGGCGACACCTACGTCCGCGACGCCGAGGGCTACTTCTGGTACGTGGCCCGCAGCGACGACATGATCATCTCCTCGGGCTACAACATCGCGGGCCCCGAGGTCGAGAAGGCGCTGGCCGACCACCCGTACGTGGCGGACTGCGGTGTCGTCGGGGTCCCCGACGAACGGCGCGGCATGCTCGTCAAGGCGTACGTGGTCCTGCGCGACGGGGTCCCGGCCGCCCCGGAGACCGTCCGCGAGCTCCAGGAGCACGTCAAGGCGGCCATCGCCCCGTTCAAGTACCCGCGTGCGGTGGAGTTCGTCACCGAGCTCCCGCGTACGGAGACCGGCAAGCTCCGGCGCGCCGAACTCCGCACCCGGGGAGGGGAACCAGCCGAGGCCGCTCCCGGCGCCCCGGCACCGGACGACGGCGGCTGCGCCGCCGGGTGTCCCGAGGCGCAGGTGCCGCACCTGCCCAGCGTGGTCGTCGAGCGCCGGGTCGAGTGGACCGACACCGACGCGGCGGGCCACTACCACCACTCCACGGTGATCCGCTGGGTCGAGGCGGCCGAGGCCGTGCTGCTGCGCCGCCTGGGCCTGTCGCACCTCTTCGGCAGCACGCCCCGGGTCCACTTCGAGGCCGACTACCGGGCCCGGCTCTGGTTCGGCGAGGCCGTACGGACCGAGCTGCGGGTCACCAAGGTCGGCACCAGCTCCCTCCACTACGCCTTCACCGTCCACGGCGAGCCGGGCCCGGAGGGCCCAGACGGCACAGCGGGCCCGGACGGCACGGCGGCCGCCACCGGCCGCATGGTCATCGCCCACTCCGCCGCCCGCGCGACCGGGACCACCCCCTGGCCCGCCGAGGTCCGCGAGGTCCTCACGAAGGCCGGCCGGCAGGCCCCCGAACTGATCGAGAACCACCGAGGAGGCGCCCCGTGCGCATAGCAGTCATCGGAGGCGGGCCGGGCGGCCTGTACTTCGCCGCCCTGGCCAAGCAGATCTCCCCGCACTGGGAGGTGACCGTCTGGGAGCGCAACGCTCCCGACGACACCTTCGGCTTCGGAGTGGTCTTCTCCGACGAGACCCTCGACGGCATCGCCCAGGCCGATCCCTTCGTACACGCCGCGATGTCGGCGGAGTTCGCCCGCTGGAGCGACATCGACGTCCGCCACCGCGGCCGGACCCTCACCTCCGGCGGGCACGGTTTCGCCGCGCTCGGCCGCCGACGGCTGCTGGAGATCCTCCAAGAGCGCTGCGCCGCCCTGGAAGTGGACGTCCGCTATCGCACGCAGGCTCCCGCGCCGGAGCGACTGGCCGCCGAATACGACCTGGTGGTCGCCTGCGACGGCGTCCGCTCGGCCACCCGGGCCGCCTACGCCGACACGTTCGGAGCCGATCTCGACGAGCGCGCGGGCCGCTACATGTGGCTCGGCACGGACAAGGTCTTCGAGGCCTTCACCTTCATCGTCGAGGAACGGGACTTCGGCACCCTCCAGGTGCACGCGTACCCGTACGACGACACCCGCTCCACCTTCATCGTCGAGATGGACGAGGACACCTGGCAGCGCGGCGGCTTCGCCGGGTCCGCCGGCCTCGACCTGGCGCCCGGCGCCAGCGACGAGGAGGGCATCCGGCGCTGCGAGGAGATCCTCGCGGAGCACCTGGAGGGCCACCGGCTCATCCCCAACAACTCCAAGTGGCTGCGCTTCACCACCGTGCGCAACCGCACCTGGCGCCACGGCAACACCGTGCTGCTCGGGGACGCCGCGCACACGGCCCACTTCTCCATCGGCTCGGGCACCAAGCTCGCCATGGAGGACGCCCTCGCCCTGGCCGCCTGCCTGCACGAGCACCCCGACGTGGAAAGCGCGCTGGCCGCCTACGAGGCCGAGCGCAGGCCGGTGGTGGAGTCCACGCAGCGGGCGGCGCAGGCCAGCCTGGAGTGGTTCGAGAACATCGACCGGTACACCGGCCAGGAGCCGCACCAGTTCGCCTTCAACCTGCTGACCCGCAGCCGCCGGGTCACCTACGACAACCTGCGGGTGCGCGACGAGGAGTTCACCACCGCGGTCAACGCCTCGGCGCCGGTCCCGCCCATGTTCCGGCCCTTCCAGCTCGGCGGCCTGCGCCTGCGCAACCGGATCGTCGTACCGCCCATGGCCCTGTCCACGGCCGTCGACGGAGTCCCCGGCGACTTCGACCTCGTCCACCTGGGCACCCAGTCCCTCGGCGGCGCGGCCCTGGTCATCGCCGGCATGACGGCGGTCAGCGCCGACGGACGGGCCGACGCGGGCTGCCCCGGCCTGTGGACCGACGAGCAGGAGGCCGCCTGGCGGCGGATCACCGCCTTCGCGCACGGGCAGTCCGACACCTGCCTCGGCATCCAGCTCACCCACGCCGGCCGCCGGGCCGCCGGGGGGTCGCTGCTGGCCGCCTCCCCGCTGCCCTGGGACGAGGGCGCCCGGGTGCCCCGCGAGGCGGGCCGCGCCGATATGGACCTGGTCGTACGGGACTTCGTGCGCGCGGCCGAGCGCGCCGACCGGGCCGGCTTCGACGTCCTGGAACTCCAGTACGGGCACGGCCATTTGATGTCCGGGTTCCTCTCTCCGCTGACCAACCGGCGCACCGACGCGTACGGCGGAGCGGTGGCGGGCCGGCTGCGCTTCCCGCTCGAAGTGCTGGGCGCGGTACGGGCGGTGTGGCCGGCCGGGAAGGCCCTCGTGGTCCGCGTCTCGGCCGCCGACTGGGCCGAGGGCGGCCTCGACGAGGCGGACGCCGTGCACATCGCGCGCGCCCTGGCGGCCGCGGGCGCCGACGCGATCGACGTCTCGACCGGCGAGGTCGTGTCCCACGAGCGGCCCCCCTTCGGCCGCAGTTACCAGACCCCGTACGCCGACCTGATCCGCAACACCACCGGGGTGGCGACCATCGCCGTCGGTGCGATCTCCACCTACGACGACGTGAACTCGGTGATCCTGGCGGGCCGCGCCGACCTGTGCGCGGTGGGCCGCGCCCAGCTCCACGACCCCCTGTGGACCCTGCACGCGGCCGTGGCCCAGGGCTACCGCGGCCCGGCCGCGCCGTGGGCCCGGTCCTGGCGGGCCGGCAGCGCCCGGCCGCCGGCCGCGCGCACCGACCGGGTGCCGCCCCGCCTCGAACTGCTGCGGCGGCCCGCCGCACCGGTGCACCAGCGATGGCTGCCGCGCGTCGCCGCGCCGGCCCTCTGAAACGGAACGGCCGAGATCCCATGGAGACCCGTACCCCGAACGACCTGCCCCGCTTCACCGCGGCCGCCGTCCAGGCCGCTCCCGTCTACCTCGATCCCGCCGCCACCGTCGACAAGGCCGTCTCCCTGATCGCGGAGGCAGCCGGGAAGGGCGCGGAACTCGTCGTCTTCCCCGAGGCCTTCGTCCCCGGCTACCCGTACTGGAACTGGACGATGAACCCGGTCCAGGGCTCGCCCTGGTTCGAGCGCCTGCAGCGCGCGTCCATCGACGTCCCCGGCCCGCACGTGGACACCCTGCGCGCGGCGGCCCGCCAGTACGGGGTCGTGCTGGTCATCGGCGTCAACGAACGCGCCCCGCACAGCCTGGGCGTGCTCTACAACACGCTGCTGACCATCGGCCCCGACGGCGAACTGCTCGGCGTGCACCGCAAGCTGGTGCCCACCTGGGCCGAGAAGCTCACCTGGACCGGCGGCGACGGCAGTTCCCTGCGCGTCCACCAGACCCCCGTCGGCCCGGTCGGCGCCCTCGCGTGCGGGGAGAACACCAACACCCTGGCCCGTTTCACGCTCCTGGCGCAGGGCGAACTCGTGCACGCGGCCTGCTACATCGCCCTGCCCGTGGCACCCGCCGACTACGACATGGCGGAGGCCATCGCCGTGCGGACCGCGGCCCACAGCTTCGAGGGCAAGGTCTTCTCGGTCGTCGCCTGCTCCACCGTCTCCCCCGAGATCGTCGACGCGGTCGCCGGTGAGGACGAGGCGGTCCGGGCCCTGTTCGCCCGGCCGCGCAGCGCCCTGTCGGGCATCTTCGGCCCCGACGGCCGGCCGGTCACGGAGCCGCTCGTCGACGTCGAGGGCATCGTTTATGCGGAGATCGACCTGAACCGGTGCATCCAGCCCAAGCAGATGCACGACATCACCGGGCACTACAACCGCTTCGACGTCTTCCGCCTCGAAGTGGACAACCGGCCGCGCCTGCCGGTCACCTTCACCGTCCC
The DNA here is from genome assembly GCF_056428985.1 of Streptomyces sp. CA189. Taxonomy (NCBI): domain Bacteria; kingdom Bacillati; phylum Actinomycetota; class Actinomycetes; order Kitasatosporales; family Streptomycetaceae; genus Streptomyces; species Streptomyces sp. CA189. Next base: position 92,525 of record NZ_JBWJVM010000010.1, on the reverse strand, counting down.
GCACACGGCCCTGCCGACCACCGCCACCCCCGAGGAGGACGCATGACCACCGACCAGGACGACACCGCGCTCGGCCGCGCCCGGGTCTCCGACACCCCCGAACTCACCGCCTACTACGGCGAGCTCGAAGCCTTGGAAGCCGGTGCGCTGTGGACCGTCGCCAACGACATCGAGCCCTGGTATCCGCAGCCCAAGTCCGTTCCGGTGCTGTGGCGTTACGAGGAGCTGCGGCCCCTCGTCCACAAGGCGCTCGGGCTCGTCCGGGCCGACGACGCGGGCCGCCGCGTCGTGATGCTGGTCAACCCCGGCCGCAGGGACGTCAGTGCCGCCACCGGACTCCTGTACACCGGGCTGCAGATCATGGGTCCCGGCGAGGCCATGACCGCCCACCGCCACCAGGCGGCGGCACTGCGCTTCGTGCACGAGGGCACCGGGGCGTGGACGATCGTGGACGGCCAGAAGCTGAAGGTCGGCCCGCGCGACTTCGCCATCACCCCGAACGGCACCTGGCACGAGCACGGCAACGACGCCGCCGACGCCCCGGTGATCTGGCAGGACGGCCTCGACATCCCGCTGGTCAACGCCCTGGACGCCGGGTTCTACGAGGTCCACCCCGAGCTGTACCAGCGGCCCGGGAAGGTGGTCAACTCCTCGGTCCTGAGCTACGCCGCGAACCTGCTCCCGTACGGCTCCGAGAAGTGGACCCGGCCCTACTCCCCGCTGCTGGCCTACCCCTGGGAGCAGACCTACGAGGCCCTGCTCGGCCTGGCCTCGGCCACCGAGGGCTCCCCGTACGACGGGGTCATCGCGGAGTACACCAACCCGGTGACCGGCGGCTCGGTGATGCCCACCATGAGCGCCCACATGCAGCTGCTGCGCCCGGGCCAGGCCACCCAAGCCCACCGCCACACCGGGTCGGTGATCTACACGGCGGCGAAGGGGCGCGGAGTCTCGGTGGTCGCCGGGCAGCGCTTCGAGTGGAAGCAGGGCGACGTGTTCTGCGTCCCGTCCTGGGCCTGGCACGAGCACCACAACCTCGACCCGTCAGAGGACGCCTGCCTGTTCTCCTTCAACGATTTCCCCGTCATGCGCTCCCTCGGCTTCCACCGCGAAGAGGCGTACCCGGACAACGGCGGGCACCAGCCCGCCTCCTGAGCCGCGTCGCCGCACCGGACCGCCGGCCCTGACACCGGTCCCGGTGCGGCGGCGCACCCCGCCGGGCCTCCGCCCGCACCCCCGAAGCCCCCTCTCTTCTAGGAGCCACCAATGCGACTGGTGACCTACACGACCGCGCCGATGACCGCCACCGCCGACCGCCTGGGCGCCCTGGCCGACGGCCTGGTGTACGACCTCGCGGCGCTCGCCCGGCACGCGGGCGTCGAACTGCCCGCCGACCTGCTGTCGTTCGTCCGGGCGGGCGCCCCCGCCCGCGAGGCGGCCGCCCGCCTGCTGGCCGGGGATCCCGCGGACCGGCCCGCCGGGGCCGTCCACCGGCTGGAGGAGGTCACGCTGCGCGCCCCGCTGCGCCCGGGCAAGATCATCGGGGTCGGGCTGAACTACGTGGAGCACGTGGAGGAGTCCAGCCGGAGCCTGGACACCGACAAGGACCTGCCCCCGCGTCCGGTGCTGTTCAGCAAGCCCGCCACCGCCGTCACCGGCCCCGGGGCGCCGATCCTGCACAACGCCGACCTCACGACGCAGCTCGACTGGGAGTGCGAGCTCGCCGTGGTCATCGGCACGACCGCGTTCCGGGTGACCGAGGAGGAGGCGTACGACCACATCTTCGGCTACAGCATCGTCAACGACATCAGTGCCCGCGACCAGCGCCGCTCGGGCCAGTGGTTCTTCTCCAAGGGCCAGGACTCCTACGCCCCCTTCGGCCCCGCCGTGGTCACCGCCGACGAGGTCCCGGACCCGATGGACCTGGACCTCGAACTGCGCGTGAACGGGGTCACCAAGCAGAAGTCCAACACGCGCCACATGCTGTTCCCGATCGCCCGGCTCATCGCCGACATCAGCTCGGGCGTGACCCTGGAGCCCGGCGACGTCATCGCGACCGGCTCGCCCTCCGGCGTCGGGGCCGGCATGGTCCCGCCCGAGTTCCTCGTGCCGGGCGACACCGTCGAGGCCACCGTCGAGATCATCGGCACCCTCGCCAACCCCGTCGTCGACGCCCGCTGAACCCCGGCGGACAACTCATCCGAAATCCCCGCCCGAACCATCGAGGAGCACCCGTGCCGCCCCGTACCTACCGCATCGGCCAGATCGTCCCGAGTTCCAACGTCACCATGGAGACCGAGGTGCCCGCGATCCTGCGGGCCCGCATGGAGATCGCGCCCGACGACCGCTTCACCTTCCACTCCAGCCGCATGCGCATGACGCATGTGACGCCGGAGCAGCTCAAGGCGATGGACGCCGATTCCGACCGCTGCGCCGTGGAGCTCTCGGACGCGCGGGTCGACGTGCTCGGCTACGCCTGCCTGGTCGCCATCATGAGCATGGGCCTCGGCTACCACCGCGCCTCCGAGGAGCGCCTGCACACGCGCACCGTGGAGAACGGGGCCCCGGCCCCGGTGGTCACCAGCGCCGGCGCCCTGGTGCACGGGCTGCACACCATGGGCGCCAAGAAGGTGGCCCTGCTGGCCCCGTACATGCGCCCGCTCACGCAGACCGTCGTCGACTACCTCACCCACGAGGGCATCGAGGTCCTCGACCACCACGCCCTGGAGATCCCGAACAACCTCGACGTGGCCGCCCACGACCCGGCCAGGCTCCCCGGCCTGGCCCGCGCCCTGGACTACGCCGACGCGGACGCGGTCGTACTGTCGGCCTGCGTGCAGATGCCCTCGCTCGGAGCCATCGAGGAGGCCGAGCAGCTCCTCGGCAAGCCGGTCGTCTCGGCGGCCGTCTGCACCGCCCACCAGATGCTGCGCGCCCTCGACCTGCCGGCCGTCGCCCCCGGCGCCGGCCACCTCCTCTCCGGCGCGTACGCGGAGGCTCCCCTGCACCCGGGAACGCCGGCCGCGGGATGAGCGAGGGCGGTCCGGCCGCCGCCCCTCGATAGGATCACCACCCCACACCACGGGAAGGTGATCATGTCGGACAGTCCCCTCAGGCCCAGCTCGCTGATCAGTACGGTCTACGGGGCCTTCGTGCGCGGGAGCGGCGGCTGGATCTCCGTCGCCGACCTGATCACGCTCATGTCCGAGCTCGGCGTGGAGAGCCAGGCGGTGCGCTCGGCCATCTCCCGGCTCAAGAAGAAGGGCGTCCTCGAACCGGAGCGGCGCGGAGCCACCGGGTACCGGCTCAGCCCGGCCGTCCACCCCGTCTTCGACGCCGGCGACCGGCGCATCTTCGCCAGCCTCGAACCGGCGGACCTCGCGGACGGCTGGGCCATGGCGGTGTTCTCCGTACCGGAGTCCGAGCGCTCCCACCGCTACCAGCTGCGCACCAGGCTGACCTGGCTCGGCTTCGGCAACATCGCCCCCGGCGTGTGGCTGGCGCCGGGCCGGCTACTGGAGGACGCGCGCGACATGCTCGTCCGGCTCGGCCTCAGCGAGTACGTCCACCTGTTCGCCGCCGCCGACTACGCCGCGTTCAGCGACCTGCCGGAGGCGGTGAGCTCCTGGTGGGACTTTCCCGCGATCCAGGCCCAGTACGCCACGTTCACCGGCTCGTACGCACCGGTCGCCACGAAGCTCGCCGCGAAGGACGGCATCGACCCCGGCGAGGCCTTCCGCCACTACGTGCCGATGCTCACCGAGTGGCGCCGGCTGCCCTACCTCGACCCGGGTCTGCCCGCCGAGCTGCTCCCCGCCGACTGGAACGCCGTGGGCGCCCGGCAGGTCTTCCAGCAGTTGCACGAGGTCCTGGCGGGGCCTGGCCTGCGGCACGTACAGGACGTGACGGGTTCTTCCGAGGGCCACAGGCCCTGAGGGAGCGCTCCCTCAGGAGGATTCGCGGATCACGAGGTCGTTCGGCATGACCACCCGGTCCCTGGAGCCGCCCTCGATCAGGTCCAGGAGCAGTCGCACGGTGGCCGTGGCCTGGTCGGCCATGGGGCTGCGTACGGAGGTGAGGGCCGGGACCGTGTAGGCGGCGGCCTCGATGTCGTCGAAGCCGACGACGGCCACGTCCTCGGGGACCCGCAGGCCCACCTGCCGCAGGGTGCGCAGGGCGCCGATGGCCATCAGGTCGTTGGCCGCGAACACCGCGTCCAACTCCGGGTCGTCCTCCAGGAGCTGCCGCATGGCCTCGGCTCCGGAGGCCCGGGTGAAGTCGCCCAGCGCCACGATGGACCGGCGGCCGGTGTCGCGCAGGGCGGTGCGGTAGCCGTCGAGGCGCTCGCGGGACTCGAAGAGGTCCAGCGGTCCGGTGATGGTGGCGATCCGGCGCCGGCCCCGTTCCAGGAGGTGGCGTACGGCGAGCGCGGCGCCGGCCGCGTTGTCCAGTTCCACGTACGGCACGTCCGGGGCGCAGGTGCGGTTGAACGAGGCGACCGGCAGGCCCGTCCTGGCCAGGGCCGCGGGCAGGGGGTCCGTGCCGTGCAGGGCGACGAGCATGACGCCGTCCACGTGTCCGCCGGCCACGTACTCCTCGACCCGGGCCCGGCTCCGGTCCGATTCGGCGAGCATGAGGACGACCTGTTTGTCGGCGGTCTCCAGTTCCCTGCTGACGGCGCGGACCACGGTGGAGAAGAGGGGGTCGTCGGAGACCACTCCCTGGGGCGGGTCGGAGACGACCACGGCCACCGCGTGGGTCCGGCGGGTGACCAGGTTGCGGGCGGCGGCGTTGGGCACGTAGCCCAGTTCGCGCACGGCTCGCAGGACGACCTCGCGGATCTCGGGCGCGACCGTGGTCTCCCCGTTGACGACGCGGGAGACGCTCGATCGGGAGACGCCCGCGCGGGCGGCGACCACTTCCAGCGTGGGTCTTCTCATACCGGCCCGTTCCGTTCGGCGGCGCCGCCGCCGGGTCGGGCGGACGGCCCGCGGGGAGCGTTCTCCCGCGATGGTGGACCGGAGCCTGATCGACTGTCAACAGTCCGTGTTTCGGGGGATGTTGCCGGCGTATGCGGACCGGCCGCGGCCTGCGCGGGATTCTCCCTGGTCAGCACGGTTCACCGGGAGACGTACGGGCATCGAGAGAACGCTCCATCAGTGGACGAACCGGAGTCGCCGGAATGTCCACCGGGTGACGCGACACCTTGACAGTGGTGGGGGCCCGCCCCATCCTCACCCCTCAGGGAGCGCTCCCCGACCCCCTCTCCGCCCCCGTGCTTCGCCCTCCCCCCTCGCTTCCAGGAGCCGCCGTGCCTCCGTCGCTGCGCCGCCTCGGCTTACTCGTCGCCGTCGCGCTCACCCTCCTCACCTTCAGCACCCTCCCCACCTCTCCCGCCCGCGCCGCCGAAACCCTGCTGTCGCAGGGCAGATCCGTCACCGTCTCCGGCAGTGAGCCCGGCTACAGCCCGGCGAGCGCCGTCGACGGGAACGCCGGCACCCGCTGGTCCAGCGCCTTCGCGGACCCGCAGTGGATCCAGGTGGACCTGGGTGCCGCCGCCACGGTCGGCAGGGTCTCCCTCGCCTGGGAGGCCGCGTACGCCAAGGCGTTCCAGATCCAGGTCTCGGACGACGCCGCGAACTGGACCACGGTCTACGCGACGACCGCCGGCGCCGGAGGCACGCAGAACCTGACCGTCTCCGGAACCGGCCGCTACGTACGGATGTACGGGACCCAGCGCGCCACCGGATACGGCTACTCCCTCTGGGAGTTCCAGGTCTACGGGACCCCCGGCACCGGCGACGGCGGCGACGCGCTGCTCTCGTACGGCAGGACCGGCGCGGCCTCCTCCTCGCAGGCGGACGGGAACTGCTGGGAGTGCACTCCGGCCAGGGCCTTCGACCGCGATCCCGCCTCCCGCTGGGCGACCAGCCCCGCCACCGGCTGGACGGATCCCGGCTGGATCTCCGTGGACCTCGGCGCGCCCGCGCAGATCCACAAGGTGGTCCTCCAGTGGGACCCGGCCTACGCCAAGTCCTTCCAGATCCAGGTCTCCCCGGACGGGAACGCCTGGACCCCGGTCTACTCCACGACGGCGGGCACGGGCTTCAAGCAGACCCTCACCGTCTCGGGCACCGGGCGGTACGTGCGGATGTACGGCACCGAGCGCGCGACCCCGTACGGCTACTCCCTGTGGGAGTTCCAGGTGTACGGCACCAGCGGCGCCCCGGTAACTCCCCCGCCGCTGCCGCCGGACCCCGCGAACCCGCCGCGGCTGGTGTGGAGCGACGAGTTCGACGGCCCCGCGGCCGGCAAGCCCGATCCGGCGAAGTGGCGGGCGGACCCGGGCACCGGGCAGAACGGCGAGCTGGAGTACTACACCGACCACCAGAACGCCGCGACGGACGGCGCGGGCCACCTCGTCATGGAGGCCCGCAAGGAGGCCACGCCCGGCAAGGGCTGCCCGCCCGACCCGCTGACGGGCAGCACCACCTGCCAGTACACCTCGGCGCGGATGAACACCGGGGCCACGTTCCAGTTCACGTACGGGCGCGTCGAGGCCCGGATCAAGGTCCCCAAGGGCAACGGGCTGTGGCCGGCGTTCTGGATGATGGGCGGCGACTTCCTGACCGGGCGGCCGTGGCCGTACAACGGGGAGATCGACATCATGGAGGTCCTCGGCAAGGACGTGAAGACCTCGTACTCCACCGTCCACGCACCCGCCTACAACGGCGGCGGCGGGATCGGCGGTCCGTACAAGCTGCCCCAGGACGCCGATTTCTCCGACGACTTCCACGTCTGGGCGGCCGACTGGAACAGCAAGGGCATCGTCTACAGCCTGGACGGGCGGACCGTCTTCACGCTCGACAAGGAGACGGTGGAACGCACGCGCGGCCCGTGGATCTTCGACCACCCCCACTACATGATCCTCAACCTCGCGGTGGGCGGTGACTGGCCCGGTCCGACGGACGCCACCACGCCGTTCCCGGCCCGGATGCTCGTCGATTACGTGCGCGTCTTCCAGTGACCCGAAGGGGGCTGCCCGGTCCACCACCGGGCGGCCCCGGTCCGCCGCTTCCGCCCTTCCCCCCTCTACCCGCAGGCAAGGAACCACCGTGCGAAAACCCTGGTTCACGCTGCCCGCCCTCCTGGCCGCGGGCCGGGACGCCGGTGCCCGGTACGTCCGGGCTGGGACCGCTAACGACACCAACATCGCCTCGATCCAGCTGATGATCCCGGTGACCCCTCCCCCTCCTGAGGAGGGGGCTTCTCGCTATGCCGTGTTGGCGTTGCGACGGACCAGCCCGGCCCGTAGAACGTTGATTGCGCCCACCGTGTCCGCGTGCGCCTGGTGGCCGCACGACATGCATTTGAACTTTCCCTGTGTTAGCCGGTTCTCCTTGGCGACGTACCCGCACTCGGGGCAGGTCCGAGAGGTGTTGCGGGGGTCCACGGCGATCACTTCCCTACCGGCGCTTTCAGCCTTGCTGGTGAGGATCGTGAGGAACACCCCCCAACCGGCTTCCGAGATCGAGCGGTTGAGCCCCGCCTTGGCTGTGGCCCCGTTGGGCAGGAAACCACCCGGCGCCTTAGGGTCGGGCTTCGGGGCGGGGGCCTTGACCATGTTGCGGATCTTGAGGTCCTCATGCGCGATGAAATCGTGCTTACGGACCAGATCCAACGCGCTCTTGTGCGCGTGATCAAGGCGCTGACGCCGGACCTTGCGGTGCAGCTTGGCGACCTTCTCAACGGCCCTGCGGTGATTGGCGGTGCCGCTTCGCGCGGCCAACGCGCGGGAACAGCGAGAGGGCCCGCTGTGCGGCTTGCAGCCGGGCGGCTGCGCGCCGGCCGTGGCGCGGGCTGGGCGCGAACTCGCCGTTGGAGTCGGCGAGGAAGCTGGCGATCCCGGGGTCGATGCCGACCACGGACCCGGTTGCGGGCAGCGGTTCCAGCTCAGCCTGTCCGGTGGTGAGGACGACGTACCAGCGCTTGCCCTCGCGCTTGACCGAGACGGTCTTGACCTTGCGGGGTGGCATCCCACCGGCAGCCGTCCCCGTCCTTGGGGAAGTCCACGGTGTCGAACCAGTTCACCCCACGAAAGCGCGGGTAGCCGGGCGTGTCACCGGACTTGATCCGGCGGAAGAACGCGGCGAACGCCTTGTCCAGCCGGCGAAGCGTCGCCTGCTGGGAGGAGAACGACCAGCGGCCCTGACGCTCCGGATCGAACCCCCGGATCTCCTTGAGCTGCACCGACTGCATCCCGTACTTGACGGACGTCTTCGACACATGCCGGTACGCGCCACGACGCTCCTGCAACGCCCCGTTGTAGAGCGAGCAGTGATCGCGCAGCATCTCGCCGAGCGCGATCGCCTGGCCCACAGTGGGCCGCATGACGAACCCCGACGCTCCACGCTTCCGGGCCAAGGATGCGCTTCCGTCCCCGGTTTAGGCCGGGGTTCCCCACACAGGAACAGGACCAGGGGTGGACGAGCGGGCCCGGCTGCTGACGGACCTCGCGCCGGCCCGGGCCGGGGATCCGGCGCCGGCCCGGTTCGCGCAGCGGGCGGCGGACCGGCAGGGGGCCGAACTCGCGCGGCTGCGCGCACTCTTGGCCCTCTCCGGAGCACCCGACACCCGCCCCCACGAGGGGCACGACATGCCGGGCATGGTCGGCTCCGACACCGTACGGAGGGCCGGAGCGCTGTCGGGGGCGGAATTCGACCGGGTCTTCACCGCCGCCCTGCGCGCCCACCTCACCCAGTCCCTGCTGCTCTGCGCGGGTGAGCGCGCCTCTGGCGGGGCCGCGGAGGCCCGGGAGCTCGCCGGGGAGCTGGAGAAGGCAGGCGCCGAGCAGCTCGCCCTGTTCGACGCGGCACGCTCCGGCAAAAGTTGAGAATTGTTCACTTTCCATTGACAGGGCGGGTTCGGGGACCCGAAAGTGCCGTGAACAGCGCGCCCGACGGCGTGCGTCCCCGTACTCGCGCGTGCCGGGGATTCCGTGCGTCCCCGACCGAAGCGAGCCCGCATGACCACGTCCGTACCGCCCGTTCCGCCCGTTCCGCCCGCACAACAGCCCGTACCGCCCGTACCCCGTTTCCCGGCCGGCTTCCGCTGGGGGGTCTCCGCCTCCGCCTTCCAGATCGAGGGCTCGCCCACCGCCGACGGCCGGGGTCCCTCCTCCTGGGACGCCTTCACCCGGGAGCAGGGCCGCGTCAAGGACGGCTCGCACGCGGAGGTGGCCACCGACCACTACCGCCGCTACCGCGAGGACGTGGCCCTGATGGGCGGACTGGGCGTGGACGCCTACCGGTTCTCCGTCTCCTGGTCCCGGGTCCTGCCCGACGGGCACGGGACCGTCAACCGGGCGGGGCTGGACTTCTACGACCGGCTCGTCGACGAGCTGTGCGCCGCGGGGATCGATCCGGTGCCCACCCTCTTCCACTGGGACACCCCGCTCGCGCTGGAGGAGCGGGGCGGCTGGCTGGAGCGCGACACCGCCGAGCGGTTCGCGGCGTACGCCTCGGTGGTCGCGGAGCGGCTCGCCGACCGGGTGCCCATGTGGATCACCATCAACGAGCCCGCCGAGGTGACCCTCCTCGGCTACGGCCTCGGCGAGCACGCCCCCGGCAAGCAGCTCGTCTTCGACGCCCTGCCCGCCGCCCACCACCAGCTCCTGGCCCACGGTCTGGGCGTACAGGCCCTGCGCGCGGCGGGCGCCCGCCACATCGGCATAGCCGCCTCGCACAGCCCCGTGTGGGCCGCCGGCGAGAGCGAGGAGGACCAGGCCGCCGCCGCGTTGTACGACACCCTGACCAACCGCCTCTTCGCCGACCCGATCCTGACCGGCGCCTACCCGGACGGCCTGGCGTCCCTGCTGCCCGGCCCGGTGGCCGAGGACCTCAAGGCGATCTCGGCCCCGCTGGACTGGTACGGGGTCAACTACTACAACCCGATGCTCGTCGGCGCCCCCGCCCCGGCCGGCGGCTCCGCCTTCGGCGGGATCGAGATACCGTCCGGACTCCCCTTCGGCATCCGGGAGATCGAGGGGTACGAGCGCACCGACTTCGACTGGCCGGTGGTCCCGGACGGGCTGCGCGAACTGCTCGCCACCCTGCGCGAGCGCTACGGCGACCGGCTGCCGCCGCTGTACATCACCGAGAACGGCTGCTCGTACGGGGACGGGCCGGACCCGGGCACGGGGCGGATCAAGGACGCGCGCCGGATCGCCTACCACGAGGGCCACGTGCGCGCCCTGCACGAGGCGATGTCCGAGGGGGCCGACGTCCGCGGCTACTTCATCTGGTCGATCCTCGACAACTTCGAATGGGCGGAGGGCTACCAGCAGCGGTTCGGCCTGGTCCACGTCGACTACGCGACCCTCGCCCGGACCCCCAAGGAGTCGTACGCCTGGTACCGCGACCTGATCAAGAGCGGCAGGTGACCGCCGGGCCGAAGGCCGCCCCGGCGGAGGAGACCGTCACGCCGCCCGGCGGCCGGTGGGTGAGCGCGCTGTCCCTCGCCAACCTCGGGGTCTGGGTCGGCTGGTTCGGCCCGCTGCAGCTTCTCCTGGCGCGCCAGGCCGAATTCCTCACCCCGGACCACAAGGCGTCCACCCTCGCGCTGGTGACGGGACTGGGGGCGGCCGTCTCGATGGTCGCCAATCCCGTCTTCGGAGCCCTGTCCGACCGTACGACGGCGCGCGCGGGCCGCCGCATCCCCTGGGTGGTCGCCGGGGTGGCGGGCGGGGCGGCCGGCCTGGTGGTCCTCGGGTTCGCCCAGAGCGTCGCGGTGGTGGTCGCGGGCTGGTGCCTCGTGCAGCTCGCCCTCAACGCCGCCTTCGCCGCCCTCACCGCGGCCGTCCCGGACCAGGTACCGGTCCGGCAGCGCGGGCTGGTCGGCGGCTGGCTCGGCGTCTCGCAGGTCATCGGGATCCTGGTCGGCACGGCGCTGGCCACGGTCGCGGGCGGCATCACCGCCGGCTATCTGTCCTGCGCGGCCTTCTGCGTGCTCGCGGCGGTGCCGTACGTGCTGATGCGGCGGGACTCGGTGCTCGCCCCCGCCGCCCGGCCGGCCTTCCGGTGGCGCGGCTTCCTGACCGGCTTCTGGATCGACCCGCGCCGCCATCCCGACTTCGGCTGGGCCTGGCTGACCCGGTTCCTGATGAACCTCTCGTACTCGATCAGCACGATGTACCTGCTCTACTACCTGACCGACGCCGTGCGCTACCGGGGCGACGCGGACACCGGCGTCCTGATCCTCACGGCGCTCAACGCCCTCACCCTGCTCTCCACGGTGGTGATCAGCGGCATCCGATCGGACCGCAGCGGCCGCCGGAAGTCCTACGTCATCCGGTCTGGGCTGGTCATCGCCGCGGCCACGCTGCTGCTCGCCGGCTGGCAGACCTGGACCGGCGCCGTCGTCGCCTCGCTCATCCTGGGCCTCGGCTTCGGCGTGTACACGGCGGTGGACTTCGCCCTGCTCACGGACGTGCTGCCGACGGCCGAGGACCGGGGCAGGGACCTGGGCGTCATCAACATCGCCAATGCGCTGCCGCAGGTGCTGGCCCCGGTGATCGCGGCCCCGGTCGTCACCCACCTGGGCGGGTACACGGCCCTGTACACGCTGGCGGGCGTCCTGGCCGTGGCGGGATCGCTGCTGGTCCGCCGGATCCGCTCGGTTCCGTAGGCGGTTCACCTCCGCCGCCCGCCGCCCCGCTTCGCTTCGTGAAACCGGGCACATTTCTCACCCTTTTGGTCCGATTTGGACCAAACTTGTGTAGTTCGGATTCCGAAGCGACAGGGAGAGACATGCGACGCGCCCACGGCCGTACGGCCACCACGCGGATCGCCCTGATATCGGCCGGTACGGCCGCCGTGCTCGGCCTCGGCGGCCTCTCCGCCGGTTCCGCGGCCGCCGCGGGCACGCCCGCCCCGGACCGGACCGCCGAGTCCACGGCCACTGCCGCCGCCACCGCCGCCCCGGCCCCGGCCCCGGAAGCCGTCGGACAGCAGGTCCTCTCCACCTTCACCGTCGCCTATCCCGCCGCGCCCTACCGCACCCACAACATCGCGCGCGCCGTGGAACTGATCAACGGGGCCGTCGTCGAGCAGGGCGACGTCTGGAGCTTCAACCAGGCGGTGGGCGAGCGGACCGAGGAGAACGGCTTCGTCGACGGCATCATGATCAACGACGGCCGTTACGTGAAATCCCCCGGCGGCGGGGTCTCCGCGGTCGCGACGACCATGTACAACGCCATGTTCTTCGCGGGCCTGAAGCCCGTGGAGCACGGGGCCCACTCCTTCTACATCGAGCGGTACCCGGAAGGCCGCGAGGCCACCGTCGCCTGGGGAACCCTCGACCTGCGCTGGCAGAACGACTCGGGGCATCCCGTGACCGTCCGGGCCTCCTCCACCTCCACCTCGGTGACCGTCACCCTGCTCGGAACGAAGCAGTACGACGAGATCCGCGCGACCAAGGGCCCGCGCACGAACGTCACGCCGCCGGCGAAGCGCACCGTGACCGGCCCCACCTGCGAGGCGCAGACCCCCCTGGAAGGGTTCGACGTCTCCGTCGACCGCGTCTTCGTCCGCGGCGGCCACGAGGTCGGCCGCGAGACCTTCCGTACGCACTACACGCCGCGCGACGAGATCATCTGCGCTCCGGAGTCCCCCACGGCCACGCCCGGCGCCACTCCGTCGGGCTCCCCCGGGACCCCTGCCGCGCCCGCGGCCACCGCCGCACCCGGCACGCCCCACGCGCCCGGCACCTCCGGCGCACCCGGCACGCCGGCCGCGCCCACCACGCCGGCCGCGCCCGGCGCCTCGGCCGGCTCCACCACTCCGAACGCGTCCGCCGCGCTCACCGCGCCCACCCCGTCCACCCCGTCCGGCACCGGTGCGGCGCCCACGCCTTAGGGCGTGATCAGGACCTTTCCGCGGGCCTCTCCCCGGTGGAGCCCGGCGATGGCGTCGGGGGCCTCGGCGAGGCTGCAGGTGCGGTGGACGGCCGGGGACAGGGTGCCGTCCTCGACGTGCCGCCCCAGGACCTCCAGGTCGGCCTGGCGTTCGGCGGAGATGAACCCCTTGAGGCCATGGCGCACGAAGGGGTTCAGCAGCGCGGCCCACAGGACTCGGCCCATGCCGCCCAGCCAGGGGCCGCCGCCCTCGCCGCCGACGATCACGAGCGTCCCGCGCGGGGTCAGCGCGCGCCGGAGCCGGGCCAGGGGGCGGTTGCCGGCGATGTCCAGGATGAGGTCGTAGCGCAGGGCCCCGTCCGTGAAGTCCTGGCGGGTGTAGTCGATGACCTCGTCCGCGCCGAGCCCGCGCACCAGCTCCGTCTTCGTGGTGCTGCACACTCCGGTGACGTGCGCCCCGTACGCCTTGGCCAGTTGCACCGCGAAGGTGCCGACCCCGCCCGCGGCTCCGATGACCAGGACCCGCTGCCCGGGTCGTACGCGCCCCGCGTCGCGCAGCGCCTGGAGGGCGGTGAGCCCGGAGATCGGGAGGGCGGCCGCCTCCTCCAGGGGCATCCCGGCGGGCTTGTGCGCCAGCTTGTCCTGCCGGGCGGTCGCGTACTCCGCGAAGGAGCCCTCGCAGATGCCGAACACCTCGTCCCCCACCAGGAAGGCGGTCACCCCCTCACCGACCGCCTCGACCCGCCCGGAGAGCTCCCGGCCGCGTACGGGCACGCTGGGTGCGCGCAGTCCGTAGCCGAGGAGCCGCAGCAGGTAGGGCTTGCCGCTCATGAGGTGCCAGACCCCCGCGTCCAGGGCGGCGGCCCGGACGGCTATGAGCACCTCTCCCGTGCCCGGTCTCGGCGTTTCGATCTCCCTGAGCTCCAGCACTTCGCTGGAGCCGTACGTGTCCTGCACGATCGCCTTCACGGCGCCGTCCCTTCCTCGTCCCCATATTGGAATACCCGTTCGAGCGGTACGGCGAAAACGCGGGCGATCTTGAAGGCCGTCTCCAGTGAGGGCGAGTAGCGGCCCTTCTCGATGGCGATGACGGTCTGGCGGGTCACGCCGATGCGCTCCGCCAGCTCCGCCTGGGTCATCTCCCCGCGCTCGAAGCGCAGGATCTTGATCCGGTTCGTGATGCCGGTCGGCTTCACCACGACTGGTATCCCCAGCGGTAGGCGGCGAGCTTGACGGCCGAACCGAGCACCGCCGAGAGGACGAAGCCCAGGTAGAGGGCGTTCGAGATCCAGAAGTGGTCTGCGCCGGTCATCGAGAGGATCAGCGCGGTCACGGCGCCGATGACGAGGAAGGACTGCCCGGCGTGCTCGCCGAGGCGGCCGATCTCCTTGTCCCGCTGATCCCTGACGTCGGCCTCGGCGGGCTTGGCCGCCGACACGGCGATGTTGAGGAGGAGCGCGGCAACGCCGGCGCCCCCGACCGTCCGGAGCAGCGGCGTGACGTACGGGACCTCCGTGAGGGGGACGCCGTCGCCGGACCCGCCCAGCACGAGGGCCAGGTAGACCCCGTACCCGGCGATCGCGACCACCCCCATGATCCATGCACGCTTCTCATCGAAGGTCACGACCGCACCCACCCCATGTAAAAGAACTTTGACATCACGAAGGTAAAAGAATCCACACCTGGTGTCAATGATTCCTTACATGGGTCCCGCGGGAGCGGGGCCCGGCCCCCCTGTCACCCGGGCGCGCGGCCCCACTGGCACCCAGGCCGTACCCCGGGCTTGCTGGACGGATGAGACTAGGAGCACCGGGGACGCCCCCGGGACAGAGCCTGAGCACCCCCAGGGCGGCGGGGCTCGCGGGGATCCTCTTCGCCGTCCTCATGGCTGCGGCGATCGTGCTGGCCCGGATCGGCCTGCCCGAGGGAGGCGGCGCGGCCGAGATCGAGGTCACCCCGGGGCAGCGGGACGCGGTGACGACAGCGCTGGAGCTCGTCCCCTTCGCGGGCATCGCCTTCCTGTGGTTCATGGGCGCGCTGCGGGAGCACTCCGGCGAAGCCGAGGACCGGTTCGTCGCCACCGCCTTCCTGGGCAGCGGGCTGATCTTCGTCGCCAGCCTCTTCGGCGCCGCCGCGGCAGCCGGGACCGTACTGGACGCCGATCAGCCCCAGGAGTTCGGCCGCCACTTCGCCTACACCCTGCTGACCACGTACGGGATGCGGATGGCCGCCGTGTTCGTGTTCGCGACCTCCACGATCGGCCGCCGGCTCGGGGTCTTCCCGCGCCCGCTGGCCCTGGCCGGGTACCTCGCCGGCCTGGTGCTGCTGGTGGCGGGCTCCGCCGTGCCCTGGTCCGAGCTGGTCTTCCCGGCCTGGGCCCTGCTCGTGAGCCTGTACATCCTGCGGTCGGGCCGGGGCCGCCCCCGCCCGGCCCCCTGACGGGCGGGGCGGGGGCCGAAACCTCACTCCGATGGCCGCCGCGGACGGGCCCCCGGACACCACCGCGCGCACGCTGGTCCGGGAAGCCCAGGGGGGCACCGAAAGGACCACACCTTGCTGAGGCTCGTCGTCGATCTCAACCGGTGCCAGGGATACGCGCAGTGCGCCTTCCTCGCCCCCGACGTCTTCGCGATGCACGGGGACGAGGGACCGCTCTACGATCCGCAGGCCGAGGAGGCCCAGCGCGAGCGCGTGGCCCAGGCCGCGGCCGCCTGCCCCGTGCAGGCGATCCTCGTGGACGATCTGGACCGCTCCAACGGCACCGCCCCGCGTACCCCGGCGGCCGCGACCGCTGCCGCGGGCGGGGAGGCCTCCGATGGCTGACACCGCGCTGGACCAGCTGAAGCGCTCCGGCCGGATCGTGGTCGTCGGCGCCTCGCTGGCCGGCCTGCGCGCCGCCGAGGTCATGCGGGAGAAGGGCTTCGCCGGCTCACTGACCCTGATCGGCGACGAGCAGCACGAGCCGTACGACCGCCCGCCGCTGTCCAAGCAGGTGCTGCTGGGCAAGGCCGACGCCGACCACACCCTGCTCCCCCGACGGCGCGACATCGACGCCGAATGGCGCCTCGGCGTCGCGGCCACCGGGCTCGACATGGCGGCCCGTACGGTCGAGCTCGCCGATGGCGACGAGGTCCCGTACGACCGTCTCCTGATCGCCACCGGGGTCCGGGCCCGGCCCTGGCCGAACGAGGCCGAGGGCGAGCTCGGCGGGGTCTTCACCCTGCGCACCCGCGAGGACGGCGCGGGCCTGGCCCGCGCGCTGGCCGCCGGACCGCGCCGGGTCCTGGTCATCGGCGCCGGGTTCACCGGCTCCGAGATCGCCTCGGCGTGCCGGGAGCGCGGGCTGGACGTGACCGTCGCCGAACGCGGCGACGGCCCCCTGGTCGGCGCCCTGGGCGGGGTGATCGGGGCGGTCGCCGCCGAGCTCCACCGGGAGAACGGCGTGGACCTGCGGACCGGGATCATGGTGACCGCGCTGGAGGGCGACTCCACCGGCCGAGTGCGGGCCGCGCACCTCTCCGACGGCACCACGCTGGAATGCGACGTGGTGGTCGTCTCGCTCGGCGCCCAGCGCAACACCGAGTGGCTGACCGGCTCCGGACTCGGCGCGGGTCCGCGCGGCATCGCCTGCGACGCGGGCTGCCGGGCCTTCGACCTCCGCGGGATCGTCACCGACGACATCTACGTGGCGGGCGACGTGGCCCGCTCCCCGCACGCGCTGTTCGGCTACCAGTTCCTCTCCCTGGAGCACTGGGGCAACGCAGTGGCGCAGGCCGAGACCGCCGCCCACAACATGATGAGCGAGAGCACCGACCGCCGACCGCACCTGTGGGTGCCGGCGTTCTGGTCCTCGCAGTTCGGGGTGAACATCAAGTCCGTGGGCGTGCCCTCCATGGGCAGCGAGATCATGTTCACCCAGGGCTCCCGGGCCGAGCGCCGGTTCACCGCGGTCTACGGCTACCAGGGCCGGGTGATCGGCGCGGTCACCTTCGACAACGGGCGCTGGCTGCAGTTCTACGAGAAGCAGATCGAGGCCTGCACGCCCTTCCCGCCCCCGTTCACCACGGTGGACCGGCGTCCCGACGGGCAGCGGCCGATCCCGGCCGACTTCCCCGACCCCTCCGTGCCCACGCACGGCCCGACCATCACCCTCAGCGGGTACTCGCCGGCCGACCGCCGGATCGCCACCTTCACCCCCGCCGGGCACTGACCCGCACGTTCCCGGAGGACCCCCATGGCCCACGGCATCCTGAGCCAGATCCTGGACTATTCCAGCCGCGCGAACCCGTACCCGCTGTACGAGGAGCTGCGCAAGACCCCCGTCTTCCACGACGGGACCGGACCGTACGTCATCAGCACCTACTACGACATCCAGAGCCTGCTGCACGACCCGCGGCTCAGTTCCGACGCGCGCAACCTGGCCGCCACGGCCGGGGACCCGCTGGCCGAGGGCGGGGAGTCGGAGGAGACGGCGCTGCCGCCGAGCTTCCTGAAGCTGGACCCGCCGGAGCACGACCGGCTGCGCCGGATGACCAACCGGCCCTTCGGGCCGCCGCACTCCCCGCGCCGCGTCGACGGGATGCGGGGCGGGCTGAAGGACATCGTCACCGGCCTCATCGACAACCTCGGGGACACGGAGAACATCGACCTCGTCGACCAGTTCGCCTACCCGTTCCCGGTGACGATGATCTGCCAGCTGCTCGGCGTACCGCGCGAGGACGAGCCCAAGTTCCACGTCTGGGCCGACACCCTCGCCGCGAGCCTGGACCCCGATCCGGACGCCGATCCCGCCGAGCGGCAGCGCAAGACCCACGACTCCCGCATGGAGCTGGGCATGTACCTGGCCGGGCTGATCGAACAGCGCCGCAAGGATCCCGGCGAGGACATGCTCTCCCAACTGGCCGTGGGACACGGCCCGGACGAGTCCATGTCCACGATGGAGCTGCTCAGCACGTCGGCCCTGCTGCTGATCGCCGGCCACGAGACCACGGTCAACCTGATCACCAACGGGATGCTGACCCTGCTGCGCAATCCGGACGTGCTGGCGCAGCTGCGGCAGGAGCCCGGTCTGGCCGTGCCGCTGGTGGAGGAGCTGCTGCGGTTCGAGCCGCCGGTGCAGCTGCTGCCGCAGCGCACCCCGCTCGTGGACATCGAGGTCGGCGGGGTCACCATCCCCAAGGGCTCCTCGATGTGGCTGATCCTGGCCTCGGGCAACCGGGACCCGAACCGCTTCGAGAACCCGGACCGCTTCGACCCGCACCGCAAGGACATCCAGCACCTGGGCCTGGGCAGCGGCATCCACAGCTGCTTCGGCGCCCCGCTGGCGCGGCTGGAGGCCCAACTGGCGCTGACCGAGCTGGCCCGGCGGCTGGAGAACCCGCGCCTGCTGGAGGATCCGCCGCCCTACCGGCAGAACGCGGTGCTGCGCGGGCCCCGGCACCTGCGGATCGCCTGCGACGGGATCCGCGACTGATCCAGGGTCCAGGGTCCAGGGTCCAGGGATCAGGGTTCAGGGTTCAGGGCCCGCTCGCGGCTACCAGCCGAAGCGGCGGTCGACCTCGCGCTCGAACTCTTCGAAGGTCAGTACGTCGTCGCCGTCCGCGTTCGCCTGGTCGAAGAGGGCCGAGGAGGTGTCCACGTCGCCCACGGCCCAGAAGGGCAGATCGCCCTGGGCGGCGAGGGTGGGGCCCTTGCTGCGCAGGGCCGTGATCACCTCCACACGGGTCAGGACCCCGTCGCTGTTCAGGTCGAGCGCGTCGAAGAGCTTGCGGGCCTTCTCACTCATGACATGGTCCTTCCCCCGGGAGGCCGGCGGACGGAAGCCCGCCGGACCGACAGCCTATGACCGTCCCCGCAGAAGTGGACCACCGGGGAGGGTCCGGGTGGGCGGGATCGCCAGGCCCGTGGGCGTGTTCAGGCCGGTGACGGGGAGGGTGGTCTGCCCGCTGCCGTCCGGGGCGAGGCGGACCACCCGGTTGTTGAAGGCGTCCGCGACGTAGAGGCGGCCCCGCCCGTCGAGGGCCAGGCCCAGCGGGTCGTTCAGCCCGGCCGCGGGGACGGTGCTCTGGCCGGAGCCGTCGGCCGCCAGCCTCAGCACGCGGCTGTTGCCGGTGTCGGAGACGTAGAGGTTGCCCGCCGGGTCGAGCACGATGCCGGCCGGCTGGGAGAGCCCCGTGATGGGGAGGGTGCGCTGTCCACCGCCGCCGGCCGGGAGCGTGACGACCCGGTCGTTGACGAAGTCGGAGACGTAAAGGGAGCCTGCGGAGTCGAAGGCGAGGCCCCACGGGTGAAGGAGTCCCTCGGTGGGAACGGTGCGCTGCCCGCTGCCGTCGGCGGGTACCTCGACGACGCGGTCGTTGAAGCTGTCGGCGATGTACAGGTCGCCGTCGCCGTCCAGGGCCAGCCCGAGGGGGCGGGACAGGCCCTCGGTCTCGACGGTGACCTGGGGGCCGCCGTCCGAGGGGATCCGTACGACCCGGTTGTTCCCGGTGTCGGCTACGTAGAGGTCACCCGCGGCGTCGACCACCATGCCGGTGGGCCGGACCAGGCCGATGGCGGGCACCACGGCCTGGCCGCCGCGGGCCGGCAGCCGCAGGACCCGGTCGTTGCCGTAGTCGGAGACGTACAGCGGGCCGGGCGCGGCCCCCGGTCCCGGGTCGGAGGCGGCCGCCGTCCCGGCGGGGCCGACCCCGATCGCGCACAGCGCCAGCAGCACCAGGACGGAGCCCGCCCTCCGGCCGGCGGCGCGGCCCGCGCGGCTCGCACGGGCAGTGGGCAGCGTCTCGGGAACTGCGGAACGGGGCACGGCGCACCTACCTGTCCTGGTCGTCCGGCCGCCGAGGCTAGCCCCGGCGACGCGTCGGCTCCCGGGCACCACGCCACGTCCCGGCCGCCTTGCACACGGACGGCGGGGCGGCGGGGCGGCCGGGGTGCGGCTACCCGAGGGGGTCCAGCTCGCGGCGGCGCCGGCTGATCGAGTCGGGGTCCCAGCCCGGACGGGGTACGGAGGCCAGCAGCAGCCGGGTGTAGGGGTGCGCGGGATCGGTGAGGAGCTCGGTGACCGGGCGGTGTTCCATCGTGCGGCCGCGGTACATGACGAGCGCCTCGTCGCAGACGTAGCGGACGACGGCCAGGTCGTGGCTGACGAAGACCAGGCCGATCCCGGTGTCGCGCCGGATGTCGGAGAGCAGGTTGAGCACCTGCGCCTGTACGGAGACGTCCAGGGCGGACACCGCTTCGTCGAGCACCAGGACGGCCGGTTCCACGGCCAGCGCCCGGGCGATCGCGGCGCGCTGGCGCTGCCCGCCGGAGAGCCGGCGGGGCAGGGCGGCCGCCTCGCGGTCGCCGAGGCCGACTTGGGCCAGCAGTTCCCGTACCCGGGCGGCCCGGGCCGTCCGGTCGGACATCCCGTGGAGCCTGAGCACGCCGTCGACCGTCGCGCCGATGCTGATCCGCGCGTCCAGGGAGAGGTAGGGGTCCTGGAAGACGATCTGGACCGCCTTGGCGCGGGCCAGCCGGGCCGGCCTCCCCCGTACGGAGGCCGCCGGCGGCCGGCCCTGGACCAGGATCTCGCCCGCGTCGGGGCGTTCCAGGCCGATCAGCATCCGGGCCGTGGTGGTCTTGCCCGATCCGGACTCCCCCACGATGCCGAGCGCCCCGCCGGCCCGCACGGAGAACGAGAGGTCGTCGACCGCGACGACCTCCGTCCCGCCGGTCCGGTAGGTCTTGCGCAGTCCGGTCACCCGGAGGAGTTCCGCGGGAAGCTCCGGGGGTAGTTCCGGGGCGGTGTCCTTGCTCGGACGGTTGCTCAACTGTCCTCCTTGGGGCCGATTTCGGCGGCACGGTGGCAGGCGACCTCGGCCGGTCCCTGCCGCAGGAGCTCCGGCGGGGACTGGTCGCAGCGGCCCGGCTCGGCGAACCGGCAGCGGGGTGCGAAGGCGCAGCCGGGGGCCGACTCCAGGAGGCCCATCGGGGCGCCGGGGATGGGGGTGAGGCGGGCGAGGGGGCCTTCGAGCGGCGGGGAGGATCCGAGCAGGCCGGCGGTGTAGGGGTGCCGTGGGGAGGCGAAGAGTTCCGCCACGGGCGCCGTTTCGACGATCCGGCCCGCGTACATCACGTAGATCCGGTCGCTGACGGAGGCGGCGAGCTCGATGTCGTGGGTGATGAGGAGGAGTCCGAGGCCGCGTTCGCGCTGGAGCCGGCCCAGGACGGCCAGGATCTCGGCCTGGGTGCTGACGTCGAGCGCGGTGGTCGGCTCGTCGCAGAGCAGGAGCCGGGGTTCGGCGGTGAGGGCCGCGGCGATCACGACGCGCTGGAGCATGCCGCCGGAGAGCTCGTGCGGGAACTGGTTCAGGTGCCGGGCGGGGTCGGGCAGGCCGACCGCGTCGAGCAGTTCGGCGGCCCTGACGTTCGCCCGGGCCTTGGACCAGCCGTGCACCAGGCGCAGCGGTTCGGTGAGGAAGTCCCCGACCCGGCGCACCGGGTTGATGGCGGCCCGGGGGTCCTGGTAGATCATCGCCGCTTTGTTCGTGCGGACCTCGCGCAGGCTCGCGGGGGTGGCGCCGACCAGGTCGGTGCCGTCCACGCGGACCCGGCCGCCGGTCTCGGCGCCCGGCGGGAACAGGCCGAGGGCGGCGCGGGCGGTGACGGACTTGCCGGAGCCGGATTCGCCGACCAGGGCGACGACCTCGCCGGCCGCGACGGTGAGGCTGACGCCGTCGAGGAGGGGGCGGGCCATCGCGGGGAGGGTGACGCGCAGGTCTTCGTAGGCGAGCAGTGTCATCGGGAGTCCCTCCCCGCGAGCCGGTCGCCGAGGTCTTCCCCGACGACGTTGAAGGCGACCACGACCAGGACGACCGCCACGGCCGGCGCGATCGCGGAGAGCGGCTGGCCCTGCAGGACGGCCGCCTGCCCCTGGTTGATCATGGCTCCCCAGTCGGGGGTGGGCGGCTGCACGCCGAGCCCGAGGAAGGAGAGGGCGGCGAGGTCGAGCAGGGCGTAGCCGAAGTTCACCGTCGACTGCGCGAGCAGCGTCGGGGCGATGTTGGGCAGCAGCCTGCGGACGGTGACGTACAGGGGCGAGTGGCCCTGTACCTGGTAGGCGGCGATGTAGGGCCGGGACTTCTCCCGGACGGCCAGCCCCCGTACGAGGCGTGCGGTGTACGGCATGTAGGCGATGGCCATGGCGATCACCGGAGCCGTCATCCCCTTGCCGAACAGGGCCACCGCGAGGATCGCGAGGAGCAGCGCGGGGAAGGCGAACAGGACGTCGAGGACCCGGCCGACGGCGGTGTCGATCCAGCCGCCGCGCCAAGCGGTGAACAGGCCGACGGCGACGCCGAGGACGGTGGAGAACAGGACGACCGCGAGCGGACCGGCCAGGCTGGTCCGGGTGCCGACGATGAGCGCCGAGAGGGTGTCGTGGCCGCCCTGGTCGGTGCCCAGCCAGTGCTGGGCGCTCGGTCCCAGGAGGGTGTCGCCGAGCTGTCCGAAGGTGGGGTCGTACGGGGCGATCCAGGGGCCCAGGATCGCGACGAGCACGAACAGGACGAGGAGCGCCAGGCAGGTCCGCTGGAGCCGGCTGCCGCCGAGGCGGCGCAGCCGGGCGAGCTGGTCGCGCCGGGCGCGGGCGGTGCGGGCCGTCGTGGCGCCCGTTTCGGGAAGGGTGCTCATCGGGCGCTCCCCGCCGCGGCCGTGCGCGGATCGATCAGCGGGTGGACCAGGTCCACGAGGGCGTTGACGACGACGAAGGCGGCCACCACCAGCAGCACGATGGCCTGGACGACCTGGAAGTCGAGCTGGTCGACGGACTGCACCAGCAGGGAGCCGACGCCTGACATTCCGAAGGCGGTCTCGACGATCGCGGTGCTGACCAGCATGCCGGAGACCAGGAGCGCGGAGACGGTGACGATCGGTCCGAGGGCGTTGCGCAGGACGTGCCGCCGGATGACGGTGCGCCGGGGTGCTCCGCGGCTCAGGGCGACCTCGACGTGGTCGCGGCTCAGCTCGTCGAGCATGGCCGAGCGGGTCACGCGGGTCACCAGGGCGGTGAAGGTGACGGACAGGGCCGCCGCCGGGAGGACCACGTGGTGCAGCCGGTCCATGAGGCCTTCTCCGTTGCCGATGGTGGGGAACCAGCCCAGCTGCACCCCGAACACCGACCTGAGCAGCAGGGCGGCGACGAAGGCGGGTGCGGCCGCGCCCACCGTGACCAGGAGCATGAGGGAGCGGTCGGTGCGCGAGCCCCGGCGCAGCGCGCCGATGATGCCGGAGCCGATGCCGAACACGGCGATCATCAGGCCGGATACGGCGATCAGCAGCATGGAGGAGGGCAGCCGCGACCAGATGACCGCGGAGACGTCCTGGTGGAAGAGGTAGGAGCGGCCGAAGTCGCCGTGCAGCACCCCTTCGAGCCAGTTCCAGTACCGGACCAGGAAGGGTTCGTCGAAGCCGTACTGGCTGCGGAGCGCGGCGAGGTCCTCCGGGCTGGGGCTGCGTCCCTTGACGAGGAAGCTGGCCGGGTCGCCGGGGGCGAGGAACAGGGAGGAGAAGACGAGGAAGGAGGTGACGAGCAGGGTCGCCGCCATGCCGGCGAGCTTGCGGAGCATCCGTACGGCGCGGGCCGTCGCGGCCGTCGCCGCGGCCGTCATCCCTTGGCTCCGATCTCGGCCGCCCACGGGTAGTAGAGGTAGGCGATGGAGGGCTGGACGCCGGTGATCTTCTTGCCCATGAAGACGCTGACGGGCAGGGTGTAGAGGGGCAGCCAGGGCAGTTCGCGGGAGGCTATCTTCTGCGCCTCGGCGTTGGCGGCCGCGTGCTCGGCGGGGTCGTAGGCCCCGACGGCCTTCTCGACGGCGGCGTCGAAGGCCGGGTCGGACCAGTTGCCGTAGTTGCTGAAGGCGCCGGTCTCCAGTGAGCCGAACATGTCCAGCGGGTCGGTGATGGACGTGTACCAGAAGGTGAGGAAGAGGTCGATGCCCTCGCGGGCCGCTGGGTCGGTGAAGAGGGTCGTGTACTTCTCCGCGGAGAGGGAGTCGATCCGCGGCTTCAGCCCGATGGCGGTGGCGGCCTGGGCGATGGCCTGGGTGATGATCGTGGTCTGCGAGTCCAGCGGGCTGGTCGCGATCACGATCTCCTGGCCGTTCACTCCGGCCTCGGCGGCGAGCGCCTTGGCCTTGGCCGGGTCGTACGGGTACTTCGGCAGGTCCTTCATGAGCGCTTCGCGGGTCGCGGGGGGCGCGTCGGCCCACAGGTTGTCGGTGACGAGCGAGTCGGAGACCTCGCCGACCCCACCGGCGCCGGCCTTGACGATGCCCTCGCGGTCGGTGGCCATGAGGAGGGCCTGGCGGACCTTGGGGTTGCCGAGGGGGCCCTTGAGGTTGGCGACCACCTCGTCGGCGACGGTGGTGTTGCGGCCGAAGTAGAGCCTTCCGGCCTCGGTGGAGCCCAGTTGGGTGTAGGCGTTCGGCGGGACCATCCAGCCGCCGTCGACCTCGCCGCTCTGGAAGGCGTTGACGCGGGTGGTGGCATCGGCGAGGAAGACGAACTTCACCTCGCCGGACTTGGCCTTCAGCTCCTGGTTCCAGTACCCGTCGAACCGCTTGAGGGTGAGGGACTGGCCGGAGGTCCAGGAGGCGAAGGAGAAGGGGCCGGTGCAGTTCACGCCGGTCTGCGGATTGCCGTAGTCCTTGCCGGACTTGGCCAGAGTCGCGGCGGACTCCACGGTGCCGGGGCCGGCGGCCAGGTACTTGTTGAAGGTGGAGTCCGGCTTGGTCAGGGTGACGGTGACTTCCAGCGGGCCGGTCTTGTCGATGGACTTGACGTTCTTGTACTGGTTCGCCCAGACGCTGCCGGTCCCGGGGTCGAGGTTGCGGCTCAGGGAGGCGACGACGTCGTCGGCGGTGAGCACCGTCCCGTCGTGGAACTGCACGCCCGGGCGGATCTGGTACACCCAGGTGGTGGGCGTGGGGTTGGCGTACGAGGACGCGAGGCCCGGGGAGGTCGTCAGGTCGGGGTTCCAGCGCAGCAGGCTCTCGCAGACGTTGGAGAGGATCTGGTTGGGCGGGAAGTCGAAGGAGTACGCGTAGTCGATGGTGGTCGGCTCCGCGTAGACGGACCAGGTGAAGGAGTCCACGTTCCCGGCGGCGGCGGGCGTCTTGTCCGTGATCTCGTACGCGGTGGCCCGGTCCGCGTCCTTGTCGGGCGCGGCGCCGCCGCAGGCGCTCGTGACGAGTACGGCGGCCGCGGCGAGGGCGGCTGCGGCGCTGGTGCGGAGGCGGGGGGCGCGGCCGCGGTGCAGGGGGGATCCCGATCGGGTTGATGACATCGTCTGACTCCCTGAGGGATGAGCTCGGTGGGGTGGGTGACGCTCGGCCGGTGGCGGACCGGCCGGTGACTGCCCGGTCGGTCGCGACTCGGCCGGTGGGGATTCGGCCGGTGGGGATTCGGGCGGTCGCGGCTCAGTCGGTGGCGGCGAAGACCAGTTCGCCGTCGATGTACGTGCGCAGCACGCGGGTGTCGGCGATCTCCATCGGGGGGTGCGCGAAGGGGTCCCGGTCGAGGACGACGAGGTCCGCGTACT
This sequence comes from Streptomyces sp. CA189, assembly GCF_056428985.1. NCBI lineage: Bacteria > Bacillati > Actinomycetota > Actinomycetes > Kitasatosporales > Streptomycetaceae > Streptomyces > Streptomyces sp. CA189. The sequence continues at coordinate 67,032 of NZ_JBWJVM010000010.1, read as the reverse complement.
TGCCGGTCTCCACCGTGCCGGTGACCTCGTCGAGGTGGTTCACCCACGCGCTGCCGGCCGTGTAGGCGGTGAGCGCCTGCGAGAGGGTCAGGGCCTGCTCCGGGAAGAAGGGCGGCGCCGGTTCGAAGGTCCCTCCCGCGTTGGGTGCCTCGTCGGGTACGGAGCGGTTGACCGCGACGTGGATGCCCCACAGCGGGTTGGGGCTGCTGACCGACCAGTCGCTGCCCGCGACCAGGCGGGCCCCGGCGCGCTGGAGGTCGCCGAACGGGTACTGGAGGCGGGCCCGTTCCGGTCCCAGGAAGGGGATCGTGAGCTCGTCCATCTGCGGTTCGTGGGCGGCCCACAGGGCCTGGATGTTGGCGGCCGCGTCCAGGCTCGCGAAGCGCTCGATGTCCTCGGGGTGGACGAGCTGGAGGTGGGCGAGGTGGTGGCGGTTGTCGTTGGCCCCGTTGGCCTCGCGGGCCTCGGCGAGGGCGTCGAGCACCTCGCGCACGGCCCGGTCGCCCAGGGCGTGGAAGTGGATCTGGAACCCGGAGCGGTCGAGCCGGGCCACGGCCTCGGTGAGCACCTCGGGCTCGATGAAGCTGAGGCCGGAGTTGCCGGTGGCGCAGCCGCAGCCGTCGAGGTAGGGCTCCAGCATTCCGGCCGTGAAGTTCTCGGCGATGCCGTCCTGCATGATCTTCACGCTGGTGGCGTTGAAGCGGCCCACCTGTCCCCCGGCGCGGCGCTCCTCCAGTTCGGGTATCTGCTCCAGGCCGCGTTCGCGGTCCCACCACAGGGCGCCGACGACGCGGGCCCGCAGGGAGCCCTCGCGGGCGGCGCGCAGGTAGACGCCGTAGTTGTCGGGGTTGCCGGGGAAGGAGCCGATCATGGCGTCCTGCCAGCTCGTGACGCCGAGGGAGAAGAGGTGCTCCTGTGCGGCGAGCAGGCCCGCGTGCGCCTCGTCGGGGGTCGCGAGGGGCACGTGGTGGGCCACCAGCTCCACGGCGCCCTCCTGGAGGGTGCCGGCCGGGCTTCCGTCTTCCTCCCGCTCGATCCGGCCGTCGGCCGGGTCCGGGGTGGTGCGGTCCACGCCGGCGATCTCGAGTGCCCGGGTGTTGACCCAGGCGCCGTGGCCGTCCCGGTTGGTGAGCAGGACGGGCCGGTCGGGGACCACCGCGTCGAGCATGGCCCGGGTGGGCGTGCCGCCGGGGAAGATGTCCATCGACCAGCCCCCGCCGCGGATCCAGGCCGCGTCGGGGTGGGCCTCGGCGAAGGCGGCGACCACCGCGAGGTAGCCCTCGATGGTGCGCTCCTCGCTCAGGTCGCAGCCGAGCATCTGGACGCCGGCCACCGCGGGATGGACGTGGGCGTCCTGGAATCCGGGGATGAGCAGTCCGCCCGCGAGGTCGACGACCTCGGTGTCGGCGTCCGCGAGCGACCGTACGGCGGCCGCGTCGGCCACGGCGATGATCCGGCCGCCTCCCACGGCGACGGCGGCGTCGATCGGGGTGGGTGAGGTCCCGGTGAAGACCCGTCCTCCGACGAAGACGGTGTCGGCACGCTGCCTGATCGGCTGCCTGATGTTGCCCATCGACGCATCCTTCGGCTCGGCGGGTGAGCCCCGCACGGCTGGTTCGTTGAGGAGGAGTGAACGGGAGCGCAACAATGTTGTCAACGGTGTTGCGCTCGCTCTGTTCCACATCGTTACACTGGCCCCACCATGCCGAAGTCATCCGACACACCCGCCCGGTCCAAGCGCGCGGGCAGCCAGCTCACACCCGACGCGATCATCGAAGCGAGCCTGCGCATCGCGGCTCGCGGCAGCGAGGACGCCTTCACCGTCCGGCGCCTCGGCGAGGAGCTCGGCGCCGACCCGACCGCGATCTACCGGCACTTCCGCGACAAGGACGAGCTGCTGCTCTCGGTCGCCGACCGCACGCTCGGCGAGGTGCTCGACCGCATCCCCGCGGGGCTCGACTGGAAGGACCGGCTGCGGGCACTCGCCGACGGCTCCCTCGAAGTCGCGCTCAGGTACCCGGTGGTCGGCTCGACCATGGCCAGCCGGACCACCCGCAGGTCCAACGAGTTCCGCGTCGTGGAGCTGATCCTCGGCGCGGTGACGGAAGCCGGCCTCGAAGGGGCCGAGGCGGCCGTCCACTACCGGATGGTCGGCGACTCGCTCCTCGCCTACGTCGGCCAGCGCGCCGCCTACCTGCTGTTCGACCCGGACGTCCGGGCCGCCGACGAGTCCTCGTGGAACCGCGAGTACCGCCTGGTCGACCCCTCGGGCTTCCCCAACATCACCCGGCTCGGAAGCCACCTGGCCGAGGTCACGGACGAGCAGATCTTCGAGGCCAGGGTCGAGGCGCTGATCACCGCGATCGAGACCCGGGTCGAGGCCCTGCGCCCCGCTTAGGCCCTGCGCCCCGCCTAGGACCTGCGCGAGGCCCCGCGAACGCGCCGCGGCCCGGGATCAGCTGCCAGATCTGATCCCGGGCCGCGCCGCACGCACGCACCGGTCACCTCTGCGGGGTCAGCCGCTCCCAGAGGAAGGTGTGGACCAGCGCCTCGTTGAAGGCGGTCTGCCCGTGGTCGGTGGCGCCCGCGTGGCCGCCGCCGAGGTGTTCGTGGAAGAGCACGGGGTGCCCCGACTCCCGCAGCCGGGCGGCCATCTTGCGGGCGTGCCCGGGGTGGACGCGGTCGTCGCGGGTCGAGGTCAGCAGGAGCAGCGGCGGGTACGGGGGCCCGTCCGTGCGGACCTGGTGGTACGGGGAGATCCGCTCCAGGTGGGGCTGGTCGGCCGGGCTGTCGGGGTCCCCGTATTCGGCGATCCAGCTCGCCCCTGCGAGCAGCTTGTGGAAGCGGAGCATGTCCAGCAGCGGCACGTGGGCGACGACCGCACCGAACAGTTCGGGGTCGCGGGTGAGCATCGCGCCCATGAGCAGTCCGCCGTTGCTGCCGCCTTCGATCCCGAGCTGGGCGGGGGTGGTGACGTCCCGGGCGATGAGGTCCCGGGCCACGGCGGCGAAGTCCTCGTAGGCCCGTACCCGGTTCGCTCCGAGCGCGGCCTTGTGCCATCGCGGCCCGTACTCGTGCCCGCCCCGGATGCCCGCCACCACATACGTGCCGCCGCGCGCGAGCCAGGCGCGTCCGGTGACGGCGCTGTAGCCCGGGACCATGGAGACCTCGAAGCCGCCGTACCCGTAGAGCAGGGTGGGCCCGGGGCCGGTGCGGTCCTCGGGTCCGACGACGAAGTACGGGATCCTCGTGCCGTCCGCGGAGGGTGCGAAGTACTGGCGGACCGCGAGGCCGGCGGTGTCGAAGAGGGCCGGGCCCTGCTTGACGGTCTCGTCGGCGCCGGCCGGGGCCGTACCCCGGTAGAGGGTGGACGGCTGGAGGTGGCCCGAGACGTTCAGGAAGAACTCGTCGCTCACGTCCGGATCGGTGCCGACCACGGAGGCCGTGGACAGCGGGGGTACGCCGGAGAGGGGGGTGCGGCTCCAGCCGTCGGGGCCGGGCCCGGGGGTCAGGATCTCCAGCCGGGAGGAGACGTCGGCGCTGGTGGTGAGGATCAGGTGGTGGCGGGTCCAGCTCCAGCCCGCGAGGGCGGTGTGCTCGTCCGGGGTGAAGAGCACGGCCGCCTCCCGCTCCCCCGCCCGGAAGGCCTCGAAGTCGAAGGCGAGCAGGCTGCCCGCGGCGTGGCCGAGCCAGGGCGACTTCGGCGCGACGAGCAGCCATTCGCGGTGGACTGAGGCACTGGCGTCGTCCGGGACGTCGATCTTCTCGGGGCCGGCCGCGTCCGGGGTTCCGTCTCCGGGGAGGAGCAGCATCTCCCCGTTCCAGAAGTCGATCTGCCGGTGGACGAAGTCCCGTTCGAAGCCGGGTGTGTCGTCGTGCCAGCCGGAGGCGGACAGGTCCGTCGGCCTGCCCTCGTAGACCGGTTCCGCCTCCGCGAGGGGGGTGTCGCGCCGCCACCGGCGGACCTGGAGGGGGTAGCCGGACGGGGACATCGAACCGGGGCCGAAGTCCGTGCCGATCCAGACCAGGTCCCGGTCGATCCAGCCGATCCGGGTCTTGGCCTCGGCGACTTCGAAGCCGCCCGCGACGAACTCCCGCTCCACGAGGTCGAACTCGCGCACGACACAGGCGTCCGCGCCGTCGCGCGACAGCATGACCAGGGCGTGGCGGTGATCCGGGGCGAGGACGGCGCTGCCCGCCCAGGCCCACTTCTCCCCCTCGGCCTCGGCGAGCGCGTCCAGGTCCAGGACCGGCTCCCAGTCGGGCCGCTCCTTGCGGTACTCCTCCAGGGTGGTGCGCCGCCACAGCCCGCGTACGTGGTCGGCGTCCTGCCGGAAGTTGTAGAGGTGGCGTCCCCGCCGGGTCGTGTACGGGATCCTGCCGTCGTCGTCGAGGACCTCGCGGACCTCCGACTCCAGCACCTTGAACCCGGGGTCCGAGGCCAGCGCGGACACCGTTTCTTCGTTGCGGTCGCGCACCCAGGACAGGGCGGCCTCGCCGGTGACGTCTTCCAGCCAGAGGTAGGGGTCTTCATCGCTCATCCGCCGATTGTGCAGGATCGGACGGCGGCCGCGAATCGCCCGGACCTGGGGCCTGTCGTCAGATTCCCGTCGTCGCCCGAAGGGCCGCGAGGCAGACGGGAATCTGACGGCAGGCCCCAACCCGGCCACGCGGGAAAACCCGTTGCCCGGGGACGGGCGGGCGCCGACCATGGCTCCTCGTGAGCAGATCCCGTTTCGCCTCCGTACTGCCCGACCTCAGCCCGCTGCGGTCCAGCCCCGATTTCCGGCTGCTGTTCTACCAGGGCACGGTCACCTTCTTCGGCTCGTTCATGGCGATGATCGCGCTGCCGCTGCAGATCAAGCACCTGACGGACTCGCCGCTGGCGGTCGGTGCGATGGGCGCCGTGGAGCTGCTCCCGCTGGTGGTCTTCGGTCTCTACGGGGGCGCCCTCGCCGATGCCGTGGACCGGCGGCGGATGATCCTGCTGACCGAGGCCGGGCTCGGGGTGCTAGCCCTGGTCCTCCTGGTGAACGCCGCCCTGCCGAGTCCCCTGCTGTGGCCGCTGTACGTGGTCGCGGCGTGCGTATCGGCACTGACCGGCCTCCAGCGGCCGGCCATGGACTCGCTGATGGCGCGGATCGTGCCGCACGACCAGCTCACGGCCGCCGCCGCGCTGAACGGGCTGCGCTACCAGTTCGGGGCCATCGCGGGTCCCGCGGCGGCCGGTCTGGTCGTCGCGTACGCCGGGTACGCCTCCGCGTACGCGGTCACCGTCGCGGGATTCTTCGTATCGGTGCTGCTGTGCCTGCGGCTGCGTCCGGCTCCGCCCGCGCGGGACGCCGAGCGGCCCTCGCTGCGGGGGATCGCCGAGGGGGCCCGGTACGCGTGGAGCCGGCCCGTGCTGCTAGGCACGTACGCCGTGGACCTGGCGGCGATGCTCTTCGCCTTCCCGAACGCCATCTTCCCCTTCCTCGCCGACGAGCTCGACGCCGTGTGGGCGCTGGGGCTGATGTACGCGGCGGGCGCGGTGGGCTCGCTGGCGCTGGGGATGACCAGCGGCTGGGTCTCGCGGGTACGCCGGCACGGGCTGCTGGTGGTGTGCGGGGCGGGGGTGTGGGGACTGGCCATCGCGACCGCGGGCTGGTCCGGGAACATCTGGTTCGTGCTGCTGTGCCTCGCGGTGGCCGGCGCGGGCGACATGCTCAGCGGGCTGGGCCGCGCCACCATCTGGAACCAGACCATCCCCGAGGAGCTGCGGGGCCGGCTCGCGGGCATCGAGGTGCTCTCGTACACCGTGGGCCCGCAGCTCGGCCAGGTCCGCGCGGGCGCCATGGCCGGCTGGACCGGTACCCGCTCGGCCTTCTGGGGCGGCGGGCTCGCCTGCGTGGCCTCGGTGGCGGTCCTGGCCGCCCTGCTGCCGAAGCTGATCTCCTACGACGCGGACACCGACGAGGACTCCCTGCGGCAGCGGGCCGCGAAGGAGTTGCAGTCGAACGGAGCGGCGGCCTGAACCTGCGCGCTCACGCCTCGGGGGATTCCTCCCCCGAGGCGGGGCCGTGGCCCGTGAAGGCGGAGGTGGCCACGGTCGTGACGGCCAGGGCCAGCAGCAGTCCGCCGGCCGCCGCGGCCAGCGCCGGGCCCGGGCCCCACAGGGTCCAGGCGGCGCCGAAGAGCAGGGAGCCCGCGAACCTGGCCAGGGCCTGCGCCGTCTGGAGCACCGCCAGCCCGGTGGTGCGCAGGCCGGGGGGCAGCAGCGGCCCGGCGGCGGCCATCAGGACCCCGTCGGTGGCCGCGTAGAACAGGCCGAGCAGGCCGAGGACCCCGCACACGAGCGCGGGCCCGGGCGGTACCGGAACCAGGAGCAGCAGGCAGGCGCCGAGCAGCAGCAGGTGGCCGCCGAGGAAGACCCGGTGGCGCCCCAGCCGGTCGGCGAGCCGGCCCGCGGGCACGGCGGCCAGCAGGAACACGGCCGCAGTGCCGACCGGCAGCAGCGGGAACCAGGCGACCGGCAGGTCCAGTCGCTGCTGGAGCAGCAGGTAGAGGAAGGCGTCCCCGACCGTGAACAGGCCGAGCCCTGCGGCGGTCAGGCAGAGCCGGCGCAGGCCGGGGATCCGCAGGAGGGTCCGGGCGGAGGGCGTCCCGGCCGCCGGTGCGGGCGCGGGGCTCTCCCGTACGAACAGGGCCAGCACCACGACGCCCAGCACCGCGAGGCAGCAGCTCACGGTGAAGACGGCCTCGTAACCGTCCACCGCCACCCACAGCACGCCGAACGCGGCCAGCGGACCCAGCAGGGCCCCGGCCGTGTCCAGCGCGCGGTGCACGCCGAAGGCGCGGCCCTGCTCCCCCGGCGGGCAGGACAGCGAGATGAGGGCGTCGCGCGGGGCGGTGCGCAGGCCCTTGCCGGTCCGGTCGGCGGCGAGCACCGCCGCCACCGACCAGGGGGTGGTGACCGCCAGCAGGGCGGCCTTGCAGGCGGCGGAGATCGCGTAGCCGGTGCCGGCGACGAGCTTGCGGCGGTGGGTGCGGTCCGAAACCCGTCCACCCACGAGGCGCAGCAGCGCGGTGGCGCCCTGGTTGAGCCCGTCCAGGGCGCCGAAGGCGAGCGGGGACATCCCGAGTCCGGCCACCAGGTACAGCGGCAGGACGGCGGTGACCATCTCCGCGGAGACGTCCGTGACCAGGCTGACCATGCCGAGGGCGAGCACCGTGCCGGGGACGGCCCGCAGGGGGCCCTTCGGAGCCGGAGGGCCTGCGGCGATGTCCGCCGCACGGCTGGTCGACAGGTACACGGGTGCCTCCTTTAGAACCAGGTGAGGGTGAGGGGGAAGGTGGTGGTGGCGGTGGCCGTGGTGGTGTCGGTGGCGGTGGCGGTGATCTGGAGGGTTCCGGTGGCCCAGGGTTTGCCGGTGATGCGGCCGGTGGCGGCGTCGAGGGTGAGGCCCCAGGGGAGTCCGGTGGCGGAGTAGCGGACGGGGGGTTTCCCGCCCGTGGTGGTGAGCTGGATGGTGCAGCTCTGGTTGAACTTGCAGGACTGCGGGCCGGGGTTGGCCAGCTTCAGCGCGGCCGAGGTCGGAGTCGGGGTCGGTGTGGGGGTCGGAGTCGGTGTGGGGGTCGGCGTGGACGTGGACGTCGGCGTGGGGGTCGGGGTGGGGTTCGTGGAGGCGAACACCTCGCTCATCGGCTGGACGTTGGCGGCGTTCCCGGCGTGCGTCGTGCCGAACAGGTCCTCGAAGGTGCGCAGCAGGTTGTGGTGGTTGAAGGCCGTGGAGTACGTGCCCGTTTTGACGTTCGCCCCGTAGAAGACGGTGGCGATCTGGTTGGAGCCGAGGAAGTTGTCCTCGTCCCAGGTCAGCACCAGCAGGCTGTTGTTGGCCTTCGCCCACTGCGCGTAGGCGTCGATGTTGTTCTTCGTCCAGGTGTCACCCGTGCCGACCGAGCAGGAGTGCATGTCGTTGCACTGGTTGGGGACGATGAACGAAAGGTTCGGCAGCGCCGCGAAATTGCCCTGCGGGAACTGGGCCCAGGTCTTCCCGGTGTTCAGCGGCACGTTCTTGAAGGCGAACCACGGGTTGTGCTTCTGGGCGTACTGGCCGTTGGTGCAGACGGTGGAACCCTCGCTCGGCAGGTCCTCGTTGTACGTCGCGAAGGTCTTGCCGGCCGCGATCAGCTCCTGGCCGAGGTTGGGCGCGGTCATTGACTGCGGGGTGTAGCAGCCGTCCCCGGTGATGCCCTGGGTGGCGCCGGAGAAGAGGTTGAAGTAGTTCGGCTGGCTGGGGTGGGTCAGGGCCTTCATGCCGGTCAGGCTCGCGCCGCCGCTCGCGAGCTGGTTGATGTACGGGGCGTTGGCGCTGCCGATGATCTCGCCGTACTGCTTGTTCTCGTAGACGACGACGACCACGTGGTCGTACGCGGGCAGCGCGGCCACGGCCGACGGCGCCGCGGAAATGCTCTCGGCGGCCTGGGAGTTGGCGATGGTGAAGGCGCCCAGCAGGGCGAGTGCGCCGATGCCGGCGACCAGGGCCGACCGGTGGACCCGGTGTCTCGCGCGAGCGGTCGCGCTCGTGCTCGTGCTCGCCGTTGTCGGGGGACGGAGGGGCATGGGTGGTTCCTCCTCGTGACGGGTGGTGTGGTGCTCGGTGGCAGGGCCCGGCACCAGGCCTGGTGCCGGGCCCGGTGTCAGGACTCGCGGCGGGCCGGGCCGGCGACGGTGATGTTCAGGAACCGGGGCACGGGCAGCCCCCGGTCGCGGAAGTCCTCCGCGACCGCCGCCCGCACCGCCGCCGGCCGGGCCTCGGGCAGCAGGACCAGGACGCTCCGCCCCGGCCGCTGCCCGGGCGGCCAGGCACTCAGGGCCCCCGCCCGGCGGGCGCACCCGACGGCCCGGGCGAGTTCGGCCGTACGGTCCCGCGTGCCGTCGGGGTCCGGCCGCAGGGCCAGCAGCACCAGGCGGGCCCCCGAACCGGCCGGGTCGAAGACCACGTACCGCTGTCGTTGCCGCCGGGGCTCCGGCCGGGGCGGGCCGTGGCCGAGCAGCAGGGCCCGGCCCGGCCGGGCGAAGAGGGCGCCCCGGCGCAGGGCGTCGTCGCCGTCCGGCAGCGCCTCCGCCATCAGCCGGGCCAGCCGTACCCGGTCCGGGTCCTCGCCCGCCGGGGTGTGGACGTCGGCCACCGCGAGCGCCATCGCGCAGTCGGCGGCCTCCTCCGTGGCCAGCCCGGCGGCCGGGGTGAGGGAGCCCTGCACGTGCAGGTCGGTACCTCCCCGGCCGTACCCGGCCCGGGCCAGTGCGCGCAGCAGCGCGTACGGGCGGGCGGCCCAGGCCGGGGTGGCGGGCGGCGGCCCGGACAGGGTCAGCGGCAGGTCGCAGCCGTCCGCCGGGTGGGCCAGGGAGCTGAGCCGTACCAGGCCGTCGGTGCGCGGGGCCGCGGCGGCCGAGACGGGCCAGCCGGCCGCCGCCACGAGGCCCGGGGAGCCCAGGTGGAAGGTGTACGGGGCGCTCCAGACGGCGGCCGGGGGCCGACCGTGCGCGGCCTCCAGGGCGTAGGCGACCAGGCGGAAGAGCGGGTCGGCGGTGGCCCGGCGGGCGAGGTCGCCTCCGGCGGGGGCCTCGGGGCCGGTGGGGGCGGGGCTGGTGGGGGCCTCACCGGGACGGGCGACGACGGGGCCGGTGGCGGCCGGTTCGGTGGCGGCCGGGCCCTGGCCGGTCCGCGCGCCGGGGGCTGTCATCGCTCGTCCTTGCGGGCCAGCATCCGGTAGGCGTTGCCGCCGTCCGTGCGGCGGCGAAGCAGGGCAGCGAGGCCAGCCGTACGGCGCCGGTGAGGGCGCGTCGGCCGGTGCCGGCCGGGGGCGCCCAGGGCCGGTCCGGGTCGGGGGCCAGCCGGGTCGCGGTCAGGGCCACCGCGCCGAAGAAGTCGTTGCCCTGGTGGGCCGGGCCGTGTTCCTCGGCGAGGACGGTGAAGCCGCGGTCGGCCAGTGCCTCGCGCAGGTTCGAGGAGGGGATCAGGTGCTGGTGCTGCGGCTGGAACCAGGGCAACCAGGCCGGGCCGAGCAGCCGGGCCATCCGGGACTCGGGGTCGGGGAGTTCGATGGCGAGGTAGCCGCCGGGGGCGAGGACGGCGGCCGCCGTGTCCAGTTCCGTGAGCGGGTCCCGGGTGTGCTCCAGGTAGTGGTACATGCTGACCACCTCGTACTGGCCCGCCAGTTTCACCGCGAACTCCGGGAACTGGCCCTGGTATCCCGTCTCCACCCAGCCGCGCCGCTCGGCCTCGCGGACCCCGTCGCCCATGTCCAGACCGTCGAACCGGGTGTCGGGCCAGACGGCGCGGGCCGCGTTGCAGAAGTGGCCGTGACCGGTGCCGACATCGAGCCAGGACACCGGGTCGGTGTGCGGGCGGAGCATTTCGGCGCGGCCGCGGTAGGCGGCGCCGAGCCGGCCGAAGACGGTGGCCGCGCCCTCGCCGCCGCGGCCGTCGTAGAAGTCGCGGTAGTAGAACTCCAGTCCCTCCGGCGACAGTCGGGGGTTCTGGAAGACGTGCCCGCAGGCTCCGCACTGGTCCAGGGTGAAGCGGCCGGGCTTGCCCTGGAGCAGGTCGGGTACCCGGACCCGGACGGTGAGCCGGCGGGAGCCGCACCAGGGGCAGTCCGGCCGGCGCGGTTCGAGGAACCGGTCGGTTCCGGCGGCCAGGTCGGCCCGGTACGCCTCAGCGGCCTCTGCCCGCACGGCCTCGGCGCGCACGGTGGTCTGCTCCGTGTCCCGTGTGGCGGCCCGGCCGTTCGCGGGAACGGCGGCCCCGGGTCGCGGCGTACGGGTCGTCGCGGCGGCCGTACGCAGGGCCGCGCCGAGGGAGCGCGCCGGCCGGGCGGCCGTGGCCCGGGCCAGGTCGCCCGGGCGCAGGGGTGCGCCGGGCCGGCCCAGGGCGAGGTAGGGCTGGAGCCAGTACAGCCCCGCCGCGGCGGCGCCCCACCGGCCCTGGCGTACGGCGACGCCGGCCAGCAGGGCCAGCCCGGCGAGCTGTGCGGCGGCGAGCGGCCCGGCCGGCAGCCCTTGGGCCCGCAGTTCGGCCGCCCGCGCCGGTCCGCGCGCGCCGGCGGGTGGTCCGCAGCTCAGAGCGGGTGCGATGGCCAGTCCCGTGGCATCGGCGGCGTACTCCTTCACGCGCCGGGTCACCGTCATGAGTTCCGCCGGAGTGGCGGCCGGGCCCGCCGGGTCGATCCCGGCCCGCGCGAGCACCTCCTCGGCGACGAGCACGGCGAACCCGGCCCCGCGTCCCTCGCCGAGCCGGTCCTGCCGGTAGGCGGTCGGGTCGACCAGGCGCAGCAGGCCGAGCACCCGCTCGGTGGGCAGGTCCCCGGGCAGCAGGTCCAGGACCCGCAGTCCCTCCCGGTCGGCGTGCGCGCAGGCGGCGAGGAAGGTGGCCGCGTCGGGCTCGACCCCGCGGGCGGTGAGCAGTCGCCACCCGGCGGCGCGCGGCACCCCGGCGTCCGCGGACGCGGCCATGGGCAGCACCGGGACCGCCCGCAGCCGGCGGGCCGCGCGCACGGTGCCCGCGCCGAGGGCGGCGAGCAGGAGGACGGAGGTCCACCGGACGCGGGACAGGAGCAGGGGAACGGAAAGAGGGATCCGGGCAGGGGAAGGGAGCGGGGAGCGCGTCATAGGAGTTCCTCCAACCGGTCGGCCGCGGCGGCGGCCCCGCCCGCCGCGGCGAATGAGGCCTGGATCCGCCGGGCGCCCCGGCGGTGGCCGGGTTCGTCGAGTACGGCCGTCAGCGCGTCGCGCAGTTCCTCGGCCCGGGTCCTGCCGAACCGCACCCGCACCCCGGCCCCGGCCTCCACGACCTGCCGGGCGACGATCGGCTGGTCGTCGCGGATCGGGGCGACGACCAGCGGCAGCCCGTGCGCGAGGGTCTCGCAGACGGTGTTGTGGCCGCCGTGGCAGACGACCGCGTCCAGGTGCGGCAGCAACTCGAGCTGCGGCACCCGGTCGCGCAGCAGGACGTTTCCGGGGACCGCCCTGATCAGCGGGGCGGGGGCCGCCAGGACCAACTGGACGTCCGAGCCGAGCCGTTCGGCGGCGCCAAGCACCGCCCCGTAGAACCGGCCCCCGGCCTCCTGGTTGAGGGTGCCCAGTGACACGAGCACCCGTCGGCGCTCCGGATCCAGCCGCTCCCAGGGGAATCCGGGAGCGGGCGGGCGGGCCCCGAAGGCGGGACCCACGAAGGCGTAGTGCGGAGGGAACTCAGCCTGTCCTCCAATGAGTTGGCGGCTGGAGAACACCAGGACCAGCCGCTCCGAGAACCGCGGATCCCACGGCGCTCCGGCCGGATCGGGGTCTGCACCGCACTCCGCCAGCAGTCCGGCGATCTGTGCGGCCACCCACTCCCCCACCTTCGGGAAGTCCGCGAAGGGGAGGGTGAGTTCGGCCGAGGTGCTGGCGGAGGTCACCCAGGGCACCCCGAGCCGCCGCGCGGCCACCGGACCGGCCAGGGCCTGCTGATCGGCGACCAGCACGTCCGGCTCGAAGGCGCCGACCGCCCGGACCACGCCCGGGAGCATCGCCTTGGCCAACGGGACCAGGGCCTCTTCCCAGAGGAACCGCAGTGCTGCGACCCCGCGCAGATCGCGCCAGCGGGCGTGCAGCAACGCGTAGTCGCCGCCCGCTTCCGCGCCCGCGGAGAGGATCCGGGCGTGCTCGGGCAGCAGCCGGGACAGCGGCCCGGGCGGGCCGGTCCAGGCGACCTCGTGGCCGCGGGCGGCCAGTTCGGCGCCGACCGCCACCGTCGGATTGACGTGCCCCGCGAGCGGCGGCACCGTGAAGAGCACCCTCATCGGACCAGCGCTCCCGCCCGCGGCCGCGCCGTAACCGCGAGCGCGCCCGCCCCGCCTGTGCCCGTGGCCGTGCCCGTGGCCGTGCCCGTGGCCGCGCCCGATGCCGTGGCATCGAGGTGGGCGAGTACGGCCGCTCGCAGCGCTCCGCTGCTCTCCTTCAGCACGTCGTGCCCGAGGCCCGGGAGGATCTCGACCGCGGTGACGTGCGGGGCGTGGCGGGCCAGTTCCAGGGCGCCCGGCACCAGTTCGGAGTGCTCGCCGCAGACGATCAGGACGGGACAGCGCAGTCCGGCGTAGTCGGCCGGGGTGAAGGTGCGGCTCGCCGCGATGTCGTCGATGAGGGTGGTGCGGTTGAGCAGCTCGTCGGCGATGGCCGTGAGGTTGGCCGCCTTGCGCAGCCGCAGGGTGAGCAGCTCGGCGGGTACCGCGCTGTCCTCCAGGCTGAGGGCGGCCGCCGACAGGGTGTCCACCATGTTGTCCACCCAGGCCCCGCTGAGCGGGGGTTCGAGCAGGGTGAGTCCGGCGACCAGGTCGGGGCGGGCCAGGGCGGCGTGCAGCGCCAGGGTGCCGCCGTAGCTGTTGCCGACCAGGTGCACCGGGCGGCGCCCGAGGCCGAGCGCGCCGGTCAGGGTGAAGAGGTCCCGTACGGCGGTGCGGCTGTCGTAGCCGGTGGCCGGCCGCTCGGTACGGCCGTGGCCGCGCAGATCGTAGAGGAGCACCTCGTGCCCGGCCCGGGCCACCGGGACGGCCAGGGGGCAGTAGAAGGAGGACAGGTTGTCCACGACCAGCCCGTGCAGGAACACCACTACGGGGCGGTCGGCGGCGTCGGGGCCGGCCGTGTGCGCGGTGGCCGGCAGCTGTTGGACGTGGAAGCGGACGGTGCCCGCGGGGACGAAGGCCATGGCGGGGATCAGCCGTCCGATCCGGTCGCGGCGCCGGCGCGGGCGCCGGATGCCGAGGCGTGCGGGAGCGGCGTGCGGGTAAGCGGTGTGGGGGTGAGGGAGGCTCGGGTGAGGGACGCGTGGGTGATCCGGCCGATGTGCGTGACGAGTTCACCCACGGACATGGCGAGGATGCCGTCCATGTCCTTCTCGGACAGGAAGCCCATCAGGTCGACACCGGCGCCGTAGCGGTGGTGGAGGAGTTCGGCGAGGGCGACGAACTCGATGCTCTCCAGGGCGAGGTCCTCGTTGAACGTCGTCTTCATCGTGACCTCGTCCGCGAGGAGGTGCTCGTCACCGACGATCTCCACGAGCATGCCGGTGATCTCGGCGAGGATGTCAGCTGCCATGACTGGTCTCCGTGAGGTGGAAGGGGACGGGGGACGGAGTCGCGGGACGGTCGGTCCAGGCGACGACGTGGCCGGCGTGGTCGAATGGCGCGTCCGCGAGCAAGGTGGTGCGGACCGGGTACGGATGCCCGTCCGGAGAGTGCACCCAGAGCTCCCCGGAGCCCGGGTCGCCGGTGGTCCGCCAGTCGCGCGGGCGGCCTCCGAGTCCGGTCCCGGCGGCCTTGGCGGCCGCCTCCTTGGCGCACCACAGGGCGGTGAGCGCGGCCGGCAGTCCGGTGCCCTCCCGGGCCGCCAGCCTTTCGGCGAGGGCGAGTTCGCCCGGCGCCAGGGCGATCCGGATGAGCGCGTCCGGGTCGGTGGTCACCTGTTCCACGTCGATGCCGACCGGCCGGTCGGGGTGGGCGAGGGCGACCGCGATCCGGTCCTTGTGGGCGATCGTCAGGCGGACTCCCCCGGCCAGGGTTCCCCCGGCGAAGGGCCGCCCGGCCGCGTCGTTGCCGATCGGCACCTCGGCCGGGAAGACCGGCCCGGCTCCGCCGTCCCAGAGGAGGTGGCGCAGTGCGTCCTTGGCGGCGATCCGGCCCAGCAGCCAGGGTGCCCGGGCGCGCGGCGCCAGCCGCTCGTAGGCCGCGCGCTCGGCGGCGCCGAGGTAGCGGCGCATGACCAGCTCCTGCGAGGCGGGGTCGGTCCAGCGGCGCCGGGCCAGGCACCAGCCCTCGGGGCGGGGTTCGCCGATGCCGCAGACCTCCGGGGTGAACTTCATCGGCCAGACCCGCTCGTCGGCGCCGAAGCGGCGGTACGTCCAGCCGTCGATCCGGGCCCATACCCGGCCGTCGGCCCGGAACAGCTCGATGTCGCCGCGCACGGTGACGTCGCGCACCTCCCGGATCCGGGCCGTGGCCCCGACGAGTTCGTACGGGGCGGGCGGCGGCCCGGAGAAGCGGATGCCGTCCACGGTGGCCGGGAACACCAGCCGGTCCACGGGGAGCCGCAACTGCATCCAGTGCCCGAAGAGCTGCCCGGCCGCGTCGAGCAGCGCCCCCGGGTCGGGCAGCGCCCGCAGCACGCCGAGGATGCCGTCCGAGCCGACGGACCGCACCTCGTGCACCCCGGCGAAGCGGGGGCCGTGGAACATCCACCGGTCCCGGTAGAGGGCCTCGGCGCTGACGGGGGCCGGCTGCGGCTCGCGCAGCGGGGTGGGATCGGGGCCGGGCAGGGGCTCGTACCGCGCGCCGAGCAGCACGAACACGTCGGCGTACTCCCCGAGGGTGACGCGCACGCGGCCCGGCCCGGCGGGCCGTACGGTGACCTCCAGGTCGAGGGCCGGCTCCACGGGGAGCCAGCGCAGGGCCCGTACCCGCTCGTAGCCGATGACGGCCAGGCCGGGCGGCGCGTCCCGCAGCGCGGCCTCGGCCGCGAGTTCCAGCATCGTCGTCATGGGGACGACGGGGAAGCGGTCGGAGTCCTCCGTCCACCCGTCGGGCTGAAGGTAGACGCAGTGGTCCCGTACGTAGGGCAGCGTGGCGAGGGAGAGGCGCAGGGTGTGGCTCCGGGGCTGGGTCTCGGTCTGCGCCTCGGTCTGCGCCTCGGTCCGTCCTCCGGCGGGGGCCGCGTCCAGGGCGGAGAGCAGGAACGGGCGGGCTTCCGCGGCCACCGGCGCGGGCGGGGTCGGCGGCGCGGGCCAGGCAAGATCCGAAAGAGACGGCCTAGGCGGGGCGGGGGTGGCCGGGGCGACGGGAGTGGCCGCCGGGGTGGTGGCCTGCGGGAGGAGGCCGGTCAGGGTGGCGCGTGCGGCCTCGCCGAGGCGGACCAGCGGCGAACCCAGGTCCAGGAGCACTCCGCGCCCGGCCGCAGGTGCTGCCGGTGGTTCGATCGCGGCCCGGTCCGGGGCTCCCGTTCCCTCGGGGGTCAGGCGGTCCCAGCGCGGGGCGTGCCCCTCGGTCCACAGGGCGGCGCAGGTGCGCCGCAGGGCGGCCAGGCCGGAGAGCCGGGGCGAGGAGGCCGCCACCGAGAAGTGGGGGCGGTCGCGCAGGGTGTCCTCCACGAAGCCCGGGAGGCTGCCCGGACCGAGCGTGACGAAGCCGCGGACGCCCGCGTCCTCGTACAGCCGGAGCGTCAGCTCGCGGAACCGGACCGGTTCCAGCAGATGGCGGACCACGAGCGCGCGCACCTCCTCCGGCTCCGGGGGGAACGGCGCGCAGGTGGTCGCGGACCAGAGGGGCACGCTCCCCGGCTGGAGCGGCAGTTGGGCGAAGGCGGCGCGGACCTGTCCGAGGTAGGGCTCCCACATCGGGGTGTGGAAGCCCGAGCGGAAGGGGAGTTCCTGGCCGAGGACGCCCTCGGCCTTCAACCGCTCCAGGGCGGTGGCCACGTCGGCGGGAGCCCCGCAGACGACCGACTGGTGGGGGCAGTTGTCGTGGCTGACCACCACCCCGTCCAGTCCGTGCAGCGCCGCCTCCGCCCGCCGGGTGCCGCATCCCAACGCCGCGTAGACCAGGTCCGGGACCTTCACCGAACCGGGCCGCAGCGAGTTCAGGAAGGTGTCGGCCGCGTCCTGCCGGTACATCCCGGCGGCCACCATCGCCGCCCACTCCCCCAGGCTGTGGCCCGCCAGTACGTCGGCCCGGATGCCGAGTTCGGGCAGCGCCCGGGCGAGGAAGCGGCCCGTCGCGATGGCGTCGAGGGCCCGCTCCGTCAGCTCCTCGCCCCTGGTCAGCCGGGGCCGCTCCAGCCCGAGCAGGTCCGCCACGTCGTCCAGCGCCGGGGCGAACTCCGGCTCCAGGCCCGGGAACAGGAAAGCCAGCCGGCCGCCCAGCGGCTCGGGCGTGAACCACACCTCCCCGCGCCCCCGCCATGCCCGGCCGCGCGCCACCACCTTCGCGGCCAGCGCCAGCCGCTGGGGCGTGGGACCGACGACGGCGAGCCGGCAGGGCCCGTCGCCGCCGGACACCGGGGAGCCGGAAGCCAGGAGGCCCGAGAGCTCCGCCGCGTCGGAGGCCGCCAGCAGGAGCACCTCCTCCCGCGCGGGCGTCCCCACCGGCGCGGCCGGAGCGCTCAGGGGCAGGAACCGGCGTACGGGCGGGGCCGGTCGCGCGGGCGCCGACCGACCCGAGGGGGCGGCCCGGCGCGCGGCGCCGGGTGCCTCCTCCAGCACGACGTGCGCGTTGATGCCTCCGAAGCCGAAGGCGTTCACCCCGGCCCGGCGCGGCGCCGGCCCGCGTTCCCACGGCAGGGCCGTCGTCACCGGCCGCATCCGGGTCCGGGCCAGGCCGGGGTGCGGCTCTTCCAGGTGCAGGGTCGGCGGCAGCACCCCCTCGTGCACCGCGAGTGCGGCCTTGATCAGCCCGGCCATGCCGGAGGCCTGCATGGTGTGGCCGAGCATCGACTTCACCGAGCCGAAGCCGATCGCGCTCCCGGCATCGAGGGCGGCATCGAGGCCGGCCTCGAAGCCTGCGTCGAGGCCGGTGTCCGTCCCCGCCCCCGTCCCGACCCCGGTCCCGCCGACTGCGTACGGGCCGAACACCTGGGCCAAGGTGTCCAGTTCGGCGGCATCCCCCACCGGGGTCCCCGTGCCGTGCGCTTCCAGCAGACCCAGCGCGCCGGGTGCCCGCGGGTCGAGACCCGCCTCCCTCCAGGCCCGTTCCAGCGCCCGTACCTGGCCCGCGACCAGCGGGCTCATCAGGCTGGCCGCCCTGCCGTCCCCGGCCACGCCGGTGCCGCGGATCACCGCGTAGATCCGGTCGCCGTCCCGCTCCGCGTCGGCCAGCCGCTTCAGCACCACCACCCCGGTGCCCTCGGACAGCAGGGTTCCGTCGGCGCGCCGGTCGAAGGGGCGGATCCGCTCGCTGGGGCTCAGGGCCCGGAGCTGCGTGAACACGCTCCACAGGGTGGCGATGTGGCAGTGGTGGACCGCTCCGGCGACCACCACGTCGCAGCGCCCGCCCGCCAGCAGTCCCACCGCCTGGTCCACCGCCAGCAGCGAGGACGCGCAGGCCGCGTCCAGGGTGTAGGCCGGTCCGTGGAAGTCGAGCCGGTTGGCGGTCCGGGCCGCCGTGAAGCTCGGCACGAGTCCGATCGAGGCGTCGGGCCGTTCGGGACCCAGGGCCTCCTGGAAGGCGGAGCGCACCGCCGCGATCCGCCGCTCTCCCAGTTCGGGCGCGAGTTCCCGCAAGGTCTGCGCCAACTGGTGTGCGGTGCGCACCCGTTGGTCGAGCCGGGCGGTGGCCACACCCATGAAGCCGCCGCGGCCCAACACGACGCCGATCCGCGACCGGTCGGCGGGCAGGCGGCTCTCGCCACCCGCGTCGGCGATGGCCTCGGCCGTGGCGTGCAGGGCCAGCATCTGGTCCGGTTCGGCCCCTTCCACGGTGGCCGGCATGATGCCGAACCGGGTCGGGTCGAAAGCGGCGAGCCCGTCCACGAAGCCCCCGCGCTTGCAGTAGAACCGGTCGCCGGAGACCGGTCCGGTGGCGCCGGCCGGGTCGTAGTACACCTCGGGGTCCCACCGCCCGGGCGGGACGTCGCCTATGCAGTCCGTACCGGCCAGGAGGTTGCGGCGGTACGCGGCGAGGTCCGCGGCGCCCGGGAACACGGCGCCCATCCCGACGATCGCCGCATCGGTGGGCCGGGGACCTCGATGATGCCGCCGCTGCCCGGATCCCCGGCCCTGACCCCGGTCCCGGTCCCGGTCCCGGCCCTGCCCCTGCCCCTGCCCCTGTCCCTGTCGAGGGCGGTCAGCCACGCCGCTCACTCCCCTCGTGCCCGTCGGCCGCCATCAGGACCACCTGTACGTCGGTCCCGTGCGCGAGTTCGGCGAGGAACGCGGCGCCGCCCGCCTCCGGGTCGATAAGCGGAATGCCCCGGCGGGCGTACGCGCGCGCCAGTTCGGGGCCGACCATCCCGCCCGCCTCCGCGGCCCACGGGCCCCAGTCGACGGACAGCACCCGGCCCGGGAAGCTCTCCGCCCAGCTGTGCGCGAGTCCGTCGAGGGCGTCGTTGGCGGCGGCGTAGTCGGTCTGGCCCCGGTTTCCGTACACGCCCGCCACGCTGCCGAACAGGGCTAGGAAGCGGGGAGCGGGCGCCGCGCCGTGCTCGGCCGCCGCGGCGGCGAGGTGGCGTGCGCCGGTCACCTTCGTGGTGAACACCGCGGCGAAGGCGGCCGGTTGCTTATCGCGGAGCAGGCCGTCGTTCAGGGTTCCGGCTCCGTGCACGATCCCGTCCAGTCGGCCGTGGCGGGCCCGCACGGCGGCCACGACGGCTCGTACCGCCCGCTCGTCCGTGACGTCCGCGCAGTGGTAGCCGACGGACGCGGCCGCGGTCGCGAGGGCCGCCAGGGTGGCCCGTACCTCGCGCTCCGCGAGGATCCGCGAGGCCGCGGCCTCGATCTCCGCAGGGGTGCGCAAGCCGGTGGCGATCAGTGCGGCGCGCAGGGCGACCCGGTCGGTGGCGTGCCCGAACTCATCTGCTTCGGAAGCTGGTTGAGGCGTACGCCCCATCAGCTCTACGTGGCATCCGGTGGCCCGGGCCAGTGCCAGGGCGGTCCGGGCGGTGATCCCGCGAGCCCCGCCGGTGAGCAGCACCACCGAGCCCGCGTCGAGGGGTGGTGTCCCGTTGCCGGGGACGAGCGGTGCGGGTACCGGCCGGAGGGTGACCCGTAGGCCCTCGGCGGTGTAGGCGACGGAGGCGGGGTCGGCGGCCTCGATGGACGCGGGGGCGGCGGTCGGCTCTGCCCGCTCGGCCGGATCGCAGCTCAGCTCGGCGAGGAGCTGCTCCGCGATCCGCTCCGGGTCCTCCTTGGAGTGGATTTCCACGGCGCGGATCAGCCTGCCGGGGTATTCGAGGGAGGCGCTGCGGGCGAAGCCGTGCACTCCCGCGCCGGCGGACTCGCCGCGGGCGGTGACCAGGAGGAGCCGCTGCACCCCGCCGGTGAGGGCCCGACGCAGCCCGGGAAAGCTCTCGGGCAGGACGGGCACCGCTCCCGGCCGCAGGGCGGAGAGTTCGATGACGGCGTCGAACCCGGCGACACCTTCTGTCAGTTGCAGTACGTCCACCCCGCGTGCCCGCAGGGCGCTGGTGAGCGCGGCCCCGACCCCCTGGCCGTCTCCGACGACCCCGACCCTCTGACCCCGTAGGACCTCCGGGTCCCCGGGCGCGGGCGGCAGCGCGTGCGACTCCACCCGGAGGCGGCCGAGTGTGGGCGGGGCCGTGGCCGTGGCCGTGGCCACCGCCGCGGCGGCCGGGGACTCGGGGTGGGCGGTGTGGCCGGAGACCCAGTCCACGATGCCGCGCAGGGTCTTGATCCGGGACAGCTCCTCGATCGCGGACTCGGCGGAGCCGCCCGGATCCTGGGGCAGGCCGATCCGGTCGGCCAGGGCGCCGATGATCTCGACCCGCTTGATGGAGTCGATGGACAGGTCCGCCTCCAGGTCCAGCTCGGGAGCGAGCATGTCCCGCGGGTACCCGGTCCGGGTGTGGACGATCTCCACGATCACGTCCATCACCTCCTCGGCGGACCGCAGCCCCCCACGAGCCGCGTCCCCGCTGCCGGCAACGCCCCCGCTGCCGCTCCCCCCGGTCAGGCCGCCCCCCATGGCCACACCGCCGGGCATCCCGGAGCCCGGGGCCGCACCTCCGGGCATCCCCGAACCGGAGGCCGCAACACCCGGCATCCCCGAACCGGAGGCCACACCGCCGGGCATCCCGTTGCCCGGGGCCACGCCGTCAAGCGCCTCCCCGCCCAGGACCGTCGGCCACGAGCCGGTCCCCCCGACACCGTGTTCCGCGCCCACCGGGGCCTCGCCGTAGGCTCCGGACCAGGCGCCATCGACACCCCCGGACGGGCTTCGGCCGTCCGACCGGGGCTCGGCCCGGAGCGCAGCCGGAGCTGCGCTCCGGAGCATCCCCGGGGCGCCCCCTGCGCCTTCCGTGCCCGCGAGCCCCTGTCCGCCGACCCGGCCATCCGAGGCCGCCCCCACGCCCTGCGGGTCCGTGTGGCCGTGGGCGGCGGCGAGAGGGGAGGGCGGGATCGCGAGGGCCGGACCGGCGACGGCGAGGCCCCTGGGCGGGGCCGGGTCCGGGCCGGTCCAGGTCGGTACCGTCGCCGTCGGCGTGGACGCCAGGTAGCCGATCATGACGTCCCGCTGCGCCTGTACCAGTTCCCGCGAGCCGCGCAGGTACTCCAGGACGGCTTCCTCGCGGCGGTCGGCCGGGGCAGGGGCGGTGCCGTGCCCGTTGCTCGCGAAGCGACCGTTCTCGCGCCCGCCCGCTGGGGCCTCCTCCCGGGCGGGGCGCCCGGCCGGGTCGGTCCCGGCCGGGCTGCCGGCCGGCAGCCAGTGCCCGCCCGCGGCAGGAGCCGGCAGGCTGCCGAAGCCGCCGTTCAGGTGGGCCCCCAGCCGGTCTGCGCCACCGCTCGCGTGGATCCCCAGCCGGTCTGCACCACCGCTCGCGTGGATCGCGAGCGGGTCGGAGCCCCCGTTCGCATGAGCCGTCAGAGGGGTGGAACCCCCCGCCGGGCCGGTGCCGTTCGTCGGCTGCGCCATGTGATGGGCTCCCTTTCCTTCGGATACCGCGACGTGGACCCGGCGGGCCGGGCGGAGGCCGCCGGGGACGGGGTTGCCGTCCCGGGTGCGGACCAGGTGGCCGTCCACCAGCCAGCCCGGGCGGCGCGGAGCGCGCTCGGGGAGCCGGGAGGTGCGGCCGCGGAACAGGGCTTCCGGCGCCACCGGCACGCCCGCCGCGGCCAGTTCGGCCAGGGCCGTGACCAGGCGGAGCAGCCCGTGCTCACCCGGTACGTCCAGCGGCACCACCGTGTGCGGCCGGTCGCGCAGGATGCGGCCGACCAGGCCGGAGAGGACGCGGCCCGGCCCGGCTTCCACGAAGGTCCGTACTCCGGCCGCGTACATGTGCTCGACCTGCTCCACGAACCGGACCGGCTGGGCGACCTGACGGGCCACCAGGTCTCGTACCGCGTCGGCGGTCGTCGGGTACGGGCCGGCCGTCGTGTTCGACCACACCGGAACGGTGGCGTCGGCCAGTTCCGTCCCGGCGAGTTCCTCGGCCAGGGACGCGGCCGCCCCCGCCACGACCTCGCTGTGGAACGCGCAGGCCACGGGGAGCGGGGTCGCCGTCAGGCCCGCCTCCCGGAGGGCGGCCACCGCCTCGGCCACGGCGGCGGACGGCCCCGAAATCACGCACTGGCGGGGTGCGTTGTGGTTCGCGACCACGCACCCGGCCCGTGCGGCGATCTCCCGCACCTCCCCCGGTGCGGCGGTCACCGCCGCCATCGACCCCGGATCCGTCCCGGCGGCCGCGACGATGGCCTCGGCCCGGCGCGCGCTCAGCCGCAGCAGGCTCTCCTGGTCCCACACCCCCGCCGCCCACAGTGCGGTGAGCTCGCCGTACGAGTGCCCGGCCACGCAGTCCGGCCGGACGCCCAGCTCTCCCAGCAGCAGGTGCGCCGCCGAGCCCGCCAGCCCGAGGGCCGGCTGGGCCACCCGGGTGTCGGTGACCGCGGCCCGCTGGGCGGTCCGCCCCTGCGCGGTGAAGGCAGCCGGGGGGAACATCGCGGAGACCACCGCGCTCGGCGCGGGGTCCAGCAGCTCCCGCAGCAGGGGGAAGGCCGCGAACAACTCTCGCAACATGCCAGGGCGTTGGCTGCCCTGGCCGGGGAAGAGGAAGGCCACCTGTCCGGGCGTCGCCGGTTCCTCCCGTACGTGGACCCCCGCGCCCGGGGTGAAGGCCCGCGCCCGCTCCAGCCGGGCCGCCAGCTCGTCCAGGTCTGCGGCCACGACCGCGACCCGTACCGCACCCGTCCCGGCCGCCGCCTCGGCGGCGAGGTCCCGCAGCGCCCACGGACGGCCGGCCGCGTCGTTCTCCTCCAGCCTGGCCGCCAGCCGGGCCATCGCCCGGCCCGCCGCCCGCCGGTCCTCGCCGCGGAAGCAGAACAGCTCGGCCGGCCATTCCTCCAGTCCGTGGCGGGGCTCCTCGGCTCCGGCGTAACCGGTCAGCACCGCGTGGTAGTTCGTACCGCCGAACCCGAACGCGCTCACCCCCGCGATCCGCCGCTCCGCGGGCGCCGGCCACGGCCGGGCTCCGGTGTCGAAGGAGAAGGGGCTGGTCTCCGCGTTCCAGGCCGGGACCGGTGCGTCGAGGTGCAGGGTCGGCGGGCGTACGCCCGAGTGGACCGCCCGGACCGCCTTGATCAGTCCGGCCAGCCCGGCCGCGCACTTGGTGTGCCCGATCTGCGATTTGACCGAACCCAGCGCGCAGACTCCGGGAGCGGCACCCGACTCGGTGAACAGTTCGGTCAGCACCGCCAGTTCGGTGGTGTCGCCGACCACGGTGCCGGTGCCGTGCGCCTCGATCAGGCCGACCTCCGCGGGGCTGATGCCGGCCCGTGCGTAGGCCCGTTCCAGGGCCCTGCGCTGCCCCTCCGGGCGGGGTGCGGTCAGGCCGAGGGAGCGTCCGTCGCTGGCGGCTCCGACCGCCTTGATCACGGCGTACACCCGGTCGCCGTCCCGCTCCGCGTCCGCGAGCCGCTTCAGTACGAGCGCCCCCACCCCCTCCCCGAGGGCGATCCCGTCGGCGGCCGCGTCGAAGGGGCGGCAGCGGCCGCCCGGGGAGAGTGCGCGGACGGAGGAGAACAGCAGGTAGTCGTTGATGCCGTTGTGGACGTCGGCGCCTCCGCACAGCACCATGTCGCTGTCCTTGTCGCGTAGTTGGCGACAGGCGAGGTCGAGTGCGGCCAGCGAGGAGGCGCAGGCGGCGTCGACCGTGCAGTTCGCGCCTCCGAGGTCCAAGCGGTTGGCGACCCGGCCCGCGATGACGTTGGCGAGTACACCGGGGAAGGAGTCCTCGGTGAGTCGCGGGAGGTGTTCGTCCAGTTCGGGCGGGAGTTCGCCCAGGTATCCGGGGTACAGCGCGCGCAGCCCGTACGCCCCCGCCAGCTCGGTCCCGGCTTCCGCGCCGAACACGACCGAGGTCCGGGACCGGTCGAAGTCCCGGTCCTTGCCGTACCCGGCGTCCGCCAGGGCCCGTGCCGAGATCTCCAGGGCGAGCAGTTGGACCGGTTCGATCCCGGCCAGGGAGGCGGGCGGGATGCCGTACGCGAGGGCGTCGAAGGGCATCGGGCCGAGGAAGCCGCCCCAGCGGGACGGGGTGCGTTCGCCGGCCCGCGCCGGGTCGGGGTCGAAGTGGAGCGCCGGGTCCCAGCGTTCGGCCGGCACCTCGGTCACGGCGTCGCTCCCGGCCAGGATACGGGCCCAGTAGGCGGCGAGGTCCGGTGCGCCGGGGTAGGCGCAGGCCATGCCGACGACGGCCACGTCCAGCGGCTCGGGCCGGGAGGCGCCGGCAGCGGCCGCCGTCTCACCCTCGGGCCGCTCCGGACCGGACAGCTCCCGGGCCCGGCGCCGGAGCAGTTCGGTCGCCCCCTCGGTGACGTCGGCGTGCAGGGCGGCGATGGTGGTGGTCCCGGAGCGCAGGGTGGCCGCCTGGCCGAGCATGAACAGCCCCTCGGCGCCCTGGTGTTCCTCGTCCACGGGCTCCAGTCCGGAGCCGTCGGCACCGCGTCGCAGTCCCTTGCTGGCGATCCGGAGCCTTCCCAGGTTGAGCCGCTCCAGCTCCTCCCACACCTCGCGCGGCTCGGCGCCGCCCTCCGCGAGCCGTTTCCGGGTGGCCTCGAAGGTGTCCACGTACGGGGTGACCGCGCAGCGCGTGGCGTGCCCGGGCGCGGTGTGCAGCAGTACGGTGTCGGCGCACTCCAGCGCCGCCCGCTGGAAGCGGGGCCGGACCGCGCCCGCCGCCACCGCCTCCTCGGTGAACAGGTACGCGGTGCCCATGAGAACCCCGATGCGCGCACCCCGTTCGGCGAGCGGAGCCGCGGCGGCGGCGGCCATCGCGGCGGAGCGGGCGTCGTGGATCCCGCCGGCGAACAGCACGTCCAGTGCGGCCGGTTCGGGGCAGGACAGCAGCAGCTCGATCTGCTCCTCCCACAGCGGGAACGAGGCGCGGGGCCCCACGTGGCCTCCGCATTCCATCCCCTCGAACACGAACCGCCGTGCCCCGTCGGCGAGATACCGCTCCAGCAGCCCGGGCGAGGGCACGTGGAGATGGGTCCGGGTCCCGGCGGCCTCCAGCGGGGCCGCCTGCCCCGGGGTGCCGCCCGCGATGATCGCGTACGGCGGACGCACCTCGGCGACGGCCGCCAGCTGCTCGGCCCGCAGTTCGGCCGGGGCGAAGCCGAGCATCCCCACGCCCCAGGGCCGCTCCCCGAGCCGCTCGGCGGTCTCGGCGAGGAGCCGGCGCACCTGCGGCCCCTCCATGACCGCGAGGGCCAGGTAGGGCACCCCGCCCCCGGCGGCCACCGCCTCGGCGAAGGCCGCCTGGTCGCTGACCCGGGTCATCGGCCCCTGCGCCACCGGGAGCGGTCGCCCCGGGCCGTGGCCGCCCCCCAGCGGCCGGGCCCGTACGACGGCCGCCAGATGCCCCGCGACGGCCGACCGGATGCCCTGGAGGATGCCTCCGGCCGTCCGGTAGCGGGCGGCCAGCCGGGCCGCCGAGGCCCCGTCCTGCCCGATCGGGAGCAGGTGCGTGCGCAGGTCCCGGGCACCCAGCAGGGTGGCGACCGGTCCCTGCGGCGGGGTCAGGTCGGGGCGTGCGTAGACCCGGTGGTCCCGCAGGATCCTGGTCTCGGATCCGTCCATGGCCCGTACGGCCGCGGATACTTCGGCGGGCAGCCCGGCCTCCCCCTCGGGTGTGAGGGCCAGTTGTACGTCGACCAGCACCCCGGCGGCTCCGCCCGCGACGGCCGCGGCCGCCGTGTGCGGCCCGATCCCGCCGTACGCCCGGACCGGCAGCCCGAACGCGGGCTCCGCGAGCAGCTGTTGGAGGAGCACGAAGGTGGTGGTCCCGCCCACTCGGCCGCCCGCCTCGTGCCCCTTGGCCACGAGCGCCTCCACCCCGGCGGCCGCCGCGGCCACGGCCTGTGCCGGATCGGTGATCTCGGCCCACACCCTTGGCCGCCCGGCGGCGGCCGCCCAGCCGGCCACCTCGTCCGGGGTGTGGCCCGCGGGGTCGGCGAGCAGCACGGTGTCCACTTCGGCCGGCAGCTCCCCGGGTCCGATCGGGCAGCCCGCGGGCACCCGTACCCCGTAGCGGCCTGCTCCGAGGCGGCGGGCGATCTCGGCCATACCGCGCCGCGCGGAGTCGGCGTCCCGGCCGAGGTCGAGCAGGCCCAGGGCGCCGGCGCGCTCGGCTGCGGTGACGATCCGCGGGTTGGGCTCCTCGAACGGGCTGACCGCGACGACGAGGTCGCGGTCGTCGGCGCGGAGCCGCGCGGTCCGTGGAGCCGGCGGGGGCTGCCGGGGCGGAAGGGCACGCGAGGGCTGGGGGGACGGCTCGGGCTGGGGGGACACGGACGCTCCTCTTCCAGTGCTGTGTGACATGGCGCAGTGCGGGACGGAAGACGGGGGAAGAAGCGGGGAAAGGGGGAAGGCGGTGGCCGGGCCGCCCTCCTGCTGGTGGATCCGAGGTGGGCGGCGCGCGAAACGGCCGGGTGATCCGGCGGGGGCAGGGTTGAGCGGTGGTCAAATTCCCTGGTGCCGGGATGCATCGTGCGGTCGCGGCCCTGCACTGTCAACGGTCATCCGGAGCCGTTCACTTCGCACCGCGGACGGGCCTCACCCATCCGGGCGGCCCCCCGGCCACGCCGTCGGCGCGCCCCCTCCGAGGCCATGGCCTGCGGCGTTGCGCTCGGGCGGCCCGCCCCGGGCCCACCGGCCGGCGTACCGCAGCGGCGCGGGCTCATGCCGCATGGGTATGAGTTGTCACCGGTCCGGCATGAACACCTTTGCGAAGCTTGACGGTTGTTCACCTGACGCAGTCTTACAGGCTCACCCTTGCCCGGTTACCGTCCGGTCATGACCCCCACCCTCGCCCAGCTCCGCTACCTCGTCGCCGTCGCCGACTGCCGTTCCATCACCGGCGCGGCGGCCTCCGTCTTCGTCGCCCAGTCCGCCCTGTCCCGTGCCGTCCAGGCCATGGAGCGCGACCTCGGCGTCGATCTCCTCGCCCGCCGGGGAAGGGGGGTGGACCTCACACCGGAAGGGGCCCGGGTCGTCCGGCTGGCCCGCACCGTGCTCGACGCGGTGGAGGCCATCGACGACATCGGCACTCCCCACGGACTGGGCGCCAGGGCCGCCCTGTCCATGGTCACCACCCCCACCCTGGCCCTCGATCTGGCCTCCGAGCTGGTGCATACCTTCACGGAGCGGCACCCCGGTCTCGACGTCAGACTCCACCAGTACGACAGCCGCGAGGCCGTGGTGCAGGAACTGACGCAGGGCCGGGCCGAGTTGGCACTCGTGGATCTCCCCCTCGACAAGGAGCTCTCCACCCACCACATCCAGGAGCGGGAGGTGGTGCTCATCTCCCCCGTCGGGTCCGCACTGCCCGACCCGTTGCCGTTCCGCGCGCTCGACGGGCTGCCCATGGTGCTGCCCACCCCGGGGACCGGCCGGCGCACCGAGATGGAGGCCATGTTCAGCTGTCTGGGCGTGCGCCCGGTGCCCTGCCTGGAGGTCGACGAACGCCTCGGCTGGGTGACGGGGGTGACCGACGGCCGCGGCTCCCTCATCTGGTACCGCGACGTGGTCGCGCGGGCCTTCGGCAGCCGGGCGGAGATACGTTCCTTCACCCCGCCCCTGCTGCGCCCGGTGGGCATCGCGCACGCCCGGCGGCCGCTGAGCCGCGCGGCCCGCGCCTTCATCGCGCACGCCCGGCACAAGGCACCCGTGCGCGAACCCTCCCGGTGACCGCCCCCGGCCGCGCGGGCCGCGCGTCCCGCGCGGGCCGGCCGAAGGGCACCGCTCGGCAGCCCGGACATGCCCGCCCGGCATTGAACGATGCTCAAACGGGGGGTGATTGACCCTGGCGCCGGAACCTGACACCCCCTCACATGGTGGGCATGTTACGACTACTCCTCACACCCCCGCGGGCAGCCGCCCTCGCCACCGTGACCCTCGCCGCGGTCCTGCCGGCCGCGGCCTGGCTGACCGGACCCGCCGCCGGGCCCGCCGCCGCCACCGCGACCCCTGCGACCGCACCCCTGACCGGCACCGCCGCGGCTCCCGAGCGCCAGTGCACCCTCCCCGGAGGCATGGCCGAGATCAGCGGGCTCGCCATGAGCCGCAAGCACCCCGGCGTCTTCTACGCCGTCAACGACAGCGGGAACACCAACCAGGTCTTCGCCATCGACTGCAGCGGCGCCACCGGCCTGCTCAAGGCCACGTACGCCGTCTCCGGGGTCGCCAACACCGATTGGGAGGGGCTGGCCGTCGGCAAGGACTCCGCGGGCCGCCCCACGATCCTGGTCGGCGACATCGGCGACAACTTCGGCAGCCGCGCCGAGATCACCGTGCACTCCTTCGCCGAGCCCGACCAGCTCGCCAACGCCTCGGTGACCCCCGTGACGTACCGGTTCGCCTACGCCGACGGGAAGCACGACGCCGAATCCCTGCTCGCCGATCCCGTCACCGGCCGGATCCACATCGCGAGCAAACTCATCGGAGCGGCCGGTCAGCTGTACCAGGCCCCGCTGCCTCCGGTGCCCGGGCAACTCGGCTCCCTGACCGCCGTCCGGCCGGGCCCGGTGTTCGCCACCGACGGCGCGTTCTCCCCGTCGGGGGCCTCGTACGCCCTGCGCAGCGGCGGTCCGCTGGGGGCCAACACGGCCTCCGTGTACGACACCGCGGGCACCAAGCTCGCCGACGTGGCCCTGCCCGCGCAGTCGCAGGGCGAGACGGTGACGTACCTCGACTGCACCAGCCTGCTCGTCGGCTCGGAGAACGACACCCAGATCTGGCGCGTCCCGCTGCCCCCGGAGGCCACGCCGGGCTGCGGCGGCACGCCGACACCCACGCCCACCCCCACGCCGACCCCCACGCCCACGTCGACGCCGACCCCCACACCGACTCCGACCCCCACACCGACCCCGACTCCGACCTCGGCCGCGCTGAAGCTGGCCAACCCCGGCCCGCAGTCCTGCAAGTTCAACCAGAGCTGCACCATCCAGCTCACCACCACGGGCGGGAAACCCCCCGTCCGCTACTCCGCCACCGGACTCCCCTGGGGCCTCACCCTCGACGCCGCCACCGGCCGCATCACCGGCAAACCCTGGGCCACCGGAACCCTCCAGATCACCGCCACCGCCACCGACACCACCACGGCCACCGCCACCACCACCTTCCCCCTCACCCTCACCTGGTTCTAAAGGAGCCGGAAACACGATCTCGGCCGCGGCTCCGCCGGTGCCGGAGTCGTCGCGAGCCGGGCCGCACGGGCCGTCCGCCGGGCAGACGCCGAAGACGCGGGCGGCCCGATCCCATCCCGGCGGGCCCCGGGTTCCCGCTGCCGCCGATGGATGCGGCCGTGACGCGGCGGGTCCGGAACGTCGGCCGGCTCCGGGACCGGCCGGTCGGGAAACTCATGGTGGGGCGCCACGGCCAACGCCCACGACAGCCCCAAGGCGGTCGCCGACGAGATCAGCACCAGCAACGACGAGCACGGCGTGGCCGCGGTCCTGGAGCGCCGCCTCCCCCTCTCGCCGGGACCCTCATCCATCCGGTAATAGCCAATCACCCCCTTCATCTATTACCGTACGGGGCGCGGAAACGGTGCGCCCTCGGGCAACGGGAAGGGGTGTGCCTTGATCCAGCGCTATGCGCTGCCGGAGATGGCGGCACTGTGGACCGCGGAGTCCACGTACGAGACGTGGGTCCGGGTCGAAGTGCTGGCCAGCACCGCGCAGGCCGGGCTCGGAGTCGTCCCGGACGGGGCCCTGGCCGACATCCGGCGGGCTCCGGTGCCTCTCGTCGCGCGGATCCGGGAGCTGGAGGCCGACCGCGACCACGAGATCCTCGCGTTCCTGGCCGCCTACACGGAGACGATGCCGGCCCGATCGGCGTGCTGGGTCCATCACGGCATGACCAGCTACGACCTCGTCGACACCGCGCAGGGGTACCTGCTCGCCCGCTCCATGGACCTCGTCCTGGACGCGGCCCGCTCCTTCACCCGGATCCTGACGGACCGCGCCCTGGAGCACTGGGACACCGTGTGCATCGCCCGTACCCACGGGATCCACGCCGAGCCGACCGGCTTCGGACAGAAACTGGCCGTCCACGCCCAGGCCATGAGCCGCTGCCTGACCCGGCTGGCGGATGCCCGTACTGCGGTGGCCGTGGGGACCCTCTCGGGCCCCGTCGGAACCTACTCCCACATCTCCCCGCGAGTGGAGGAGTACGTGTGCGGGGAACTGGGGCTGGGGGTCGAACCGATCCCGACCCAGGTGGTCGCCCGCGACCGGCACGCCGAGCTGCTGTCCGCGCCCGCCGTCACCGGCGCCGTCGTGGAGCAGTTCGCCCTGGAGATGCGGATGCTCCAGCGCACGGAGGTGCGCGAGGTCGACGAGCCCCGCACCAGCGCGTACCAGGGCTCCAGCGCCATGCCGCACAAGCGGAATCCGACGGCCAGCGAGCGGCTGTGCGGACTGGCCCGGGTCCTGCGGGCCAACGCGGGCGCCGCGTACGAGAACATCGCGCTGTGGCACGAACGGGACCTGGCGCACTCCTCGGTGGAGCGGATCGTCCTGCCGGACAGCCTGACGATCGCGCACTATCAGTTGGTCTCGGCCGCGACCCTCATCCGGGGCCTGGAGGTCTTCCCCGAGCGGATGGCCCGCAACATCGACGAGACCCACGGCCTCGTCCACTCCTCCGAGGTGTTCCTCGGCCTCGTCGCCGACGGCGCGGAACGCGAGCACGCGTACCGGCTGGTCCAGGCGGCCGCCGACGAAACCTGGCGTACAAAGATTCCGTTGGCCGACGCCCTGGCGGCCCGCGGGGTCACCGTCCCCGCCGGCCTCCTCGACCCCCGGCGGTTCCTCGCCAACCGGAACCACCTCAAGTCCCGGCTCGAAGAACTCAGCGAACGACTCGACCGACACCTCGGCGAGGAATCCAGCAAGGAGCTGTACCAGCATGTGGAAGTGTGAACAGGTCATCGGCAGCGCCCTCGACGTGGCGGAGGCGGCCGCGCTGTACCGGGCGTCCACCCTCGCCGAACGCCGCCCCGTGGAGGACACCCAGCGATTCACCCGGATGCTGGCCGGCGCCAACCTCGTCATCGTCGCCCGCGACGATGACGGCCGCCTCATCGGCATCTCCCGCTCGATCACCGACGGCGCGTACTCCACGTACCTCAGCGACCTCGCCGTCGACGCGGCGTACCAGGGCAAGGGGGTGGGCAAGGACCTCATCCGGGCCACCCGGGAGGCCGCGCCCCAGGCCAAGCTGATCCTGCTGGCGGCCCCGGCGGCCGTGAACTACTACCCGCACATCGGGTTCACCGCGCACAACTCCGCCTGGACGATGGACGGTCCGGCCGCCCAGGCCTGATCCGCACCCGTACGCGCGCGGCGGGAGCGGGCGGGGCGGGTACGGGCGGGGCGGGTACGGAGTCCAGACGGCGGACGGCGGAGCGCCGCTGGACCACCGACAGGGCCGCGATCCCCGCGCCGAGGGCCAGCCAGCCCGCCGGGCCTGCCGTCATCACCACGCCGGTCAGGAGCAGTGGACCGGCGGACTTCTGAACGGACTGGGCCATGCCCGCCACTCCCAGGTACGAGGCCCGCGCCTCCTCGGGGGCGAGCGAGACCGCCAGTTCCCAGGAACTCACCGACCGCAGCAGCTCCGCCACCGTCACCAGGACCGCCGCGACGAGCAGGACCACCGACGCGGCCAAGGCTCCGGCCCCCGCGGTGAGGGCCAGGAGGGTGCAGCACGCGAGCATCGTCAGCCCGTACACGGAGACGGCCGACGCGGCCCGGCGCGGTTCCTCGAACCTCGCCGACACGCGGAGCTGGAGTACGACGACCAGCACGGTGTTGATGACGAGGAAGGCCGGGACCAAGGCGTGCGGTGCGTCGGTGTGGACCACCAGCCACAGCGGCAGGCCGACGGCCAGGACCGAGTCGTCGAGGTGCATCGGGATGTCCAGCAGGACGAAGCGCAGGTAGCCGCGGTCCCGCCACGGGCTCGGCGCCCGCGTCCGGCCGGTCGGCGCCTCCTCCGGCGCCGCGCCATCCTCCGACGCCGGGCCCTGCGTCGGCGTGCCCCCGGCCGCCACAGCCCCGGTCGTCACAACCCCGGCCTCCGCGCCCCCGGTCGGCACGCCCCCGGTCGCCGCATCGGCGCCCGCATCCCCGCTGCCCGCGGCCACCCGCCCCTCGGCCCGCGGTTCCCGGGTGCGCCGGACCAGCTCGGCGGCCGCGAGGAAGGACAGCGCGTTGGCCAGGATCAGCGCCTGGTACGCCGCCGGGGTCCCGACCGCGAGACCGGCCGCGGCGATGCCCGCGCCCACCGCGTAGCCGGCGTTCGCCGTACTGCGCGACAGCGCCTGATAGGTGCCGCGCCGCTCCCCCGCCACCCGTGTGGCGAAGAGCATCTCCAGCGCCTTGGCCGCCCGGTCGCCGAGGTAGGTGACGGCGACCAGGGGCAGCAGCACGTCGAAGCGGGTGACCACTAGCAGTGCGCCGAGGGTTCCGAGGCGCAGCAGGTGACAGCCGATCAGCAGTGACCGCACCGGGAAGCGGCCCGCCAGGTGTCCCGCCAGGGGCGAGCCGACGATGCCCGCCACGGCCGCGGCGCCCAGCAGGAGTCCGACCCGGCCGGCGTCCAGGCCTATGACGAAGGTGAAGTAGAGGACCGAGGCGGCGGCCCACACGCCCGTGCCGGTGCGGTCGAGGAGCTGGGCGAGCAGCATGATCCGGGCGTCCCGGCCCCCGGGCGGCCGCCGCAACTGCGCCACCAGCCCGGGCCGTCGCGGCTCCTGCCCCGGCCCCGACCGCCCCCGCCACCCCTGCGAACCCTTCCGGATCCCCGTACCGCGCCGCCGCATCCCGTACCTCCGAGCCCCCCGCCAAAGTATCTCGATATCGAGATACCAGCGGAAGCCTGCCCGAGATGAATCTTGACGTCAAGATACTTCAGGTGCGCGACAGAGCCGTCGACGCGCGCATTCCGGCGCCGGATCGGGGCAGAAGCAGCCTGCGAGATGGGAGAACATCATGATTGCGCTTGGCATCGTCCTGTTGATCATCGGCTACCTCCTCGGCATTTCGATCCTGTGGACGCTGGGCATCATCCTGGTCGTCATCGGGGTCGTCCTTTGGGTGCTCGGCTCGGTCGGGCACGCGG
Source organism: Streptomyces sp. CA189 (assembly GCF_056428985.1). Classification (NCBI taxonomy): domain Bacteria; kingdom Bacillati; phylum Actinomycetota; class Actinomycetes; order Kitasatosporales; family Streptomycetaceae; genus Streptomyces; species Streptomyces sp. CA189. Next base: position 33,669 of record NZ_JBWJVM010000010.1, on the reverse strand, counting down.
TCGGAGGACGGCGCCACTATTGGTAGCGCGGACGCGTACGGACGCTTCCCGGGAGACGGTTCCATGATCCAGATGTCCATACCGCTGATACCCGCGGATGACGGCGTCCTGCTGATCCCCGCCGATCACGTCACCGGCCTCCTGCGCGGCCTCGCGGCCGACTGGCTGGAATCGGAGCACACCGGAGACATGCGCGGCGACGAGCAGACCGTCCGGGACTTGGCGAACGTACTGACCGAACTCGCCGATCAGATCGATGTCGAATGCATCGGGTTCGCTTCGGCCGCTCCACATCCATAGGGCGGCTGCGATTTCGGGCAATTCGCCACATCTTGCAGGCCGACGCCCCCTGACGCATGGTGGCAGCAGCACCACCCGCACCCCCTCAGGAAGGAACGCCGGTCATGGGCAAGGCAAAGGCAAAGGCGAAGCAGGCCAAGGGAAAGCTCAAGGAGAACCTCGGCAGCGCGATGGACGACACGCGCATGCAAGCGGAGGGAAGCACCGAGCGGATGGCCGGTAAGGCCGAGGAAATGGCCTCCCAGGCCAAGGACAAGATGAAGAAGGCCAAGGGACAGCACTGAGGATGCCCGAAGAGCCCGAAGAGTCCGACCCCGCGCAGCCGCCTCCGTCACCCACGGAGGCGGCTGCGCGGGGGACCGTGGTGGTCCGCCTGTCCGGCGAGATGGACATCAGCCGGGTGGACGAGGTGCGCGCCCTGCTGCTCGAAGCGGTGACCCGCGCGGATGGCCCCGCCGACATCGTCGTCGATCTCAGCGGTCTCACCTTCTGTGATTCGACCGGACTGAACCTGCTGCTCCGGGCCCGCCTGCAGGCGCTGGAATCCGGTCACACCCTGCGCCTGGCCGCGCCGAGCGCCCAGGTGCTCCGCCTGCTGGAGATCACCGACTCCCTCGCCCTCTTCCCCATCGGCCTCGCCCCGCCCGGGTTTGACGCCCCATGACGGGGTAGGCGCGAGACGTATCCGGTATCGAGACCCGAAACCACCGGGGGAAGGGGGTGCCTGATGCCCTCGGCGGACGATGACCGCTTCGCGGTCGACGTACGCCCCCTCGACGGGGCCACCGTCCTGACCTTGGCCGGTGAGCTCGACCACGACACCGCCGAGCCCTTGCGCACGGCCCTCGAAGCCGCCCGGGCAGGTGGTGGGCGACGCCTGCTGGTCGATGTCAGCGGGCTGGATTTCTGTGATTCCACGGGATTGAACGTGCTCTTGCACAGTCGGCTCGCGGCCCGGGAATCCGGTGGCAGCCTCGAACTGATCGGCCTGCACCGGCCGGTCGCACGCATGTTCCACATCACGGGCGCCGACGGGCTCTTCCCGCAGCACCCCGATGTGGAGGCGGCACTGGCGAGTCGCCGGTGCGCGTAGCGGAGGAGCACGGATGAGCGAGCGCCGGTCACCCGAGTGGTCCCGGCGTCTTCTGTTGCACGGCACCACGGATGTCGTCGGCCGGTGCCGCGACTTCACCCGCCGGGCCCTGACCGAATGGCAGTGGCTGCCGGAGGCCGGCAGCGGAAACGGGACCGGGAGCGGGAACAGCACTGAGGACGAGGCCGCCGAAACCGCAGGCGACGTCCTGCTCCTCGTGTCCGAAGTCGTGGCCAATGCCTGCATGCACGCGGGCGGGCCCAGCTCTCTGCTGCTGCACTGCACCGCCGAGCGGCTGCGCATCGAGGTCACGGACGGCAGTCCTGCCGTGCCCGTCTTCCAATTCCCCGCCGATCCGGCCCGGCCCGGCGGCCACGGGCTGCTCATCGTCGAGCGGCTGGCCCACGCGTGGGGGGCGGATCCCGTGGCCGGCGGGAAGTGCGTATGGGTGGAGGTCGCCACTCCTCAGGCCCTCCGGGGGAACGCGGAGGCGCCCTCGCGGTGGCCGGGCAGGTCTCCCCACCCGGGTGGCTGAGCGTGCCGGTGACGCCGGACACCAGGGCCCGGCATCACCTGCTCAGCATCACCTGCTCAGCGCTGGGCCCTACGCCTCGGAGCCGGCCGGCGCGCGCGTCCGCAGCTGCTCCGCGGTCGCACCCTCCGGGGCCTTCTCGTCCTCGTCGTCCTCGTCCACGTCCACCAGCATCCCGGTCCGCAGCCTGGCCATGATGCGGCTCAGCAGCCGTGAGACGTGCATCTGGGAGAGCCCCAGCCGGGCGCCGATCTCGGCCTGGTTCAGCTCCTCACCGAAGCGCAGCGAGAGGATCAGCCGGTCGCGGTCACTGAGCGTGGCGAGCAGGGGTTTCAACGTCTCCAGGCATTCGATGAGGTCGTACGCCGCCTCTTCCTCCCCCAGCGGCCACCCCCGGGTGCCGCCGTCCGCCTCGGGTCCCACCGGGGCGTCCAGCGATCCCGCCACGTAACCGTTGGCCGCCCGGCGGCCCTCGTCGAGCGCCTCCGTGCTGATGCCGAGGTGCTCTGCCAGTTCGGGGTCGGTCGGGTGCCGTCCCAGTCGCTGTTCGAGCACGTCGTGGGTTTTGGCGATGTCGAGCCGGAGTTCCTGGAGCCGCCGCGGGACCTTCACGGACCAGCTCGTGTCGCGGAAAAACCGCTTCATCTCGCCGGTGATGGTCGGAATGGCGAACGTGGTGAATTCGACCCCGCGCTCGACGTCGTACCGGTTGATGGCCTTGATCAGGCCTACCGTGCCGACCTGGACGATGTCCTCCAGCGGCTCCGAGCGGTTGCGGAACCGGCGGGCCGCGTACTTCACCAGACTGAGGTTGAGCTCGACGAGCGTATTGCGCACGTACGAGTACTCGGCCGTCCCCTCGCGCAGCTCCTTCAGCCGCCGGAAGAGCGCGATGGACAGCGTCCGCGCCTCGCCGGTACTGACGGTGAGCGGGTCCTCGGGGAGGTCTGGCGTCTGGCCACGGAGTTCGACGCGGAACGGATCCATGATGTCGCCGGAAACGGGTGCCATGAGTTCCTCCGACGGGCTGGTGGGTACCGGCCGCCCCTGAGCGGGGCGGCGAGAACCGTCGTGGTCTTCCCGGAGGGATATACCCACATAGGCGAAGGATGACCCCCTTTTTCTACGGAACATCCGCGTCTTGGAGATCCGCGTCCGGAACGTGAATGTCCAGGACGCAGATGTCGTCGCGATGGGTCGCGGACAGCGCGGCGAGCCGGCGGGCGAGGGTTTCGCCGTGGCCCTCCCCGAGGAGTCGCAGGGCCGTCGCCACGAGGCGGTCGAGTCCGGCTTCGATGTTCTCGCCCGGCTCCTCCACCAACCCGTCGGTGTAGAGCAGCAGGCGGTCGCCGGGCAGCAGGTCGATGACGGCCTGCTCGTAGGAGGCTTCGAAGGTCGCACCGAGCAGGGCGCCCTGCGGCTGTTCGAGGAACTCCGCCCGGCCGCCGCGGATCAGCAGGGGCGGCAGGTGGCCTGCCCGTACCCAGATCAGCCGCCGGTCCCAGGGCTGGTAGCGGGCCATGACCATGGTGGCGGTGGCAGTGGCAGTCCCCGACGGGTCCGAACCGCTGTGCAGCAGCAGGGTGTTGAGTCGGCGCAGGACATCGGGCAGGGCCGACCCGGTGACCGTCATGCCCTTGGTGGTGAACCGGAGCTGGGCCATGGTCCCGACGGCGGCCAGACCGTGTCCGGCCACGTCTCCGACGACGAACAGAGCGCTCTCGTCGGGGAGTTCGATGGCGCTGTACCAGTCGCCGCCGACGTTGATCCCGCTGTCCGCGGGGACGTAGGCCACGTCGATGCAGAGGCCCGCCAGTTCCAGGGACTGTTCGGGGATCGGCAGCAGGGTGTCCTGGAGGCGTGCGGCGAGCGCGCGTTCGGCCTGGAGCATGCCCCGCTGGAGGAGGACGGCCCGCTCGCTCTCGCGCAGCGCGACTTCCACGTCGTGCTGCGCGGTCAGGTCCTGGAAGAAGCCGTGCACCTCGACGGGGATGCCGTCGGCGTCCGTCTGCGCCTCGGCGACGATCCGCAGGTGCCGGACTCCCCGCGCGGTGGTGATCCGGAACGGCTGGTCGATGGCCTCCCCCTCGCTCAGCAGCCGTTCGACGGCGGCACCGAGCTGCGGAAGGTCGTCGGGGACGAGGTGGCGCGGCAGCTCCTCCAGCGTCATCGGGCCCCGGGCCGGATCCCGTCCGAAGATGGCATAGACCTGCTCGGACCAGCTGACGGTGTCGGTGACCAGGTTCCAGTCCGCCCAGCCCAGGTTGCCGAGGCGCTGCATGTCGGCCAGCCGGCGCGTCTCGCGCTGGCTGCCGTCGTGGCAGACCCAGGACACGACCAGGTGGTCTCCGAGCCGGGACGCCCGGACCGAGTAGACGGACTGCCGGGGGACGCCGGCGATCACTTCCTCGTAGGTGAAGGGCTCCCCTTCGTACCTGGTTCCGGTGGTGAGCGTCTTGAGGTAGCCCTCCCAGAGCGCGGTGCCCGCCACCGTGGGGTACGTCTCCAGGATCCGGCGGCCCACGAGCTCCTTGCCCCGCCGGCCGGCGACGTCCACGGACTCGGGCGCGGCCGCGTCGATGCGGTAGTCCTCCACCTCCCCCGCCTCCGAGCGCAGGGGGGTGAGCAGGGTCGCGGGTCCGCTCATGGTGTCCAGGATCAGCTGGACGGACGCCGCGTACTCGCCGTCGGACCCCACGCCGTCCGCGGGGGCTCGTTCCCGAGCCCCCAAGGGCCCCGCGCACAGCCGGGTCGCCTGGCGCAGCAACGCCCGGGTGTCGGCGGCGAAGGGGCCGGGCCGTGTGCGCAGGAACCCGACGGCCGCGATCGGAGGTCCGTCGCCGGGCACCGGGATCCAGGCTCGCGAAGGCCACCGCTCCGGCGGGTCCCCGATCAGCAGATAGCGCCGGGCATCCTGCTCGGGGTCCTCCAGCCAGAGGGCGCGGCGGCCGGCGATCGCTTCGAGGCCGGCGACCCCGCTCAGTGGAGGAATGTGGCGCCACTGCTCGGCCAGCGCCTCGTCGATTCCGGCACTTCCGGTCAGGTCCAGGCTTCCGGCGGCGGCCACGGCGTAGATCATCACCGCGTCCACGTCGGTGGCCCCGCCGAGCACGGTCACCAACAGCTCCGCGATGTCGTCGCCGCCGTGCGCCACGGCCAGCCCGTCGGCCACCCGTGCCAGGAGCGCACTGAGCTCGGCCGCACCGTGGTGGCGGCCGGCGAGATAGCGCCGCCTGCTGAACGCCGAGACGCCCGGCTCCTTCTCCGGGTCCGGCTCCTTCTCCGCGCCCGGGCCCTTCTTCGGGCCCGTGGCCGAAGCTGTGGGCAGGGAGATCCGGGCGGTCCCCGGCTGTCGGCGCACACGGACCTGTCCCAGCGTGAGCCAGCACTCCTCCATGAGGGTGCGGCCGCGCCGGCCGGCCCGTTTGAGAAGCAGCTCGTACGCCTCGCCGGCGGAGACTCCCGCCTGGGCCATCACTACGCCCTTGGCCCGCTCGACGACGGCCGTGGTGGCGGCGACCCCTTCCAGGTCCACGACTTCGGAGTGGAGTCTGGCCACCACCCTGGCGAGCGCCACCACCTCGGGTGCGGCGCCCTCACCCACCGGTGCGGCATCGCCCTTCACATCTTGAGCATGGCACGCCCGCCCCGCGGGCGCCCAGGTGCGACCCGGCCTCACTCACCGCGCGGGCCCACCCACCGGGTGCCCTTCCCGTCCGGCTTCTCGGGCTGCTGGGGACGGTCCAGACGGCTGGCTTCGTCCGTGTCGGCCGCCGGCGTGGTCCTGTCGTCGCGGCGCTCGGCGTGCGCCTTGCGGCGCCTGTCCCGTTTCCCCTCTCCTTCCAGCGGTACTCCTCCTGCGCCACCCTGCTCGTCCATGGCCGTCCTCCTCCTCGCTCGACGGAAGTCCCGCACGGGCGGCTGCCCCGCTCCGGGCTCCGCAAACCGACGTGCACTCACCGCACCGCCCAGGCGTCGGCCGCGCGCGGCCGGGTAGGCGCCCGGTGCGGGATGCGGCCTCGGCCTCATGGCTGCGACGGGGGCCGCATTCCGTCGTGTCGTCACGGGACGGCGACGGCCGTACGGGCGCCGGGAAGCGCGCGACCGCCGGGCGGGGCGTACGCGGACCCTTTCCGGGAAGGCGCGGGAGAAGGAAAGGCCACGCACGGAGAGGCTCGGAACCATGAGCGGGCAAGACATCTGGGGCCACGAAGACACCACCGGCTATGCCAAGGGGATCGACCTCGTCGGCTACAAGGTCGAGGCCACCGACGGCAGCATCGGAAAGGTCGACAAGCACTCCGAGGAGGTCGGCGCCTCCCTCATCGTCGTCGATACCGGGATGTGGATCTTCAGCAAGCACGTCCTGCTCCCGGCCGGCGTCATCACGCGGATCGACACGGTCGAGCAGACCGTCCACGTCAACAGGAGCAAGGAACAGATCAAGAACGCACCGGAGTTCGACGAGTCGAAGTACGACACCGGGCCCAGCTATCTGGAGCAGTTCGCCCGGTACTACAACCAGCCCCACATGTGAGTCCGCCCGCCTCCCGTCCCGGCGCGCTACTCCCCCTCGAAGGCCTCCGCCAGTACGTCCTCCGGGCGGATCGCGCGCCGTACGAGCCGCTCGGCGGCCTCGGCGGGCCGCAGTCGGCGCCGTGCGGCGTAGGCGCACAGGTGCAGCTCCGCCTCGTGGGGCCGGAGCGACGCGGTGGCGGCGAGCATGCCGCAGGCCGTATCCACACCGGGTCCGCCCACGCACGCACCCGCACCGGCAGGTCACGTCCCGGGACAGGGGTGTCCGTCGTCGGCGCGGGCCCGGCGGATGCCCTCCGCGCGCCACCACAGGACCCGGGCGTCGAGGCTGCCGCGCAGCGTGGCGTTCTCGGCGTCCGGGCCCAGGGCCGGAGGGGGTGCGTAGCGGGAGGCGGCGGAACCGGGGGTCCGGACGCCGATGGTGGTCAGGTGGGCGGCACGCCGTACCGTCCAGGCGCGTACGAGCTCCACCAGGACGGCGGATTCGCCATCGGCGAACCGGCCGACGTCCAGGACCAGGAAGCGGACCAGGGGCGGCAGGACGGCCAGCGCGCGCCCGATCGCTTCCGCGTCGCCTGCGGCGGGCTCCGCCCGGCCGTCGGGGCACAGCGTGAGGATGGCGAGCGGACCCAGGAACTGGACGTGCGTGGGAAGGGCTTCATCGGGCGTCCCCTGATAGGGGTGGCAGCCCGGAGAGCCGGGGGCCCGTGGGTCCGCGGGGGTCCGGAGCACGGCGGATGCCGTGGACAGGTCCGGCGTTCGAAGCCGCGAAGGCACCGGACAGGCGTGCCGCGGCCCGCCCGGCAGGACGGCGGGTCGGCGGAGGCTCAAAGCGACGGAACCAGGCTGGTCCATCCCTCCCACCCTCCCACGGCACGGGGCCGTGCGGGGCCCCGGAGCGGCACGAATGTCCGGAGGGCCGGACGGGCTACGGGAACCAGGAGCCGTAGCCGGCGCGGCCCAGGTGACCGGTGTACCGGATCACGTGACCGGTTCCGGTGCCGGCACGGGGCCCGGGAGCGGTCCCGGCGGAGGGTGCCGATCGGGCCGCGGTACGGGCGGCGGATCGGGTTCGGGCTGCGGAGGCGCCGGCGGCACCGGATCCGGCCCGGGCGCCGGCACCGGTCCCGGCAGCGGCCCGGGTCGCGGCCCCGGGCCGGGGCCCGGCGCGGGGGTCGGGTTGGGTGGCACCGGATCGTTCGGCGGTGTCCCCATCGACGCTCCCGCCCCTCGTACCGGATGGGGACGGGCGGGCCGGCGGCCTTCGGGATGCGTCATGCTGCGTCCGATCGTTCGTCCGGGAACCGGCGGCGACGCCGGTCGGCACCCTCCGTGGTGCCCGTTGCGCACGTCGCTGCTGCCCGGCAGCAGGCGCCGCATCCCGCGCCTACCCGCATCGCCGGGCCGTAGACGCCCCCTCGTCGGCCGCGGGCGCCTGCCGCCGAGCGGCCCTGCGGGAAGGCGCGTACGGGTGACAGCCGCCGCGGGTTGCACGTGCTCACCGCCGGGCGTAGCGAAGCATCTCTGGCGGCCGGTCACGCACCGGCCCCGCACCGCCGATCCGGCCGGACACCCCGTGCCGCGGCTCCGGTCCGTCGCAGGGAGTCCCCGTGCACGTCCTGCTCGTCGCGAGCGCGTTCAACAGCCTCACCCAGCGGGTCCACGCCGAGCTGCGCGATCACGGCCACAGCGTCTCCGTGGAGCTGGCGCTCCCCCGGGTCGACCTTGCCGGGTCCGTCCGCCGGCACCGGCCGGACCTGATCGTCGCACCGATGCTGACCTCGGCCGTGCCGGAGGAGGTCTGGTCCGCGCACACCTGCCTGATCATCCATCCCGGGCCGGTCGGGGACCGGGGTCCCTCCTCGCTCGACCGCGCGGTGCTGGACAGTGCCCCGCGGTGGGGCGTCACCGTTCTGCAGGCCAACGCGGAGATGGACGCCGGGGACGTGTGGGCCGCGGTGGACTGCCCCGGGCCGGACCCGGCCGGGTCCAAGAGCGCCTGGTACCGGGGCGAGGTCGCCGACGCGGCCCTGGCGGCCGTCCTGCTCGCCGTGGACCGCTTCGCGTCGGGAACGTACACCCCCGTGCCGCAGACCGAGGGCTTCGCGCGCCCCCTGGTGCGCCAGGACGACCGCCGGATCGACTGGCTCCGGGACGACACCGGGCGGGTGCTGCGCACCCTGCGCGCGGCCGACTCGCGGCCCGGCGTACGGGACGACCTGCTCGGCGCCACCTGGTACCTGCACGGCGGCCACCGCGAGGACCGGCTGCGCGGCCTCCCGGGGGACCTGCTGGCCACCCGGGCGGGGGCGGTCTGCCGGGCCACCACCGACGGGGCCGTGTGGATCCCGGAGCTGCGGGCCCACCGCGCCCCGGGGGAACCGGCCGCCCCCAAGCTCCCCGCCGCCCTCGCGCTCGGAGACCTGCTGCCCGGGCTGCCGGAACTTCCCGCCCCGGCGGAAGACCACCGGGGAACCCGCGCCTGGTCCGACATCGGCTACCACGAGGAGGGCGGGGCCGGGTTCCTGTCGTTCGCCTTCCCGGGCGGCGCGATGGGCACCGCGCACTGCCGGCGTCTGCTGGACGCCTACCGCGCGGCGTGCACCCGCCCCACCTCGGTGCTCGTGCTCGGCGGCGGCCGGGACTTCTTCTCCAACGGCATCCACCTCGGCGTGATCGAGGCCGCGCCCGATCCCGCCGAGGAGTCCTGGGCCAACATCAACGCCATGGACGACCTGGTGGAGGCCGTCCTGACCACCACCGACCGGCTCGTGATCTCCGCGCTGGGGGGCAACGCGGCCGCCGGAGGAGCCATGCTGGCCCTCGCCGCCGACGAGGTGTGGTGCCGCTCCGGCGTGGTCCTCAATCCGCACTACCGGCTGATGGGCCTGTACGGATCGGAGTTCTGGACGTACACCCTGCCGCGCCGGATCGGCTCGGCAGGTGCGGAACACCTGGCCGCGGAGGCCCTGCCGCTGAGCGCCGCGGCGGCCCGGCGGCTCGGTCTGGTGGACCGTACGGTCGACTGCCCGCCCGGGGACTTCGCGGACCGGGCTTCGGCGCTCGCCGCGCGGCTCGCCGGCCACCCGGCCACCGGCTCCCGGATCGCCGCGAAGAAGGCGCGCCGTGAGCTCGACGAGGCGCGGCGCCCGCTGGCCGCCTACCGGGCGGCCGAGCTGGAGCGGATGCGGCGGACCTTCTTCGACCCTGATTCCCCGTACCACGCGCTGCGGCGGGCCTTCGTACGCAAGGAGCGGCCCGGCGCGACCCCGCCGCTCCTCGCGCGCGCCGTACCGGCCCGGCACGGTGCGCCGCCGTCCGCGCGGCCGGACCCCGTCACCGGACCGGGTGTACATGACGGGGCACCGGACCCCGGCGGGTGCTAGCAAGAAAGGTGGGGCCGATGAGCCCCCCGCGGTGACGGGCCTCCCCTGCGGGCCCGACCGCCGCCGCTCCTCTCCCTCCCCCTCCCCAAGGAGGCCTCCGCATGGACGCAGCAACGCCGGCCCCGGCGGCAGACGACCCGGCAGCGGACAACCCCGCGGCGGACGATCCGCTGATCCACATCCTCTGGATCAACGCGGGCCTGAGCTGTGACGGCGACTCCGTGTCCCTGACCGCCGCGATGCAGCCGAGCATCGAGGAGATCGTGACGGGGACGCTCCCGGGGCTGCCCCGGATCGCCGTGCACTGGCCGCTGATCGATTTCGAGTGCGGTCCCGTCGGCGGCGCGGACACGTTCATCGAGTGGTTCTTCAAGGGCGAGCGCGGCGAGATCGACCCCTTCGTGCTGGTGGTCGAGGGCTCCATCCCCAACGAGAAGATCAAGGCCGAGGGCTACTGGTGCGGGTTCGGCGACGATCCGGCGACCGGGCAGCCCATCACCACCAGCGAGTGGATCGACCGGCTGGCGCCCAAGGCCCTCGCCGTGGTGGCGATCGGCACCTGCGCCACGTACGGCGGCATCCACGCGATGGAGGGCAACCCGACCGGCGCCATGGGCCTGCCCGACTACCTGGGCTGGGACTGGAAGTCGCACGCCGGGATCCCGATCGTGTGCGTGCCGGGCTGTCCGATCCAGCCGGACAACTTCTCGGAGACCCTGACCTACCTGCTCTACCAGGCGGCCGGCTCCGCCCCGATGATCCCGCTGGACGACAAGCTGCGGCCCACGTGGCTGTTCGGCAACACGGTGCACGAGGGCTGCGACCGGGCCGGCTACTACGAGCAGGGCGAGTTCGCGGAGACCTACGACTCTCCCAAGTGCCTGGTGAAGATCGGCTGTTGGGGTCCGGTGGTCAAGTGCAACGTGCCCAAGCGCGGCTGGATGAACGGCATCGGCGGCTGTCCGAACGTGGGCGGCATCTGCATCGCCTGCACGATGCCGGGCTTCCCGGACAAGTTCATGCCGTTCATGGACAAGCCGCCGGGCGCGACGGTCTCCACCAAGGCCAGCGGCGCGTACGGCGCGCTGATCCGCAGGCTCCGGGCGATCACCCTGCACACCGTCGACCAGGAGCCCAAGTGGCGCCACTCCGGCGAGAAGCTGACGACGGGCTACCGCCCGCCCTGGTGAACCCCGGCCCGACGGTCACCCGCCCGCTCCGCACACCTCCTCCACCCGCGCTGATGAAGGGTCACGGCAGACACGATGGAACCGAAGACGAAGGCGGCCGGCGACGGCAGCGGCCTGGTCGAGATGGCATGGGATCCGATCACCCGGATCGTGGGCAGTCTCGGCATCCACACGAAGATCGACTTCAAGCAGAAGCGGGTCGCCGAGTGCTACAGCACCTCGTCGGTCTTCCGTGGGTACAGCGTCTTCATGCGCGGCAAGGACCCTCGTGACGCGCACTTCATCACCAGCCGCATCTGCGGGATCTGCGGCGACAACCACGCGACCTGCTCCGTGTACGCCCAGAACATGGCCTACGGGGTGAAGCCTCCGCACCTCGCCGAATGGATCATCAACCTCGGCGAGTCCGCGGAGTACATGTTCGACCACAACATCTTCCAGGAGAACCTGGTCGGGGTCGACTACTGCGAGAAGATGGTCCGCGAGACCAACCCCGGGGTCCTGGAGCTGGCCGAGCGGACACCGGCCCCGCACGCGGGCGAGCACGGCTACCGCACCATCGCGGACATCATGCGCTCGCTCAACCCCATCGAGGGCGAGTTCTACCGCGAGGCCCTCCAAGTCAGCCGCTACACACGGGAGATGTTCTGCCTGATGGAGGGGCGCCACGTGCACCCCTCCACGCTCTACCCGGGCGGTGTGGGAACCATCGCGTCGGTCCAGCTCTTCACCGACTACATGAGCCGCCTGATGCGGTACGTGGAGTTCATGAAGAAGGTGGTGCCCCTGCACGACGACCTGTTCGACTTCTTCTACGAGGCCCTGCCCGGCTACGAGGAAGTCGGCCGCCGGCGCGTCCTGTTGGGCTGCTGGGGCGCCCTCAACGACCCCGAGTACTGCGACTTCACGTACGCCAACATGACCGACTGGGGACGGAAGATGTTCGTCACCCCGGGCGTGGTGGTGGACGGCAAACTGGTCACCAACGACCTCACCGAGATCAACCTGGGCATCCGCATCCTGCTGGGCAGCTCGTACTACGACGACTGGCAGGGGCAGGAGCAGTTCGTCACGCACGACCCGCTCGGCAACCCGGTGGACCCGCGCCACCCGTGGAACCAGCACACCATCCCGGCTCCGCAGAAGCGCAACTTCGACGACAAGTACAGCTGGGTGATGTCGCCCCGCTGGTTCGACGGCAAGGACCACCTGGCGCTCGACACCGGCGGCGGCCCCATCGCCCGGCTCTGGTCCACCGCGCTGTCCGGGCTGGTCGACGTGGGCTACGTCAAGGCCACCGGGCACAGCGTGGTCATCAACCTGCCGAAGACCATGACCAAGCCCGAGACGACCTTCGAGTGGCAGATCCCCAAGTGGAGCAACGCCCTGGAGCGCAACCGGGCCCGTACCTACTTCCAGGCCTACGCCGCGGCCATCGCCCTGCACTGCGCCGAGAAGGGGCTCGCGGAGGTGCGCGCCGGACGCACCCAGACCTGGGAGAAGTTCGAGGTGCCGGACCAAGCGGTCGGCGTCGGCTTCACCGAGGCCGTCCGGGGCGTCCTGTCGCACCACATGGTGATCCGCGACGGGAAGATCGCCAACTACCACCCCTATCCGCCGACCCCGTGGAACGCCAGCACCCGGGACACCTTCGGCACCCCGGGACCGTACGAGGACGCCGTGCAGAACACCCCCATCTTCGAGGAGAACACCCCGGAGAACTTCAAGGGCATCGACATCATGCGGGCGGTCCGCAGCTTCGACCCGTGCCTGCCGTGCGGGGTGCACATGTACGTGGGCGGCGGCAAGACGGTCAAGACCATGCACGTGCCCACCGGCCTGAGCGGACTGGGCGGATGAGCGCCGCGCGCACGGGAACCCGGGTGGACGCCCGGGAGGCGGGGCGCCGGGTGGACGAGGTGCTCGACCGGCTCGCCGCCACGGGCGACCGGGCGGCCTGCGCCGCCGCCGAGGAACTGGTCCGGGGCCTCATGGAGTTCTACGGGGCCGGGCTCGCCCGGATCACGGAACGGCTCGGCGACCACGGCCTGGCCCCGCTGCTCGACGACGAGCTCGTGGCGAGCCTGCTGGCCCTTCACGACCTGAACCCCGAGGACGTGCGCGTCCGGATCGGGCGGGCGCTGCGGTCCGCACCGGAGCCCGTGGAGCTGCTCGGCTTCGACCCGGCCTCCGGCGTCCTGCGGCTGAGCGTTCCCGCGGCCGCCGGCGGCTGCGGCTGCGGCGGTGCGGAGGCCGGCTCCTCGGCCGTACCGCAGGGCGTGGCGGACGCCCTGGCGGCCTTCGCGCCCGAAGTGACCTCCGTGGAGGTGGAGAAGGCGGCCCCCACACCCGCCCTCCTGCAGATCGGCGCCCGCCCGCAGACCCCGGCACGGGTGCGGTGAGCGCGCCGGCCCCGGCCGCGCGCGGCCTGCGCCGGTTCGCCGGCGTGCGCCCGCCGCGCCCCGAGACCTGCGAACTGTGCGGGGTGCCCGTCGCCGAGGACGGCCACCGCCACCTCGTGGAGACCGAGCGGCGGGCCCTGGTCTGCGCCTGCACCGCCTGCGCGCTGCTCTTCGACCGGCCGGGGGCGGCCGCCGGCCGGTTCCGCGCCGTGCCGGACCGCTACCTCACCGACCCGGCGCATCCGCTGGGCGACGGCGCCTGGGAGGCCCTCCAGATCCCCGTCGGGGTGGCCTTCCTCTTCCGCAACGCCGCACTGGACCGCCTGGTCGCGCTCTACCCCAGCCCCGCCGGGGCCACCGAGAGCGAGCTCGACCCGGAGACCTGGCAGCAGGTGCTCGGCGCCGGACGGCTGGCCGCCCTGCTGGAACCCGACGTGGAGGCGCTGCTGCTGCACCGGGCGCAGGGCCGTACCACCTGCCACCTGGTCCCCATCGACATCTGCTACGAGCTGGTGGGCCGGATGCGGATGCTCTGGCAGGGCTTCGACGGGGGCGCGGAGGCCCGGGAGGCGCTGCGCGTCTTCTTCGAGCGGGTGGAGCGGCGGGCCCGGGCGATCGCGCCGGATCCGGTGGAAGCGGGGCGGCCGTGACGGACTTCGCCTTCGCCTGCACCGGGGTGCGCGCCGATCCGTACGCCGCCGGACCCACCCTGGTGTTCCGGCTGCGGCTGACCGCCTCGCCCGGGGTGCGCGTGCACGCCGTCGCCCTGCGCTGCCAGCTCCGCGTCGAACCCGCCAAGCGCCGCTACGGCCCGGCCGAGGCGGACGGCCTGGCCGACCTCTTCGGCGCTCCCTCCCGCTGGGGCTCCACCCTCCAACCCGTGCAGTTCGCGCAGGTCTCGGTGATGGTGCCGAGCTTCACCGGGGAGACCGAGGTCGACCTCGTGGTGCCGTGCAGCTACGACATGGACATCGCGGCGACCCGGTACTTCGCCGCGCTCCAGGGCGGTGAGGTCCCGATGCTGATGCTGTTCTCGGGGACCGCGTTCACCGGGGCGGGCGGCTTCCACGTCGAACCGGTGCCCTGGGACCGCGAGGCGGCCTACCGGATGCCCGTGGCCGTATGGCGGGAGATGGTCGAGCAGCACTTCCCCGGGTGCGGCTGGCTGCGTCTGCCCGCCGACACGATGGCCGAGCTGCTCGCCTTCCGCTCGCGGCACGCCCTCCCCTCCTGGGAGGCCACCGTGCGCACCCTCCTGGACACCGCGGCCGGCCCTGAGCCCGGCCCGGTCCGGCTGGGGGCGCCGCCGCCGCTCGTCTCCGAGAGGACGGCACCATGACCACGACCGCCCACGCCCCCGCCGACGCCCCGGACTCCCGCTTCGCCACGGCGCGGCAGGTGGCCGACGCCGTCCTCTTCGAGGGGTACGTCCTCTACCCCTACCGGGCCTCGGCGGCGAAGAACCGGATGCGCTGGCAGTTCGGCGTGATCGTGCCGCCCGCCTGGGCCCCCGCGCACGGGGAGCACTCCTTCCAGCGGACGGAGATCCTGCTGGAGCCCCGGGGCGCGGCGACGCTCTCCGTGGAACTGCGCTTCCTGCACGCGCAGCGGCGTACGGTCCAACGGGCCCTCGCCGACGGCACGTTCGAGGAGGTCGCCGAACTCCAGCTCGCCGACCGCGTCCTGGTTCCCTGGGACGAAGGGACCGAGGAGCGGGTCGAGGTGTCCGTCGCCGTGGCCGGACTGTCCGGAGCCGAGGCCGTCTTCCCCGTCTCCCGTCCCGCCCGGGAGGAGGTCGAGCCGGTCCTCGACGCCGACGGACGCACGGTCGGCCGCCTGGTGCGGCGTACGGAGCGGATCGACGGGCTGCTGCGCCTGCGCGCCGCCGAACTCGAAGGCCCGTACCGGGTGTCGAAGCTCACCGCCGTGGTGGAGAACACCAGTCCGTGGGCCCCGGCGGATCCGTCCGCGACCCGGGAGGAGGCGCTGCCCCGCTCCCTCGTCGCCGCCCATCTCCTGCTGGCGCTGGACTCCGGTTCCTTCCTGTCGATGACCGACCCGCCCGAGTGGGCCAAGGGGGCGGTGGCGACCTGCGAGAACCGGAACACCTGGCCGGTGCTGGCGGGCGAGCCGGGCCGCACGGACGTGGTCCTGTCCTCCCCCATCATCCTGGAGGACCACCCGGCCATCGCCCCCGAGAGCGCCGGGGCCATGTACGACGCCACCGAGATCGACGAGATCCTGGCGCTGCGCACCGCGGCCCTCACCGAACAGGAGAAGCGGGAGGCCCGCGGGACGGATCCCCGGGCGGCCGCCGTGATCGAGCTGGCCGATTCGATGCCGCCCGAGGTACTGGAACGGCTGCACGGGGCCGTACGGGGCCTGCGCGACATCACCGGCGAGACCGGCTCCGCGGACCCCGACGCCCTGTTCCGGCCCGAGACGCCCTGGTGGGACCCCGCCGGGGCGGACTCCGCGGCACCCGTCCCCGAGCACGTGACGGTCGACGGAGTCCGGGTGGGCGTCGGAAGCCGTGTGGTGCTGCGCCCGGGGCTGCGGCGGACCGACGCCCAGGACCTGTTCCTCCAGGGCCGCGCCGCCCGGGTGGAGGCCGTCCTGCACGATGTCGACGGGGGTGTGCACCTGGCCGTCACCGTGGAGGGCGACCCCGGCGCCGACATCCGCCGGGAACAGGGCAGGTTCCTGTACTTCCAGCCGGACGAGGTCACCCCCGGGGAGCGGGCGTGAGCGGCCGCACCCTGATCGCGGGCATCGGCAACGTCTTCCTCGGCGACGACGGCTTCGGCGTGGAGACCCTGCGGGCCCTGACGGCGCACCCGCTGCCGCAGGGCGTGGAGGCGGTGGACTTCGGAGTGCGCGGGGTCCACCTGGCCTACCAGTTGCTGGACGGCTACGACACGGCCGTCCTCGTCGACGCCACCGCGCGCGGCGGGGCGCCCGGCACCCTGTACCTGATCGAGGTCGGCGAGGAGGACGTGGGCGCTACCGAGGACGTGGGCGCTCCCCCGGGCCGGGCCGCTCTCGACGGCCACGACATGTCTCCGGCCACCGTCCTCGCCCTGCTGGACACCCTGTGCGCCGGGACCGGCGCCGAAGCACCCCGTCGCGTACTGGTCCTGGGATGCGAACCCGCCTGCGTCGAGGAGGGCATCGGGCTGAGTGCGCCCGTGGCCGACGCGGTGCCGGAGGCCGTGCGCGCGCTCCTGGACCTGGTCCGCCAGGAGGAGCCGTACGCGCCCGGACCGGGCGACCCGAACCGCCGAGAACTGAGGAGCACACCGTGAAGAAGGCAGTCGTCGGCGGAGCCGCCGCCCTGGCCCTGGTCGCCGTCCTCAAGCAGGTCCTGCCCGACATCAGGCGCTACCTGCGCATCCGCCGCATGTGAACCGTACGCCCCGGCCTCCGAATGGAGTACGGGGCGTACGGGCCCTCGGCGTGCCCGGCCGTGCCGCCCCGGTCCTGCCGGTGTAATGAGCCCCGGCAGGACGGAGACGGAAGCCGATGCACGAGATGTCGATCGCCATGGCCGTCGTGGGTCAGGTGGAAGAGGCGGCCCCGGAGGCCGGCGGTGCCGTGAGCAGAGTGGAGCTCCACGTAGGCGAGTTGGCCGGGGTGGTCCCGGATGCACTCGCCTTCTGCTTCGAACTGGCCTGCGCCGGAACCGTCCTGGAGGGCGCCGAGCTCGTCGTCCGCCCCGTCGAGGCCCGCGCCCGCTGCGCTGCCTGCACGGGCGAATGGGCCGTGGGAATGCCTCCCGAACTGTGCTGCCCCGGCTGTGGACGGGCCACGGAGGTGGAGCTGCTCTCGGGACGCGAGCTGCGCATCCTGACCGTCACCTGGGAGGACGCGCGGGCCGCCGAGGCCGCCGCGGTCCCCAGCCGCGCACCGATCTCCGAGGAGGCCTGACCCATGTGCCGAGTGGTCGACCTGCAACAGGCGGTACTCGCCAAGAACGACGGGGCCGCGCAGGCCCTGCGCGCCGAACTCGCCTCCCGCGGCACGACGGTGGTCAACATGCTGTCCAGTCCGGGCAGCGGCAAGACCGCGCTCCTGGAGCGGGAACTGCTGCTCGCGAGGGAACGGGGGGTGGCCGTGGCCGCCCTGACCGCGGACCTGGCCACCGAGAACGACGCGGTACGGCTGGCCCGTTCGGGCGCGCCGGTCAAGCAGGTGCTCACCGACGGGCTCTGTCATCTGGAAGCCGCGATGCTGGGCCGCCACCTGCACGGCTGGCTGCCCGAGGAGACGCGGCTGCTCTTCGTCGAGAACGTCGGCAACCTGGTCTGCCCGGCCTCGTACGATCTCGGGGAGTCGCTGCGCGTGGTCCTCGCGTCGGTGACCGAGGGCGAGGACAAGCCGCTGAAGTACCCGACGGCCTTCGGGCTGGCCCAGCTCGTCGTCATCACCAAGACCGACATCGCCCGGGCCGTCGAGTTCGACGAGGCGGCCTTCCGCGCGAACGTCCAGCGGGTCAATCCCGGGGTGGAGGTGGCACTCACGTCGGCCCGCACGGGCGAGGGCGTGGGCCTCCTGCTGGAGCGGGCACGGGCGGTCGGAGCGGGGGCGGCTGCGCACATCCCGGTGATGGCCCGCGGCTGCGCTCCGGCGCAGGGCGCCGGTGACGGACACGGCCACGCACACGGACACGCACACGCACACGGCGACGGCGACGGCGACGGCGACGGACACAGCCACGGATCCGGCGACGGCGACGGCCACGGCCACGCGCACGGGCCGGGCCACGACCACGGGCACGCTCACGCCGCGGGCCGCGACCAGGGGCACGCTCCGATGCCGCCCCCCGCACCGGCGCCGGCGTGGGGGCAGACCCGCTGATGGAGTCCGTACAGCGCCGCCGGGTCACCGTCCAGGGCGTGGTCCAGGGCGTCGGCTTCCGGCCGTACGTCTACGCCCGGGCGACCGGGCTCGGCCTGGCCGGGCACGTCACCAACACCCCGGAGGGCGTGGTGACCGAGGTCGAGGGTGCTCCCGCCGCCGTCTCGGCGTTCTGCGAGCGCCTCGCGGCCGACGCGCCCCCGCTGGCCGTGGTGGACGCCGTGGACCACTGCGAGGTCCCGGTGGTCGGCGGCGCCGGATTCGCGATCATCGCCTCCCGGAGCGGCGGCCCGGTCCGGACCCTGGTCTCCCCGGACACGGCCACGTGCGCCGCCTGCCTCGCGGAGCTGGCGGATCCGGCCGACCGCCGCCACCGCCACCCCTTCATCACGTGCACGCACTGCGGCCCCCGCTTCACCATCGTCACCGGACTGCCCTACGACCGCGCCCACACGACCATGGCCGGCTTCCCGATGTGCCCCGACTGCGCCCGCGAGTACGCCGATCCGGCCGACCGCCGCTTCCACGCCCAGCCCGTGGCCTGCCCGGCCTGCGGGCCCCGGCTGCGGCTGCTGGTCGCCGCGGGCGGGCGGGCCCCGTACGAGCTCACCGGGACGGATCCGGTCGCCGGGGCCCGGCGGCTGCTGGCCCGGGGCGCGATCCTGGCGGTCAAGGGGCTCGGCGGCTACCACCTGGCCTGCGATGCCACCCGTCCGGGAGCCGTGGCGGAGCTGCGGCGGCGCAAGTCCCGCGGTGACAAGCCCTTCGCCGTGATGGCACGCGACCTCACCGAGGCGGAGCGGCTGGCGCACATCGGCCCCGAGGAGCGCGCGCTGCTCACCGGGAGCGTCCGCCCCATCGTGCTGCTCCGCAGGCGCGCCGGCGTCGCCGGACCGGCGGAAGAGGTCGCGCCGCGCAGCCCCGACCTCGGCGTCATGCTCCCGTACACCCCTCTCCACCAGCTGCTGTTCGGGCTGCCGGGCGATCCCCCGGGGCCCGGACTGCTCGTCATGACCAGCGGGAACCTCGCGGGTGAGCCCATCGTCACCGGCGAGGACGAGGCCCTGGAGCGGCTGGCCGGCCTCGCGGACGGCTGGCTCACGCACGACCGGCCCATCCACGTTCCGTGCGACGACTCCGTGGTGCGGGTATGCGACGGTGCCCCGCTGCTGGTCCGGCGCTCGCGCGGCTACGCCCCACTGCCGGTGGCGCTGCCGCTGCCGGTTCCCGCCACGCTGGCGACGGGGGGCGATCTGAAGAACGCCCTCTGTCTCGGGGAGGGCCGCCGGGCCTGGCTGTCGGCGCACATCGGGGACATGGACGACGTGGCCACCCACGTCGCGTTCGAGCGTGCCGAACGGCAACTGGAATCCATCACCGGAGTGTCTCCCGTCCTGCTGGCCACCGACCGGCATCCCGGGTACCGGTCGGGCCGGTGGGCGGCCCGCACCACGGGGGGCCGGCCGCTCGTACGCGTCCAGCACCACCACGCGCACATCGCCTCCGCGCTGGCCGAACACGGCCTGGACGGCGGCCGCCGGGTGATCGGCGTCGCGTTCGACGGCACCGGCTACGGTGACGACGGCGCGGTGTGGGGCGGCGAGGTGCTCCTCGCCGACTACGCCGGGTACACCCGCTTCGCCCACCTCGCGTACGTGCCGCTGCCGGGCGGCGACGCCGCGGTGCACCGGCCGTACCGCATGGCCCTGTCCCACCTGCAGGCCGCGGGCATCCCCTGGGATCCGGACCTGCCGTGTGCGAGCAGCTGCCCGGAGGAGGAATTCCGGCTCCTGTCCCGGCAGTTGGAGCTGGGCCTGAACTGTGTGCCGACCTCCAGCATGGGGCGGCTCTTCGACGCCGTGTCCTCCCTGGCGGGCATCTGCCAGCGCTCCGGGTACGAGGCCCAGGCCGCCATGGAGCTGGAGTCCGCCGCACTGCGGGCGGCGGGAGAGGCGGCCGCGGATCCCGGCCCCGACGCGTACGGCTTCGCCCTCGACCTCCCGGCGCCCGGCCTCGAAGGCCCCGTCACCGCGGACCCGGCGCCCTTGCTGGCAGCGGTGGTGGCCGACCTGCGGGCGGGCGCGGATCCGTCCGTGGTCGCGGCCCGGTTCCACGCCGGCGCGACCGCGCTCGTCGCCGGACTGTGCGTCCTGGCCCGCGAACGGCACGGGCTGGACACGGTGGCGCTGACCGGCGGGGTCTTCGCCAACACCCTGCTGTCCTCGGCCTGCGCCCGCGCGCTGCGCGAGCGCGGCTTCACCGTACTGCGGCACCGCCAGGTCCCGCCGAACGACGGCGGGCTGGCACTCGGCCAGCTCATGGTGGCGGCCGCCCACGGCGCCACCGACCCCCCACAGCGAGGAGAGGCCCATGTGCTTGGCCGTACCCGGCAGAGTGCTTGACATCGCGGAGAAGGACGGCACCCGCATGGCCACGGTCGACTTCGGCGGCGTACAGAAGGAGGTGTGCCTGGAGTACCTGCCGGACCTCCAGGTCGGCGAGTACGCCATCGTGCACGTGGGATTCGCCCTGCAGCGCCTGGACGAGGAGTCCGCCAAGCAGACCCTTGAACTGTTCGCCGAACTCGGCATGCTCCAGGAGGAGTTCGGAGACCCATGGGAGCTGGCCGCCGACGGCGGCGAGAGCGGCGAGGGAGGCCCCCGGTGAAGTACATCGACGAGTTCCAGGATCCCGCCCTCGCGCGGCGGCTCCTGGACGAGATCCACTCCACGGTGACGCGGCCCTGGGCGCTGATGGAGGTGTGCGGCGGCCAGACCCACACCATCATCCGGCACGGGATCGACCAACTACTCCCGGATCAGGTGGAGTTGATCCACGGTCCTGGTTGTCCCGTCTGCGTCACCCCGCTGGAGGTCATCGACAAGGCACTGGAGATCGCCTCCCGGCCGGGCGTGATCTTCTGCTCCTTCGGAGACATGCTCCGGGTGCCCGGGACCGGCCGCGACCTGTTCCGGGTCCGCAGCGAGGGCGGCGACGTGCGGGTGGTCTACTCCCCGCTCGACGCCCTGACCATCGCCCGGCAGAACCCCGACCGGGAGGTGGTGTTCTTCGGCATCGGCTTCGAGACCACGGCCCCGCCGAACGCGATGACGGTCCATCAGGCGAAGCGGTTGGGGATCCCCAACTTCAGCCTGCTGGTCTCCCACGTACGGGTTCCCCCGGCCATCGAGGCCATCATGCGCTCCCCGAGCTGCCGGGTGCAGGGCTTCCTCGCCGCGGGGCACGTGTGCAGCGTGATGGGGATGGCGGAGTACCCGGAGCTCGCTGCCCGGTACCGGGTGCCGATCGTGGTGACGGGGTTCGAGCCGCTGGACATCCTCGAAGGGGTACGGCGGACCGTGCTCCAGCTCGAACGGGGCGAGCACACCGTGGAGAACGCCTACGAGCGCGCCGTCCGGCCGGAGGGGAACCCAGCCGCCCTCGCCATGCTGGAAGACGTCTTCGAGGTCACGGACCGGGCCTGGCGCGGGATCGGGGTCATCCCGGACAGCGGCTGGCGCCTGTCGGAGCGCTACCGGGAGTTCGACGCCGAGCACCGCTTCTCGGTCACCGGGATCACCACGCAGGAGCCGGCCGAGTGCCGTAGCGGCGAGGTGCTCCAGGGACTCATCAAACCGCACGAGTGCGAGGCCTTCGGCACATTGTGCACGCCGCGCAACCCCCTCGGCGCCACGATGGTCTCCAGCGAAGGCGCCTGCGCCGCGTACTACCTCTACCGCCGGCTCGACCTCCAGGCCGCGCCGGCCTCTCCTGCGACGCCACTGGAGGCGAGCCCCGTTGGCTGAGACCGCGCCACTGGACATCACCGGCTGGACCTGCCCGGCACCGCTGCGCGACCATCCGCGGGTGGTGATGGGCCACGGCGGCGGCGGCGCCCTGTCCGCCGAGCTCGTCGAGCACCTCTTCCTCCCGGAGTTCGGCGGCACCGCCCTCGCCCAGCTCGGGGACTCCGCCGCGCTCTCCCTCGGGGGCGTGCGGCTGGCCTTCTCCACGGACTCCTACGTCGTGCGCCCGCTGTTCTTCCCCGGCGGCTCCATCGGCGACCTCGCGGTCAACGGCACGGTCAACGACCTGGCCATGTCGGGGGCCGAACCGGCCTACCTCTCCTGCGGGTTCATCCTGGAGGAGGGCGTCGAGATGTCCGTCGTCGCGCGGGTCGCCCGGGCGATGGGCGACGCGGCGCGGGCCGCGGGCGTGGAGGTGGTCACCGGGGACACCAAGGTCGTGGAGAGCGGGCACGGGGACGGCGTCTACATCAACACCGCGGGCATCGGCATCATCCCGGCGGGGGTGGACCTGCGCGCGCAGCGGGTCGTCCCGGGCGACGTGGTGATCGTCAGCGGGGACATCGGTCTGCACGGCGTGGCCATCATGAGCGTCCGCGAAGGCCTGGAGTTCGGGGTGGACGTGGAGAGCGACTGCGCGCCGCTGGGGGGCCTCGTACGGAGCATGCTCGCGGTCACCCCGGACCTGCACGTCCTGCGCGACCCGACGCGCGGCGGTCTGGCCGCCGCGCTCAACGAGATCGCCACGGCCTCCGGAGCCGGCGTCCTCGTCCACGAGGCCGAGGTGCCCGTACCGCCCGCCGTCGCCAACACCTGCTCGATCCTCGGCCTGGACCCGTTCTACGTGGCCAACGAGGGCAAGCTCGTGGCCTTCGTACCGCGCGAGCACGCCGAGGCCGTCCTCGACGCGATGCGGGCGCATCCGCTGGGCCGCGGGGCGACCGTCATCGGCGAGGCGGTGGAGGCCCACCCGGGCATGGTCGTGGCCCGCACCCGGCTGGGCGGCACCCGCGTGGTGGACCTGCCGATCGGGGAGCAACTTCCGCGGATCTGCTGAGCGGCAGTCGGCCGCCGCCGCGGTGGCGGCCGACTGCCGCGGGGTTAGGCTCGGAATGAGGCCGCGAAAGGGATGGTTGCGCATGTGCCGGTGGCTCGCCTACTCGGGTTCGCCCATGCTGCTCGACGCCGTACTCTACCGTCCGGAGCACTCGCTCATCAACCAGAGCCTCCATGCCCGGATGGGCGTCGAGACGACGAACGGCGACGGCTTCGGACTCGGCTGGTACAGCGGGAACGGGGACGGCACACCGGCGGTCTTCCGGGACATCGCCCCGGCTTGGAACAACCGCAATCTGCGCGAGCTCGCGGCCCACGTACGTTCGCACCTGTTCTTCGCGCACGTGCGCGCCTCGACGGGCTCGGCCGTCCAGCAGACCAACTGCCACCCGTTCCGCCACGGCCGGTGGCTGTGGATGCACAACGGGGCCATCGCGGACTTCCACCGGCTTCAGCGCGACCTCTGTCTGGCCGTCGACCCGGCGCTCTTCTCGTCCATCGAGGGGTCCACCGACTCCGAGGTGATGTTCTACCTGGCGGTGACCTTCGGGCTCGACCAGGACGTCCCCGGGGCGGTGGCCAGGATGGCCGGGCTCGTGGAGCGGCTCGGGAAGGAGCACGGTGTCGCGGAACCGCTCCAGATGACCCTGGCCATCAGCGACGGCGAGCGGCTCTGGGCGTTCCGCTATTCCAGCCAGGGTGCCTCCCGGTCGCTCTTCTACAGCAGCCGCGCCGAGACCGTCCGCCACCTCCACCCCGAGGTGGAGTACCTCCGCGAGATCTCCGACGCCTCGCGCATCGTGGTCTCCGAACCGCTGGGGGACCTGCCCGGCGTGTGGAACGAGCTTCCCGAGGCCAGCTACACGGTGATCCCGTCCGTCCAGGACCGGGACTACCTGCCGTTCGTCCCGGAGTACGACTGACCGCTGACCGCTGACGGCCGCGCGGCCGGACCCCGTAAGCCACCCCGGTCCCCGCCGTCACGGGTCCCCTGCGTGAGCCGCGCTCCGAGGGGTAGGTGCCCTTCATCAGCCCCGGGACGCCGAGGCCCGATCGACCGGCTGATCCGCCTCGATCCACGGAGGGGCCTTCGATGTCACTGACCGTATCCACATCCGCAGCCACATCCGCAGCCGCGTCCGGACGGGTCCGGGCCTTGACGATGGGCGTCGAGGAGGAGTTCCTGCTCGTCGACCGCGGCAGCCGGGCCCCGGTGGGGCGCGGCCCCCGGGTCATAGAAGCCGCGGCGCACGCACTCGGCCCGCTGGTCCAGCCGGAGTTCTTCACCGCCCAGGTCGAGGTGTGCACCAACCCCACCACGAGCGCCGCGGCGCTCCGGGCCGAGCTGTCCCGGCTCCGGGCCGAGGTGATCCGTGCCGCGGCCGCCGAGGAGTGCCTGCTGCTGGCCGCCGGCACCCCCGTCGTACCGCCCGAGCATCCCCTGACGGTCACCCGCAACGAGCGCTACCGCAGGATGGAGTCGCGCTTCGCCTGGGTCCTCGGCGACTACGACCAGGCGGTCTGCGGCTGCCACATCCACATCGGCATCGACTGCCGGGCGCAGGCCCTCGACCTCGCGAACCGGATGCGTCCGTGGCTGCCCGTGCTCCAGTCCCTCGCGGCCAACTCCCCCTTCGACCGGGGCAGGGACTCCGGTTACGCCAGTTGGCGCGCCGTGGAGCACGCCCGCTGGCCCACCGTCGGACCCGCCCCGGTCCTCGACGAGGCCTCGTACGAGCACTGCGCCGACGAGCTGGTACGCAGCGGCACGGTACTGGACCGGGGGATGATCTACTGGTACGCCCGCCCGTCCGAGCACGTGCCGACGCTGGAGATCCGCGTCGCCGACGTGAACGCCCGGATCGATGCCGTCGTCCTCCTGGCCGTGCTGGTACGGGGCCTCGCCGCCACCCTGCGCATGGAGGCGGCCGAGGGCGCAGGGGCCCCCGAGCCACATTCGGCGAGGCTCCGCGAAGCCCACCGGCTCGCGGCCGCCCACGGCCTGCACGGCAACGGCCTCGACCCCGTCAGCGGCGTCCCGGTGCCCGCCTGGACCCTGGTCTCCCGGCTACGGGAACGCGCGGCCCCGGGGCTCGCGGCGTCGGGCGACGCCGCCCTCGTCGACGACCTGCTCGACGAGGTCCGGACCGAGGGAAACGGGGCGGCACGGCAACGGGCCGCGTACCGGCGTGACGGACGGCTCAGCCGGGTCGTGGACAGCCTGGTCGAGGCCGTGGCCGCGGTCTGAGGGGCCCCGCCCGACACCCCGGCCCGGCACCCCGGCCGGGGTGGATTGGGGAGCGCGGGAGGGGGCAGGCGCCGGGCGTGCGGCCGGTCCCGCACGCACGGACCCCGTGGGAGGTCCACGGGACGGAACCCGGAGGTGAGGCGCATGGACCGGACCACCGAACCGCGGCCCGAGGGCCCCGGACCCACGCCGGAAGGGCCTGATCCACTACCTCGCGATCCCGTGCCCGCGCGCCCCGGCCCGGAGCCCGGCGACCCGCGACCGGCTCCGGAGCAGCCCTCGCCCGGCGAACGGCCCGTCGTGCCCGAACCCCCCGACTGAAGGAGGCGAGTCCGGTGCGCATCGCCTTTCTGACCGCGCCCGAGGGCGTGGAGGAGATCGAACTCACGGAGCCCTGGAAGGCCGTCGAGCGGGCCGGCTGGAATCCGCAGCTGGTCTCGACGGGACCGGGCCGGGTCCGCGCCTACCGCCATCTGGACAAGGCCGGCAGCTTCCCCGTCGACCACATCCTCGCGGGCGACACCGCGGACGCCTTCGACGCCCTCGTCCTGCCCGGCGGGCTGGCCAACCCCGACGCCCTGCGCCTGGACGAGCGGGCCGTCGGGTTCACCCGTAGCTTCTTCGAGGCGGGCAAGCCCGTCGCGGCGATCTGTCACGCGCCGTGGATGCTGGTGGAGGCGGACGTCGTCCGGGGCCGCACGCTGACCTCGTGGCCGAGCCTGGCCACCGACATCCGCAACGCCGGGGGCACCTGGGTGGACGAACCCCTGCGCGTCTGCGAAGCCGCGCCCGCGACGCTCGTCACCAGCCGCAAACCGGACGACCTCGACGCCTTCTGCGCGGCGATCGTGGAGCGGTTCGGGAACGGACGGCCCTGACGGACACGGCCGCGGCGTCGGCCGTCCCGGCTCCGCGTCGGCCTCACGGGTCACGGCACCTGTTCGAGCCCTGAACCAGCGCGCCGCGCGGCCCGTGGTCAGACGGCGGGCGTACCTTCCCTACGCGGACCACCGCACCGCACCCGCCGCCCCGGACCGGAGGAACCTCGTGCCGACACCCGGAGAACCCACTCCGCCGACCCGACAGGCCCCGTCCGCCGCCGGGACACCCCACCCGGTCGCCGTGCCGACGGGCACTTGGGCCGTCGGGATGCTGATGGCCACGACCCCGTGCTCGGCCCGCGACGCGCAGCGCATCCTCGCGACGGCCGCCGACCTGGCCGACGTCGCCCCCCAAGACCTGGCAGCCGCGCTGACCGCCACCGCGTACGGGACCGAGCTGCCCGCCCGCCTCGAACGCGCCGTGCGCCGAGCCGTCGAAACCGCCCGGTCCCGCGGACCGGCAGCGGGGCCCCGTGGGGCGGGGATCGCACCGAATCCCGCCCGGACCGAGGAGGTCCTGACGCGGCTGCGCGGATGCCAGGCCCGCCTCGCGGCCTCGCCCCAGGACCCCGCGGCCATCCGGGCCATGGACGACACCGCGTACACCCTGTGCGTGCTCATGGGCCGGCCCAGCGCCTATGAAGCCATCAGCGCGGCGGAGGAGCAGCTCGCCGCAGCGGGCTGAGCGTGCCGACGCTCCCCGTCAGCGCTTGGAGGTGTAGCGGATCCGGGCCCACAGGGGCAGCACGAACCAGCAGAGCACGTACCAGGCGAACACTCCCCCCACGAGCCACGGCGCGAGGGCGTTCTCGGTCGCGACCCTCAGGACGAGGAGCAGGGCCGAGGTGCTCGTGGCCAGGAGCAGGATGAGGCCGGTGAACGTCAGGCGGGCGGCCCACGCGACCGCCTCGGGCTTGATCCGGCGCCCCGAGACGATGCGGTGGAACGCGACCGGACCGATCAGCGCGCCGGTCGACAGGGAGCCGAGGACGACGGTCACCACGTAGATCGTCTTCTCGGTCTGCGCGAGCCCCGCGAAGACGGGGCTGAAGACCACCGTGAGCAGGAATCCGAACAGGATCTGCACGCCCGTCTGAGCGACCCGGATCTCCTGGATGAGCTCCTGCCACTGCCGGTCGGCGCGTTCCTCCGTGGACTCGTCCCGTCCCGCCTGCGTATCGCTCGGCATCGCGCCTCCCTGAAGGGCCTGTTCCCGAGGGGTCTCTCCGGACGGCGTCTACCCACGGGTCTGCGCATCATGTCGCGGGGTGCGCACCCCCACCGGGCGCGCCCCGCGGGGCGCTCGCCCTCACCCGTGCCCGGCGCCTTGTCCGACCCGCTCTTCGGGAGCGACCGGTCCGGGTGCGGTGCCGTCGCCGAACGGGCGTCCGCCCAGAGCGGCGCGGCCGTGCGCGGAGTGCCAGGCCGTCGGGTCGGGCCCGGCCGGGACGATTCCCGTGGGGTTGATGTCGGTGTGCACGAGGTAGTAGTGCCGCTTGATGTGGTCGAAGTCGACGGTGTCGCCGAAGCCGGCGGTCTGGAACAGGTCGCGCGCGTAGGCCCACAGCACCGGCAGCTCCGTCAGCTTGTGACGGTTGCACTTGAAGTGCCCGTGGTACACGGCGTCGAACCGGACGAGTGTGGTGAACAGCCGTACGTCGGCTTCGGTGATGGTGTCCCCGACGAGGTAGCGGGACCGTTCGAGCCGGACGGACAGCCAGTCGAGCCGGGCGAACAGCCGTTCGTAGGCCGCGGCGTAGCCCCGCTGGGTCCCGGCGAACCCGGCCTCGTAGACCGCTGTTGTTGACGTCCTTGTAGACCACTTCGTTGACGGCGTCGATGTGCGGCCGGAGCGCGGGCGGGTAGAGCTCCGGCGCCCCGGGCCGGTGGTACGGCTTCCACTCCACGGCCATGTCGATCGTGATCTGCGGGAAGTCGTTCGTCACCACCTTGCCGGTCGGGACGTCGACGATCGCCGGCACGGTGATGCCCCGGTCGTAGTCGGGATCACGCGCGAGGTAGGCCTCCTCCAGCCGCTCGATGCCGAGCACCGGGTCACGCCCGCCGGGATCGAGGTCGAAGGTCCAGCTCCGCTCGTCGTGCACGGGTCCGGCGACGGCCATCGGCAGGGCCCGCTCCAGCCCGAGGAGCCTGCGTACGATCACCGCCCGGCTCGCCCACGGACAGGCCCGGCTGACCACCAGCCGGTAGCGGTCGGGCTCGATCCGGTGGCCGTTGCGCCCGTCGGCGGTGATCCGGGTGCTGAGGTAGCGGCCGTCTCGGGTGTACTCCTTGCCGGGACTTACGTAACTCACCCCTGGCGCCTACCCCCGATCGGCAGGTGAACCCCTCCGGGGGCAGCCCCCCTGCCCGCGGACGTACGAACGCGCCGGCGCCGCCCGGGCCCGGGGCGGTGAGCGGGGCTCGGGCGGCGCCGACGTCCGGGAGGGGCCGCCGCTTACCGGGTCGGGGGCGACGGCGGGGGTTCGGGCGACGGCTCCGGGTCGGGAAGGGGCATCGGGATCGGCCTCGGCGTGTGCGGATCGCCGGGGACGGGACGGGTGGGCGGCACCGGGCTCGGTCCCGAGCCGGTCGGACGGGTCGGCGACCCGGCCCGTACGTGCGCGCCGGTGGGGGTGGTTGCGTTCGTCATGGTGACTCCGGCTCGTGGGAGACGGCTTGCTCACTGCGGCGCCTGCCCGTTCTCGTCCGTCCCAATCCCGGCGTCTGCCCGGGCCGCGCTGCGCCATGCCCGGTTTCGGCCGGTTCGACTCGTGGTGCGTGCGGTGGCGCGGCTGCCGTACTCCCCGGGTCAGGCCGCCCGACGGGATCCGGAGCCGGTGGCCGTGGCGGAGCCGGTGAGCGCGTCGCGGAGTGCGTCGCGGAGTGCGTCGCGCGTCATGGTCGAGCGCCCCGGGATCCCGGCCGCCGCGGCCTTCTCGCAGAGCTCCGCCTTGGTCAGGCCCGCCAACTCCTCCGCCCCCGGCGTCCCGCCGACGCGCTTCTTCGCGTGCCGCGCGGACTTCCCCCGGGAGCCGGTGGCCCGCTCGACGCTGGCACGCAGCGCCTCCGCGAGGTCGACCACGTTGGTGGACTCGGCCGCGGGCTCCGCCTTCTCCACGCTCTCGCCCGCCCGCTTCGCCTTGATGAGAGCGGCGACCTTCTCCCGGAACGTGTCGTGGAACTCCTCGGGCTTCCACTCCATGCCGAGCGCCTCGACCAACTGCTCGGCCATGCGCAACTCCTTCTGCGAGGCCTTGGCCTTGCGCGGCAGGGAGTCGATCTCCTTGCGGGGGTCTCGGATCTCGTCGGCCCAGTGGAGCGTGTGGCAGGTGAGCAGGCCGTTCTCCGCCTTCACGGCCACGAGGTACTCGTGGCTGCGCATCACGAACCGGGCGATCCCGGCCTTCTCCGCCTTGGCGAGGGCCTGCTCCACGAGGCTGTAGATCTTCCCGTACTCCTTGTCCTTCGGTGCCAGGTAGTACGTCGCGTCGAAGAAGATCGGATCGACCTCGGCCAGATCCACGAACCCCTCGATGTCGAGCGACTTGGAACGGCCCGGCGCGATCTCGTCCAGCTCCTCCGGCTCCACGAGCACGTACGCGTCACCGTCGTCGAAGCCCTTGACGATCTCCTCGAAGGGCACTTCCTCGCCGGTGCGCTCGTTGACCCGCTTGTTGCGGACCCGGTCCGAGGTGCCGCGCTGCAGCTGATGGAAGTGGATCGTGTGGCTGTCGGTCGCCGTGTACAGGCCGACGGGCAGGCTGACCAGCCCGAAGGTCAGCACGCCCGCCCACACCGGTCGCGCCATGACCACACCACCGCTCTCGTCTCGCGCGCCCGCCGCGCTCGGGTCGGGTCCCGCCCGTCATGTCGCGGCCGGTTCGCCGGCCGGGTCCGGTCCGTGGGCCACGTGTCCGCCCAGCGCACCGCTCACGGCGAGGGCCGCCAGACCGGCGACGGACCAGCCCCGGCCCTTGAGCGCGTGCCCTCGGACCCTCGCCGAGAGGGACATCGTGTAGCAGGCGATCACGGCCACGTTCGAGACGGCGTGGGCCAGGCCGACCCGGGCCCGCGCCGGCGGCAGCTCCGCCCAGTCCACCCAGCCGGCGAGGGCCGCCGGCCCGGCCCCCGCCAGGCCGACCGCCGTGAGCGTCGCGGCGGCGGGCTGTCCTCCGGGCACCGCGTCCAGCACCCCGGCCGACAGCCAGCAGCCGACCGGGAGCTGGACCAGCACGGGATGCAGGGGATGCCCGAGCTGCCTGCCGCGCAGGAGGTCGCGTACGGCGCCCAGCGGAAGCCCGCGGATCCCGTGCTGGAGCACGCGGACGGCCGGATCCAGGGCGGGTGTGCGCTCGATGGCGGCCAGGGCGTTCAGCCACCCGGCCGACACCGGGTCGAGGGCCCGGGCAGGGCCGCCCGAGCGCGCGGAGCCGATGTGTCCGTTCATCCGAGTCGCCTCCGTCCCTCTTCGCCCGCGGTGCCGCTCCCCTCCGTCGGCGGGGTGCGGTGGGGCCGCTGCCGGAACAGGCGGTCCATCTGGCCGCGCAAGGCTTCGAAGTCGTCCCAGCAGGTCCGCGCCGTCCCTTCGGAACGGTCCGTCTGCTGCTGGCTCTGGTGCGTCCCCTTCACGGTTCTCTCCTTCGGCCCGCGGTCGTCCGTACGCCCCCTCGCTCGCGTCCGGCGCCTACCCGGAGCGGCGGTACGCACGCACGGACCGGCCGGCGTGTCTGGAGATCATTCCGGCGGGAGCAGGCGGACACCGGTGTGGATGGTCTTGCCGCCCGGCCGGTGCCGGATCCGTACGCCGCTGCCGAGCTGATGGACCAGGGCCCAGCCCCATCCACCGCCGCCCTCCAGATCGGGCGGCCTCAGGCGCGGCTCCGCGTCGCTGTAATCGGTGACGTCGATCACGATCTCGTCGGGCTCCAGTTCGAGGTCGAGAACGCAGCCGTCCGCCGTGTGGCGGATCGCGTTGGTGACGAGCTCACTGACGAGCAACAGCGTCGTGTCCTTGACCTCGGGTGCCACGAAGCGGCCACCGCGCGAGGCGTCATCGAAGAAGTGCCGGGTGAGGTCGCGGGCCGTGGCGGCCGCGGTCGTCCCGTCAAGATCGCTGTGCTGTCTCAGATGGAGAGTCATCCCCGCTCCCGCGGCCTCCAGTCTCGATTCCCCGGACCCGTCCGCCTGGATCGGCGGTGACGACCGCCCGGGAACGGACGGTTTCCACATGGGTGCGCGTACCCACTCCACGCGGGTTCACCACACTCGGCGGCCGCGCCACGTCCATGCCGCAGGCACGCCCCGCGTCGGCGCTCGCGTCGACGTCCAGACGCAGCAGCCCGGCCATCACGTCACGGCCGCCCGCTTCCGCGGCGACGGGCGGTCGGAGGCCGTCGACCAGCGCCAGGAGGCTCGTCGGCTGTCGCTGCCAGTGCCAGGCGTGGAACTGGACGCCCCGCTCCTGCACCGTACGGACGAAGTCGAGGAGGTGGTGCAGGCCGGACACGTCCATGAACCCCACTCCACGCAGGTCGCAGATGACCACTTCGGTGTCGGCGCCGAGTTCGGTGCCGAGCCGGTCGAAGGCGGCACCCGTCTCCTCGTCCAGCTCCCCTTGGGGCATCAGGTGCACGGTCCGGCCGCGGGAGATCGTCGCGATTCCGAAAGCGTTCCCCATGGGGTCACCTCACCTCGCCGGGACCGGTTCCCGCTCCGCGCTCCGCGTTCCCAGGGACATGACCCCGATCCGACCTGATTCGATGGTCGACCCACGTGCCCCTGAAACGCAACCTTCACCGGGTGGCGGCCCGCTCGACGCGCTCCGGATCGGCCGGAGGCGCGCTGGAACCGGTACCCGTCCGCGAAGGGACTCCCGGCGGGCGCCCGTGCTCATCGACCATGGCACCCTCGTCGGGCAGCAACTCGGGGCGGCGGCCCTGGGGGTCGTGACCCCGGGGGTGGTTCGGGCGCACCTGCTCCGCGTGTCCTTGCTCGCTCATGGCTGCCTCCTCGGCCGAGTCCGCCCCTTCTGACCGCCTACCCCGCTCGACCGCGGCCAGACGGAGCGGGGCGCGATGGACGGCTTCGACGAGTCGCCGGCTGTGGGCCCACACCGCCGCCCGCGCGCGCACCGGGGAGCAGCCGGTCCGCTGCGCGAGGACGACGCCGAGGACGAGCCTGCGCGTGCCGCCGACGTCCGTGTACGCGGCCCCCAGGACGTTGCCCCCGGCCGGGGGTGCTGGTGCCCGTCTTCAGCCCGATGACCCCGTGCCGGCCGAGCAGCCGGTTGGTGGTGCGCGCCTCGCCCCGGTCCCCGGGCAGACGGACCGAGGGAGTGGCGACGACGCTCCGGAACACCTCGTTCCGCATGACCGTGCGGGCCAGGACGAGCAGGTCGCCGGCGGTGCTGGTGTTCCCGATGTCCATCCCGCAGGAGCCGGTGAACCTGGTTCGGTGCATGCCGAGGTCCGCGGCGGCGGCGTTCATCCGGCGGACGAAGGCCGTCTCGGAGCCGGCGGTCCAGCGGGCGAGGAGCCTGGCGATGTTGTTGCCCGAGGGGATGAGCATGTAGGCGAGGAGCTGCCGCAGGGAGAACTCCTGCCCTTCCTCGACGGGCACGACCGATTCGATCGTGGAGCCGGCCTCGCGGGCGGCGGCCCGGTCGACACGGACCACGGGCCCGGATTCCCGCGGGCCCAGCGGATGCTCCCGCAGGACCACGTGGGCGGTCATCACCTTGGTGATGCCCGCGATCGGCACCGACCGCTGTTCGCCGACCGTACCGAGTGAGCCGACCCCCTCCACCTCCACGCTCGCCTGGCCCTCGTGGGGCCAGGGCAGCGGCGCCGTCGACACCGCGCGACGGGGGGCGGCGAAGGCCGCGTCACCGGCCCGGCAGGCCGCGAGGCGGCCCCGACCGGACAGTTCGGCGGACCGGTGGAGGGAGGCGTGGACGGACATGGCGCTCCCGGATCGGGGTTCGTGGCGGGGGTTCGCGCCCCACCGCGCCCGGAACGGTCCGGGCCCCGGTCCACCGGCAGCGGAGGGGCACACACCGGAGCATGGCCGCCCGACGCATCAGCAACCCGACCGTTCCGCATCGGCAGCCGCTCGGGCGTGTACCGGTTCGACGGCAAGGGCTCCTCGTACGGCCACGGCCCCCGTCGCCCGTTTCCGGGGGAAGGGGGCCGTGGCCGTGGCCGTGGCCGTACGCGTTTCGACGGTGGTGACGTCGGTGACGTCGCGCCGCCCGCTAGATGATTGATTCCGAGGTCAGTGGTCGTAGGCGGTCAGTGATCGGATGACGGGTCCACCGGTCTTGTGGTTGTGCCAGATCGCGGCGGTCAGGGCGAGGAGTCGTTGCAGGACTCGGACGGTGA